>JBBIKA010000050.1:0-1445 GCA_037445695.1 Chloroflexota bacterium
GAGTGTGCTGATGCCGGTCAGCGCACCTGAGCCGTGACCTCTCGGGCGCCGGCCTTCGCGAAATGCAGCGTGAGCTTCACGCTCTCGCCGGCCTTCAGCTCGCGCTTCAGGCCGATCAACATGATGTGCAAACCGCCGGGCTTGAGCTCGACCTGGCCGGCCGCCGGGATGGTGATCCCCTCGACCGGGGCCATCTTCATCATGTTGCCTTCCATCTTCATCTCGTGCAGCTCCACGGCCGCGGCCACGTCAGCTTCGGCCTTGACCAGCCGGTCGGCGTCGCTCCCGCCGTTGCGGATGAGCATGTACGCGGCGCTGTTGCCGGTCGCCGCGGCGCGCACCCAGGGATCGGCGATCGCGAGGCCGGCCGGCGCATTGCCGGCCGGGAGCACGGCCGTACATCCGGCAGCCACCAGGAGCAGCGCAACAACGATCAAGCTACCTTTCCAGCCCATGTCAACTCCCCTGTGCAATGAGATAACGAACATCCGCCAGGAGGCCATCCACGGCCGCGCCATAAGGGAACCGCTCGATCAAATTGCCGGCAGGATTGATGAGGAAGATCGAGGCGGTATGATCCACCGTGTAGCCGACGGCCGAGCCAGGCTGAGGACGCTTCTCGGCCATGGCGCCGTAGCCGGCGAGGACGCGGGCCAGTTCAGCGGTCGTGCCGCGCAGGCCGATGAAGTTGCGCGGCCGGTCGCCGGCCAGGGCATTGTCGAAGGCGCTCAGATAGCGCGCCAGGACGGACTCGGTATCGCGGTCAGGGTCCACCGTCACGAAGATCGGCTGAAACCGGTCGGCTTCCTCCGCGCTCAACCCCCGCCAGACCTGGGTGAGCTGAGCCAGGGTGATGGGGCACACGTCGGGGCACGACGTATAGCCGAAGTAGACGGCGACCACCTTCCCGCGTTGCCCGGCCAACGAGAAGGGCCGGCCGAACTGATCGGTGAGCGGCAGGTCGGGCGCCGGTCCGGGCCGATCGTAGGGAACGCCGTGCAGGCGACGCGACGGCAGACACGCGATCAGCAGCAGGCCGACCACGACAAGCAACCAGGCCACAGGCCAACGAAAAGCGCGCGGCATCTCCTCTCTGACAGGACGTGCAACAATGAAGAGTCCGATCACGACAAAAACCTGGCCGCCATGATACCATGAACGAGCGCGAACGGCCAAATGGTCTCATAAAGGAAAGTGTTCACCGTTACCCGCGTGTTGTGCGGCTAGCCCAACGCCCTCACCCCCTGACCCCCTCTCCCGCAGGCGGGAGAGGGGGAATTGGTTAAGTAGGGTTTTTGCGGGCGGCTTTGCCGCCCGCAAAAACCCTATTCCTTAAGACCCCCGCTCTCCCCTCTCAGGGGAGAGCGGGGGTAGGGGGTGAGAGAGGTAGCCCCTCTCAGGGGAGAGCGGGGGTAGGGGGTGAGAGAGGTAGCCCCTCTCAGGGG
>JBBIKA010000050.1:1545-13789 GCA_037445695.1 Chloroflexota bacterium
CCCCTCTCAGGGGAGAGCGGGGGTAGGGGGTGAGAGAGGTAGCCCCTCTCAGGGGAGAGCGGGGGTAGGGGGTGAGAGAGACAACCCAACCGGAACAAGAGCGATAACCCAAGATATCCCAAATAATTTGGGATATTTTTGGGTTATGAGGCGCCGCCGCGCAACCGGCCAACCGCGTCCCAGCGCGCCGGCTCCACATGGACCTGCCAGCCGACCAAGTGCCGGAGCGCGGCCTGAAAACGCGCCGGGGCGCCGGTGGTATAGAAGCGATCGGCCGGAGCGGCTTTCTGAAGATCCCCTTCGCCGGCCGGCCGGCCGCGTTGCGCCAACACCCGGCCCACCTGTCGGGCCACCGCCGGAGCCGGATCAATGACCTCCACGTTTGGCCCCACCACCTCTTCGATCAAAGGCCGCAGAAAGGGATAATGCGTACAACCGAGCACCAGTTCATCTATCCCGGCCGCCAGCAAGGGCGCCAAATAGCCGGCCACGGCCGCGCGGGCGCGGGGCGAATCCAGCTCGCCCGCCTCGACCAGCGGCACGAGCTGGGCGCACACCTGGGTATGCACCACCACATTCACCGCGTAACGGCTCATCAGGCTGGCGAACAGCTCGCCCTGAAACGTGGCGGCCGTCGCGATCACGCCGACATGGCGCGTGCGCGTGCGCTCGGCGGCCGGCTTGACGGCCGGCTCCATGCCGACGAACGGTACGGCCGGAAATTCGCGGCGCAGCCAGTGCAACGCGGCCGCCGAGGCCGTGTTGCATGCCACCACGATCACCTGCGCGGCCTCTTCCAGCAGAAAGCGCGCGATGCCGCCCGCAAACGCACGGATCTCGGCCAGCGGCCGCCGGCCGTAAGGCGCATGAGCCTGATCGGCGAGATACACCAGCGGGCACGACGGCAGTTGGCGGCGGATCTCGCGCGCCACCGAAAGGCCGCCCACGCCCGAATCGAACACACCGATCACCGGTTCACCCGCTCCGTTCATGCGCCGCGCCTCCTACAACGCGGCGATCGCCAGCGCCAGCCGACGCCGGAACTCCGGGCCGATCAAATCGGCCCAGGGGGCGGGGAAGGCGGCCAACAGCTCGGCCTGGCGGCTGTGCTGCGCGGCCAGATAGGCCTCGACGCCGGCCAGCGCGGCCTCAGCGCTGCGGTCGGCGGCCGGCGGCCGCCGCGCGTCCAGGAAGGCCGTCAACAGCTCCTCGGCCACGCGGGCATCCTGCAGCTCACCCAACAGGTCTTGCATGGCGGTCACCTGCCTGATGAGCGCCGAGGCCTCTTCGCCCAACACCTCGCGGAAGAACTCCAACGCATAGCGCAACCCCTTGCACTCGATGCGCAGCGCGTGGTAGGTGGCCAGGTCCGCGTCGGGAAGCAACCGCTCGAACGCCCGCACCGCCTCGTAGCGTTCCAGGATCAGCCGCGGGACGACATGGCGCACCTGATCCGAGGTGGTCGGAGCGATGGCCGCCGTGGGCGGCGCGGCCAGGAACGCCGCGAATTCGTCCACAAAGCGGCGATAGGCCGGACCGTCCAGATAGGCCAGCATCTGGCCGCGCGCGGCCGTGCGCTCGGCCGTCCACGCCTCCAGGAGCGGCGTCAGATCCGCATGGCCTTCGGCCGCCAGGCGCTCACTATAGGCGCGCGCTTTGCCGATCAGCACATCCAGATCGCGCACCGCGCCCAGGGTACGGCCAGTGCGGCGCAGGCCCTTGCCGAGCGACTTGAGGGCCTTGGGTTCATAGTAAGGCGCGAAGAGGGCGAACGCTGCCCGCATGCGCCGCGTGGCCACCCGCATGTCATGCAATGCTTCGGGATCCTCGCCCAGCCGCGTGCCCTCTTCGTTGGCGAGCATCCGGCCGAAATGCAGTGTAAGGATCTTGCGGCCGGCTTCGGCCATCGAATCGGTGGCGGCCGGCGGTGTGTAAACCGGCAGGGAGGGCATCCCGGCCGGCCCGGTGGCCCCGACAGCCGCCGCGGCCACAGGCAACGCCTCGAACACCAGCCGCTGGCCGGCGAGGCGCTGCCACAGGTCGGCGGCCTGGCCGGCCCGCTCGGCGTCGGTGGCGGCCGCGGGCCCCTTCAGGATGATGCGACAGAGCGGGCCTTCGGCCCCCTCGCCGCTCTGGATGGCGGTGCTTTGCGTGCGCGAGGCATCCAGGGCCTCGGCCACACGAATCAGCGCGGCCATGAGCTGCACCTGGTGGCGCAATGACTCGTCCAGGGCGAGCCAGGTCGGATCGTCGGCCGGCGGCGACGGCTCCGCGTTGAGCGCCACGGTGCAGGCGAGCGCCAGGCGGCCGGTCATGCTCAGGCCGCGCAGCGGCGCGGCCAGGATCAGATCGCGGCCGGACCGGCCCCCGGCCGCCGGCCCTGCGGCGATGGTATTGAGGAGCGCCGCGTCGCGCAGAAGCCGGCGACGTTTGCCGGGCAGACTATGGGCCGGCCGGAGGAGATCGAACAACTGCGTCGCGTGGTCGGCCACGCGGCGCGCGTGGGGCAGGTCCACGCCATAGGCCTCGCAAAGCCGGCGCACGGTGCGGATGCGATTGGCGGCCGGGGGCGCCGGAGCCGGCCGGCCGGCGGTTTCGATCTCGGCAGGGGACACGGCCGGAACTGCGAGCCCGGCCGCCGCGGCGGCCGGTTCGGTCGCAGCAGCCGGGGGGAAGATGCCCAGCCGTCGCTCGCGGAAAGCGCGCGCCCAATAGCGCACGCGGCCGGCCGAAAGGCCACACTGCCGGCCGACCTCGGCCGCCGGCCGGCCCTCATCCCAGGCCAGGAGCGCGCGGGCGCGGCGACCATGCGGCGAGTCGGCGGCCGCAGCGTGGGCCTCGAGCGTCCGGCGCTCTTCGGCGGTCAGGTTCAGCGCGAGCGCCGCCCGGCGCGCCTCGAGGAGCGCCAACGCCCGCTCGAACTTCGAGCGTGGCTCCGGCGGCAACTGCCACACGTCGCTCAGCTCGGCCACCACGGCGGCCAGATCGGCCTCCTGTCCTGCGTCGGCCAGCTCGACCTCCAGCTCGTAATAGGCCGACACCGCGGGCCGGCGCAAGGCCGTCAAGTGCAGGCGCACGAAGTCGAGGCTGAGCTGGGCGATGAGGCGTTCGCCGGCGCACAGCTCTCGGCGGATGCGGCGTTGGGCCAGATCGAACAGCGGCTCGAGCGGAGCGCCTCCGGCCAGCTCCAGCGCCAGATCGCGCGCGGGGCCGGCGGGCCAGGTTGCCGGATCGGGGTCCCACGCCGGCAGGCGCACCTCTTCTTCCGTGCGGCGATGCACCGCGCCCTCGGCGCCGCCCAACCCCTTGAGCGTAGCGACGATCAGGTCGCCCTCGGTGCGCAAGCGACAGGCGAATCCGCTCCGGCGCAGACGACCGTCGCGCGTGTCGAAGTAGCGGTCGGCCACCTGGCCTGCGCCGCGCGCGATCAGGCGAAAGCCGGCCAACGCGCGCAATTGCGCCAGCCGGCGCCAGGTTGACCGATCGGGCACCGCGAATTTAGCTTCGATCTCCATGCCTCACCTCGCAACCTTCACGCGGACTGCCGGCTTATGGGCCGCTCCCTCCGACGCAAACCCCGCCGGCCTGCGCTCCGCAACCGTGCGGCCGCCAAACGCCGCACGAGGATTATAGCATAAAGCGGCCCAAGCCGGCCGATCGGCTCACCTGAAACTTCACAACTTCTTCATGATTTGTACATCACAGCTTCGCGACTTCCCCCTATGCTCTTGGCTGTAAGCAAGGCACCGACAACCGATGATTTGTTCGGTTGCGTGCTCGCCACTTTCCACCCAGGAGGAATTCACTCATGACCACCGTCACACGCACCCATGTAAACAGCGGTGTGAAGCCGCGGCGCAAGGGGCTGGCGGCCCTGCTCAGCCACCACACGCTGCGTCGGCTCGTTCAGTTCGGCGTCTTTCTTTTCATCGCCATCATCGCCGTCCGCCATGTGTTGGTCGGCGAGGGCGGCGCCATCATCACCGCCTCGTGGGAGGCATATTGCCCCATGGGCGGGCTGGAGACCCTCTACAAGTTCATCACGACCGGCGGCAGCTTCGTCTCGCACGCCCACCTGTCCAACGTCGTGGTGCTGGTCGCAGCGCTGGCCGTGGCGCTGCTGGCGCGCAACGCCTTCTGCGGCTGGCTCTGTCCGTTCGGCTTCATCCAGGATATGGTGCAGCGCTTCTCGGCCGCAGTCCAGAAGCGCGTGCCGGCCATCCGCAAGGCGGTCAAGGCCCTGAAGCAGCGAGGCGCCGGGCTGGCCGTGCTCGACCGTTACCTGCGCTTCCTGAAGTACGGCGTGCTGGCCTGGGCCGTAGCCGGCGCGGCGGCCTACGGCTTCATGGTCTTCCGCGATTACGATCCGTGGGCGGCGCTGTGGAACCTGTTGGAGCTGAGCCTCGCCGGCGGGACGGTCGTCCTGGCCATCGTGCTGGTCGCGTCCTTGTTCGTCGAGCGGCCGTGGTGCCGCTACGCCTGCCCGCTGGGCGCGGCGACCGGTCTGCTCGCCGCGCTGAGCCCGATCTATCTCAAGCGCGAGGCTGAATCGTGCAAGGCCTGCGCCGTCTGCACGAAGGCGTGTCCCATGGGCCTGCCGGTACACACGGCGACCACTATCAAGAGCGTGGACTGCATCGGCTGCCTGGAATGCGTGGACGAGTGCCCCCGCGAGGGTGCGCTGGCGCTGAAGCTGGGCGTGCCGGTGGTGGGAAGGTGAGGAGGAAATCGAAATGAAAATCAACCCATTCATCTACGGCGCGTTGGTCCTGGTCCTGTTCTTCGGCGTCATCGGCGGCGCGAAGGCGGCCGGGGTATGGTCGGTATCGGGCAAGCTCACGTCGTCCGGCGAGAAGGCGCTCCCCACGGGCGCGAACCCGGACGAGATCAAGGGGTGGATGACGCTGGACGATGTGGCGAAGGCCTACAATGTCCCCGTGGCCGAGATTCTGGCCGCGTTCGACCTGCCGGCCGACACCCCGGGCACGGCGCAGATCAAGTCGCTGGAGAGCGAGACCTTCTCCACGACCAACCTGCGGACATGGTTGAAGGCGCGCATGGGACAGTGATCGGCAGTTACGATCTTCATCGCATGCGCATCACCGGTTCAAAAGTTCTTCACAACTCTGGGGTAAAGTAAGGTCAAGCAGGCAGGAAACCTGCCGGCGCTATCTCAACACAAAACAACGGAGGGTAACACCATGAAGAAGTTGATCACCATCACGATTCTGGCCGCCGCCTTGGCGGCGCTGCTGGCGGGCACGGCGCTGGCGGCCGGCCCGATCGCCACCACTGCCCAGGGCTTCGGCCCGGGCAACGGCATCCATGCCCCGGGCACCGGCCTGACCGCCCCGGCCACGGACTTCGGCCCCGGTGCAGGCGCCATGCTGCGCCGCGGGGCGCCCGAGTGGGCCGGCGAATCGGAGGCAGTCGAGGCGCTGTTGGGCATGACCGCCGAACAGCTCCATGCGGAGCGGCTGGCGGGCAAATCGCTGGCGCAGATCGCGGCAGACAAGGGCATCAGCGAGGAGACGTTGATCCAGACCATCCTGGATGCCAAGAAGGCCGAGCTGGCGAAGCTGGTCGCCGACGGCAAGCTGACCCAGGCCCAGATGGATCTGATGGTCCAGAACATGCAGACCCAGATCAAGGCCATGGTCGAGCGGACCAACGTGGGCCCCGCCTTCGGGCAGGGACAGGCCCGGCCGGGCATGGGCTTCCGGGGCGGCCGCGGGGCTAACCGCTAACCGCTAAACCGCTCGCTTGATCGGTGGGCAGGCCCGACGGAAACGTCGGGCCTGTTTTGTTGAAAGCCTATCCGCCAACGCACAGATGAGACGTTGATGGGTATCTGAACACGGCTCAACCAACGCTCCCCGGCCCCCCTTGCCGGAGCCGTTTTACGTCGCTCAGCGGCGGCAGACCGAAGAGCTTTTTATAGTCCCGGCTAAAATAGGCCGCGTCGTTGTAGCCCACCCGATACCCGGCACTGAACGCGTCGAGCCCTTCGGCGAGCATCAGCCGCCGGGCTTCCTGGAGGCGGATCTGCTTCTGGAACTGCAACGGGCTCATCGCGGTGACGGCCTTGAAGTGGTGGTGAAAACTCGATACGCTCATGCCAAGCTCTTGGGCGATGGCGTCAATGTGCAGCGGCCGGTCGAACTCTTTGCGGAGCCGTTCGATGGCCCTGGCGATGCGGTGGGCGTGCCCGCCCCGGAGCGCAATGTAGCAAAGGCGCTCCCCTTGTTTACCCTTCAGGAGACGGTAGATGATTTCCCGAGTGATCAAGGGCGCGAGGAAAGGCGCCTCGTCCGGATTGTCCAACAGCCTGACCAGCCGCACGACCGCATCCAGCAGGCCGGCATCCAGGGGGCTGACGTCAATGGCGCGCACGTTGGCAGAGCTGCGCGGGGCGAGATGCTCGGCCTCGACCATGACGGCGCTAACCAGGGTCGGATCGAGCTTGAGCACAAGACTGAGATACGGTCGCTCCGGCGATGCTTCGATCACGTGGCTCACGGTGGGCAACTCGGCCGTCGCCAGCAGATAATGCATGGGATCGTACTGGTAGCGCTCGTCGCCCAGAAAAACCTCCTTGCTGCCCTGGGCAATCACGCAAAAGGCCGGATCGGAGACGCCATGCGTCAATTCCGTAGGCGCGGAGACGCGGTGCAGGCGCAAGCCCGTGAGCGGCTCCGCCTTCCCATCCGCGCGGACGATGCGCGCGATGCGCTCAACCAACTCCGCCCGGTTGGCCCGTTCCTGCTGCACAGCGTATGCCGTCGTCTGAAGGTTGATCGAACTCATTGCGACGGTCTGATCCATTTCTATACCTCCCAAAAACAGGAGCTTCAACTACCCCAGAAATCATTCTATTACACTCTTGCCCGTTCATATACATTTCTCTCTCATGTTTGCAGAATTATACAATGATTCGCGAAAATCATTATACTATCCTGCATTCAGACGTACTATAATGTCCTCGAAACGTAACTGCCTACCTCACCCCTCTCCCTGCTCCTCCCCTCTCCTGGCGTTCGGCCAAGAGAGGGAGATCATGAGAGGTTTGGAGGCGGTGGCTGCGCCGCCTCCAAACTTCTCCTTTTCCCCTTCTCCTCCGTTGTGGGAAAGAAGGGGAGAAAGGG
This sequence comes from Chloroflexota bacterium, assembly GCA_037445695.1. Lineage (GTDB taxonomy): Bacteria > Chloroflexota > Anaerolineae > CG2-30-64-16 > CG2-30-64-16 > CAKZKT01. Next base: position 8,691 of record JBBIKA010000050.1, read on the forward strand.
GGTGAGGGGATCAAAATGGGCCTAGCAACCGAGGAGGGTAGTGCCACGTTAGGTTAGATTGTGCACTTTTGTCTAGTCCACCCCCCACCCCTTTTCCCGCCCCCTGATAGGGGGCGGGGAGGAGTCAAAAAGGGTTTTGCGGGCAGCTTCGCCGCCCGCAAAACCCTTTCCTTAGCACCCCCGCTCTCCCCTGAAAGGGGAGAGCGGGGATAAGGGGTGAGAGAGGTTACACGGCTAAGAGAGTAACTTCTTGATTAACAAGGCAGTAGACAGTTACACTAAGCAACTATTTTCCAGAGAGGTTTTGTCATGCATCCAGCCGTCCAATTGATTCAGTTGACATTGAGAATCGAACGCGAAGCGGAGGCGCAACGTCACCGCGCCATCCCACAGCGCGATAACCTCGTAGACGCAGACGCCAGACCGGTTCGTGTGGCCCAGCAAAACCCGCGCGTCGAATCTACCGGCGCATTGTTGCTACAACAACAATGCCGTGAGTGTGCATAAGTGAAAGGAGAACCATGAAAACACGCAGACTCGGTAACAGCAATTTGGAAGTGTCAGCGCTAGGCCTCGGCTGTATGCGGATGACCTTTGGCGATGCCCCCATTGGCACCCGGCAAGAGATGATTGCATTCCTGCACGCGGCGGTCGAACGGGGCATCACCTTCTTCGATACGGCAGAGGTCTATGGGCCGTTCACCAACGAAGAGCTGGTGGGCGAGGCGCTGGAGCCGTTCAAGGGCGAGGTGGTCATCGCCACCAAGTTCGGCTTCAAGCATGACCCGGAGAAAGGGCCCAGCCCGTCGGTGGGGCTGGACAGCCGCCCCGAGCAAATTCGCCGCGTCGCCGAGGCGTCGCTCAAGCGACTGCGGGTGGAGGCGATCGACCTGTTTTACCAGCACCGGGTGGACCCGAACGTGCCCATCGAAGATGTGGCCGGAACGGTCGGCGACCTCATTCGGGAGGGCAAGGTCAAGCACTTCGGGCTTTCGGAAGCCAGCGCCCAGACTATCCGCCGGGCCCATGCGGTGTGTCCTGTAACCGCCGTCCAGAGCGAGTATTCCCTCTGGTGGCGGGCGCCGGAGGAAGCAGTGCTGCCCACATGCGAGGAACTGGGCATCGGCTTTGTGCCCTATAGTCCCCTGGGCAAGGGTTTCCTGACCGGCAAGATCGACGAGACCACCACCTTCGATCCGTCTGATTTGCGCAGCCGCATCCCTCGCTTTGCGCCCGAGGCGCGCAAGGCCAACTTGGTTCTGGTGGATTTGATCCGCGCCATCGGCGAACGCAAAGGAGCCACGCCGGCCCAGATCGCACTGGCCTGGCTGCTGGCGCAAAAGCCATGGATCGTACCCATTCCCGGCGCGCGCAAACTGGAGCGTCTGCAGGAAAATCTCGGCGCCGTCGCCGTGGAACTCACCTCGGACGACTTGCAGGAGATCAACGAGGCGCTGACGCGAATTCAAATCGTAGGCGATCGGTACCCGCAGCAGTTGCAGGAAATGACCGGCCGTTGAGGCTAAGCGAGACAAAGGAAGGAACCCATGCAGATTCTTCGAGGCGGCTCACAGCCATCGATTCAAGGCTCTGCCGAGTGGTTTACCGGCGCAGTGCGCGTGGACCCGCTCTTCGAGGCGCCTGCGCCGGCCCGGGTACGCTGCGCCAGCGTCACCTTCGAGCCGGGCGCCCGCACCGCCTGGCACACCCATCCCCTGGGCCAGATCCTGGTCGTGACGGCCGGCTGCGGCCGGGTACAGCGCTGGGGCGGCCCGGTGGAGGAGATCCGGGCCGGCGATGTGGTCTGGTTCGAACCAAGCGAAAAACACTGGCACGGCGCGTCACCGACCACAGCCATGACCCACATCGCCATTCAAGAGGCGCTGGACGGCAAGGTCGTCGAATGGATGGAGCACGTCAGCGATGAGGAGTTCATGGACAAACCAGGAGGAACCCAATGAACTATGTCAAACTCGGCAACACCGGCCTGGATGTTTCGCCCATCTGCCTGGGGTGCATGAGCTTCGGCGAGGCGGAAGGTGGGTCCACAACCCCTGGACGCTGAACGAAGAAGAAAGCCGGACGATCATCAAGCACGCGCTGGAGTTGGGCATCAACTTCTTTGACACGGCTAACGTCTATGCTCGTGGTGTCAGCGAGGAGATTCTCGGTCGCACATTAAAAGATTTCGCCAAGCGAGACGAGGTAGTCATCGCCACCAAGGTGCGCGGGCGCATGCACGAAGGCCCCAACAGGGAACGAAAAAGGGCCACCAAGACGCCTCCAACAAACAGGGCGAAATGGGCTGAAATCATGGCGGGTTGGGGGGCCATCCACTAACTAATAGGGCACGAATGCACGAATGGCCGGTCGCGATTCGTGCATTCGGGGTCAAATTCACGGATGGCGACGCCGTCACCAGGGCGGACGAATCGGGCCCGAATGGCCGGTCGCCATTCGGGCAGGATACCAGGATACGGCCGCGATTGCCACAACTGCCGACTTCGGCTAGAATACGCTCGCGCGGCATCCTCAAGAGAAGCACAACATGCCCAGAGCCCAGTCGCCCGACCGGTTCGATCTATATCTCCAATTGCCGACCAATGAACTTGAATTGAGCTCGCCGCCTGAGGAAACTCGTTCTGCGCTGCCGATACAGCTGAGGCTGCTGGAGCCGGGCGCGGAGTACGAAGATAGCAGCAACAACACGGCCCAGAGGTGAGACAATGAGCCCCAAAATCCTGGTGGTAGATGACGAAGCAAGGATCGTGCGGCTGGTGCGCTCCTATCTGGAGCAGGCCGGCTACGCGGTGGTGGAGGCCAACGACGGCCAGACCGCGCTGATCCAGGCTCGCCGCGAGAAGCCCGACCTGGTGGTGCTCGACCTCGGCTTGCCGGTCATGGACGGCCTGGAGGTGGCCCGCACCCTGCGCCGCGAGCGCGATACACCCATCATCATGTTGACCGCGCGCGTCGAGGACACCGACAAGATCGTCGGCCTGGAACTGGGCGCGGACGACTATGTGACCAAGCCGTTCAATCCCCGCGAGCTGGTGGCGCGGGTGCGCGCGGTGTTGCGCCGCACGTCAGGCGCAGCCCCCACGCCGGAGATCCTGCGCGCCGGCAGCCTGGAGCTGGACGTGAACGGCCATCAGGCCACCCTCGACGGCCGGCCGCTCGACCTGACCCCCACCGAGTTCGAGCTGCTGGCCGTGCTGCTGCGCCATCCGGGCCGCGTCTTCACCCGGCTGGAGCTGCTCGACCGGGTGCAGGGGGAAGCCTACGAGGGCTATGAGCGCACCATTGACGCGCACATCAAAAACCTGCGCGCCAAGCTGGGCGACGATCCGCGCCACCCGCGCTACATCCAGACGGTGTTCGGCGTGGGCTACAAGCTGGAGGCCGGACAGTGAACCCTTACAGGGCACTGCGCGATCGTCTGTGGGTCAAGCTGAGCCTGGCGTTCCTGGCCATCGCGCTGGCGGCCATCGGCCTGGTCGCCGCGATCTCGGCGCGCGCCACCGGCGAGCAGTTCCGGCGCTACGTGTTCGCCAGCGGCACGGCCGGCCAGGCTGCCTGGGTCGAGACGCTGACGGCCTACTACGCGGCGCACGGCAGTTGGGACGGCGTGGCCGACCTGCTGGCGCAGCTTGGGCCGGGCGCCGGCCGGGGCCGCGGCCGGGCCGGAAGCGGCAGCGCCGGCCCCAATCTGGCCGTGGCCGACACCGCGGGCCGCGTGGTCGCCAGCCGCACGGGCGAGCTGGTCGGCGAGGTGCTGCCGCCGGTCACGCTGGCGCAGGGCCTGCCGCTGACGCTGGACGGCCGGCCCATCGGCACGCTGATCAACCTGCGGCCGGCCGAGCTGGCGCTCGACGCGCAGGGGGAAGTCTTCCTGCGCCAGGTGCAAACGGCGTTGATCTGGGCCGGCGCCCTGGCCGCGCTCCTCGCGCTGGCCCTGGGCGTGCTGGTGAGCCGGCTGTTGACCGCGCCGCTGGCCCGATTGACGCGCGCGGCGGAGGCCATCGCCGGGGGCGACCTGTCGCAACAGGTGCAGGTGGAAGGGAACGACGAGATTGCCGCCCTGAGCCGCGCCTTCAACGAGATGAGCGCCAGCCTGGCCGCGGCCGAGACCGCGCGTAAAAACATGCTCGCCGACATCTCCCACGAGCTGCGCACCCCCCTCACCGTCATCCAGGGCGACCTGCAGGCCATCCTGGACGGCGTTTATCCCCTAGAGATGGCCCAGGTGGCCGGCCTGTACGACGAAACGCGGCTGCTGACCCGCCTGGTGGAAGACCTGCACGACCTGGCCCTGGCCGACGCAGGCCAGTTGCGCCTCCAGCGCGAGCCGGTGGACCTGGCGGCCGTGGCCCGGGCGGCCGTGGCGCAATTCGCGCCCGTGGCCGAAGCGGCGGGTGTGCAGTTGACGCTGGAGATCGCGGCGACCCCCACCGTGACGGGAGATGCCGACCGCCTGGCGCAGGTGCTGCGCAACCTGCTGAGCAACGCGCTGCGCCACACGCCGGCCGGCGGCGCGATCACGGTGCGCGTGGCGCGGACGGCCGATCGGGCGCAGGTCGCCGTGGCCGACACCGGCACGGGCATCGCGGCCGAAGACCTGCCGCACGTCTTCGACCGCTTCTACCGGGGTGCAGGGAAGGACGGCCGGCGGGGGAAAGGGGCCGGCCTGGGCCTGGCGATCGCGCAGAAGCTGGTGGCAGCCCACGGCGGCGAGATCGCGGTTGCCAGCGCGGCCGGCCACGGGGCGACGTTTACGGTGACTTTGCCGGCAGCCGGATGAGGCTTCCACCGGTTAACCTGCCCGACATACCTCTTCTGTCGAGTAGCGCGTACCCGAATCGCAAAGCGCCGGCGTGCCGGCGCAATCCGAAAGCCTGCAGCCAAATGGCTCGTACCCGCATTGAAAAGCGCCGACGTGTCGGCGCAATCCGAAAGCCTGCAGCCAAATGGCTCGTACCCGCATTGAAAAGCGCCGACGTGTCGGCGCAATCCAAAGACCTGCCGCCGAGTAGTTCGTCCCCCGATTGAAAAGCGCCGACGTGCCGGCGCAATCCGAAAGCCTGCAGCCAAATGGCTCG
>JBBIKA010000050.1:13889-20886 GCA_037445695.1 Chloroflexota bacterium
GGCGCAATCCGAAAGCCTGCAGCCAAATGGCTCGTACCCGCATTGAAAAGCGCCGACGTGCCGGCGCAATCCGAAAGCCTGCAGCCAAATGGCTCGTACCCGCATTGAAAAGCGCCGGCGTGCCGGCGCAATCCGAAAGCCTGCAGCCAAATGGCTCGTACCCGCATTGAAAAGCGCCGGCGTGCCGGCGCAATCCGAAAGCCTGCAGCCAAATGGCTCGTACCCGCATTGAAAAGCGCCGACGTGTCGGCGCAATCCAAAAGCCTATCGGCCCCGGAGCCGCGTGAGCCTCGCCTCCACCCGCGGCCGTTCCCCGGCCAGCGAGGCGTCGCAGCGCGCCGCGTCGGCGAAGGCAGCTTCGGCTTTGTCGGTTGCACCCGCAAGCCAGTAGACCACCGCCAACTGGAAGCGCGCCTGAGGGTGCGAAGGGAGCGCGACGGCGGCCGCCTCGGCCAACTGTCGCGCGGTGGCCAGCTCCTCAGCGGCTTCTGCCCCGCGGTCCATCCGCTCGTACGCCAGCGCGAGGTCGAGGTGGATCGAGACCAGGGTGCTCCCCGTCTCGTCCGGCACGGCCTTGACGTACTCCGGCTGCTGCGCCAGGGCTTGCTGGAAATAGCCCAGGGCCGCCGTGGGGTCGCCCTGTTGCAGGGCGAGCGCGCCCAGCCCCAGCAGGGCGTTGACGTTGGCGGGCATGGTCGTTAACGCCTTCTGGTGGGCGTCTTGCGCGGCCGCCGGGTCCCCTTGCAGATCAAGGAAATAGCCCAGGCTGCTCCACCCCAGCGAGAAGGCCGGCGCCAGCGCCGTCGCCCGCTGCATCTCTTTCCCCGCGTCATCCAGGCGGTCCTGGTGATAGGCGAACCAGGCGGCCAGGTAGTGGACGATGGGAAGGTCCGGGTTGTCCCGCAAGAGCCGGGCGTAGATCTCGCCGGCCTCGGCCGCCTTCCCCTGCGCCTGGTAGACGGCGGCCAGCGCGGACAGCACCTCGACCGACGACGCACCGGGGCCGCCGGTCAGGGAGGGCTGCAACGCGGTCAGCGCCTCATCCGGCCGGCAGAGCCGGAGCAGCACCCTGGCCAGCGCGGCGCTGGCGTTGTCCCGGTAGGGGCCATCCGGGCCAAAGAGCGGGATGGCCGCCCGGTACTCTTTCGCCGCGTCCTCCAGACGCCCCACTGCCTCATAGAGCTGGGCCAGGGCGAAGCGCGTGTACGGATCGTCTTGCAGGCGGAGGGCGGCCTGGTATGCGGCGATGGCCTGGTCGGTCTGGCCGGCCCGCTGATAGAGCTCCGCCAGGCCCAGGTGGGCCAGCACGTTGTCGGCCAGCCGCAGTGAGGCGCGATACTCGGCCTCGGCCGCTTCGGCCTCCCCTTGTTTGGCCAGCAACATCCCCACGTAAGCGTGGACGTCGGCGTCTTCTTTGATGGTCAGCGCCCGGCGGTAGGCGGCGATGGCTTCGTCCGTCCGGCCCAGTTTGTCATAGGTGTCGCCCAGGCGGACCGCGGCAGAGAAGTGGCGCGGGTCGGCGGCGAGCGCGGCCTGGTATTCGGCCAGCGCCTTATCGTACCTGCCGGCGTCGTAATAGGCGTTGCCCAGGGCATAGCGGTTGTCGGCATCCGGCCGCAGGGCCACGGCCTGCTCCAGGACCGGGATCGCCTGCTCCGTGTCCCCCAGCAACAGGTACATCAGGCCGAGCATGGCGGCAGTCGTCGCGTCGTGTGGGTTGCGTGCCAGGTGGTCGCTGGCGGCCGTCACGGCCTTCGCGTAAGCGGCCTTCGCTTCCTCGGCTTTCCCCTGCTCTTCCAGGAGCGTGCCGATGGCGTGCCAGGCGGTGAAGTCCTCGGGATCGTATTGCGCCGCCAGGCGGTATTCCGCCAGCGCCTCGTCGGTCCGGCCCAGCTCGCGGTAGAGGTCGGCCAGCAGGTCGTGGGTATTGGCGTCGCAGGGGAGGAGGGCCAGCGCCTGCTTGTAGGCCGCCACGGCCTGGTCGGTCTGTCCCATGCCCCGGTAGGCCACGGCCAGCGTGCTGTAGTCGCTGTGCAGGCCGGGGGAGAGCTCACTCGCCTGCCGGTAGGCGTCGGCCATCTCCGCCCAGCGCTCCAGCTCCCAATAAGCCCGGCCCAGAGAGCGGTAGAGCCAGGCCAGGCGGTCGGGCCGCAGGGGCGGACGGCCATCTGCCCCTAACTTGATGGCCCGCTGATACTCGGCGACCGCCTCCTCGAGCTGGCCCCCGCTCCCCAGCGCGTCGGCGTGGGCAGCGATGGCCTGGGGATCGTCGGCCTTCCCCCGCTCTTTCAGCGCAGCCTCGCTCAGGGCCGTGGTCTTTTGGAAGGCGGCTGCGGCTTCGTCCTGCCGGCCGATCTCCCGGTAGACCTGGCCCAGGGCCGCGTGAACGGCCGGGTCGTCCGGCGAGAGCTCGGCGGCCTGCGCCAGCGCGGCGGCAGCTTCGTCCCAGCGGCTGCGGGCCATGAGCAGGGCCCCGCGCAAGTAGTAGACATCGCCGCTGTCGGGCTTCAGGCGCAACGCCTCGTCGGTCTCCCGCAAGGCGGCGGCGATGTCGCAGTTGGCGCTGTAGGCGACGGCCAGGTTGCGCCGGGCCGCGTAGAGGTCCGGGTTGAGGCGGACGGCTTCCTGCAAGGCTGCCAGGGCCTGGGGGAACTGGTGCAGGGAGAAGTGGGCCGAGCCCTTGTAAAAGTGCACCGCCTCCCGGCCCAGGAGGCGGGCCTCGGCCGGCGCGGCGCGCAAGGCCAGGTCGAAGAAAGAGAGGGCCTGATCGCTCTGGCCATCGGCGTAGTAGGCCAGGCCGATGGTCGCGGCGGCGATGTAGCTCATCTCCTTGAGCTCGCGATCCACCCGCAGCTCCAGCTTGTCCAGGTCGGCCAGGGCGATGGACGCCTGCTTGAGCAAGGGGAGGTATTGTTGGGGCGCGCGCACCAGCTCGAAGCGGGGGTTGACGCCGGCATCGTCGTACCAGCCGTAGATGACCACCGCGGCCTTGCGCGCGGCCGCTTTGGCGCGGGCGTCCTTCTCGGTGTAGACCTCGTAGGCGCGCTCGACGTAGAGCCCCTCCACCTTGAGCTGGCCCAGCGCCTCGTTGAGGCCGGTCTCGATGCGCCGGGCATAGTTGACCGCCCGCGCGCCGGGGTCTTGCTCGAAGTCGGCGATGAGGACGATCAACCCCTTGGGCGGCCGCTGCATGTCGTAGACCGTCCAGCCGCCCCAACCGGCGGCGGCGAGCAAGGTCAGAGCCAGCCCGGCCGCGGCCAGCCGGCGCTGCCAACGCTGGTAGAGCTGGGGCCGGGCAATGACGTAGCCTGCGCTGATGACCATCGCGGCGACCGCCACCCCCACCACGATGAGGCCGACCAGCGGGTTGCGCAGGATGTCCACCGCCTTCAGGAACTTTTCCATCAGGGTCAGCGCGGCGGTGAAGAGGGCCATCAGGCCGATCAGGAAGTTGCGGATCCCCTCCCGGCCGTGCCGCTCCGCTTTTCCGGCCGCGGGAGCCACCGGCACCTCTTCTTCCTGCTTCCCTTCGGCCAGCGCCGCCAGGGTGGCGATGACCGCCTCGGGTTTCCGTCGTTTGGCCGCGGGGCCGGCGGTCGCGGGCGGGAGGGCCGGGCCAGGCAGCGCGACGCCGCTCAACGCGGCTTCCAGCGCGGCGGCCAGCTCCCCGGCCTTGCCGTACCGGTCGGCTGGGGCTTTGCTCAGCGCCTTGAGGATGACCTCTGCGACGGCGGGAGGCAGGTCGGGATTGGCCTGCGAGGGCGGGGGCGGTGGCTCGGTCAGGTGGCGCATGAGGACGCCGGTAGCCGTGCCGGCGGTGAAGGGCACCGTGTTCGTGCACAGCTCGTAGAGGATGATCCCCAGCGCGTAGACGTCGGCGCGGCCGTCCACGGGATCGCCGCGGATCTGCTCGGGGGCCATATAGGCCGGCGCGCCCGAGGGATCGGCGGGCAGGGCCTGCGCGGCCGCGCCGGCGGCCTGCGCCACGCCGAAGTCGGCCACCATCGGTTCGCCTGCGGCGGTGAGGAGCACGTTGGCCGGCTTCAGCCCGCCGTGGATCACCCCGCGGCTGTGGGCGTAGTCCAACGCGGCGGCGATGGCGCGCACGAGCGCCGCTACCTCCGGCAGGGGCATGATCCGCCCTTCGGCCTTCAGCGCGGCCAGGCGGTCCTTCAGGGTCGCGCCTTCGGCGAACTCGCTCACCACGTAGAGCAGCGGCTGGCCGGCCACGGTCGCCACGTCGCAGTCGTAGATCGGTGCGATGTGCGTGTGGCGCAACGCGGCGACCCGCTGCGCTTCGGCGCGCAGGCGCTCGACCAGGGCCGGATCCGCCGTCAAGTGCGGCCGGTAGACTTTGAGGGCCACCTCGCGGCCCAGGGCCGGGCTGTAGGCCCGGTACACCTCGGCCAGGGCGCTGCCGGCCACGCGGGCGCTGATCGCATAACGGCCCAGTTTCTCGCCGACCAGATCGGGCATGGGGCACCTCCATCACTTCGCCCGTTGCAACGTGACGTTCAGCTCGTAAGGCGACGGTGCGTCCGCGGCGATGGTGACCCCGTCTTCCAGGATCGGCTTGTAGCCGCGGGCGGTGATGATCCAGCTATAGCGCTCCCCGCGCTGCAGCGGCTCCGGCAGCTCGAAGTAACCGCGGCGGTCGGTCTCGGCCATGGCGAAGACCTGCTCTTCCTTCCACCGAAACGCGTCCACGGTGATCCCCGGCCGCAAGACGAGGAAAAGCGCGTCGGGAATGCCCTTTTTCGTCTCCGCATCGGTGATGCGGCCCTGGATCTCCACGCCACCCTCGGGCGGTTCAGGGGTGGGGGTCGGTTTCGGCGCCTTGCCGCCGACGGTGCAGCTCCCGCTCTGCACCTTCTCGCCCTTCACGTACAGGTCGAGCTGATACGTGCCGTCGGGGAGGACATCATCGCTGTAGATGCGGATAAGCTCGTTCTGGCCGCTTTCGCCGTCTTCCCACGTGCGCTTCTGGAGCCGCAGCGCCTCGCCGTTGATCGTCCACTGCCAGCCCCACTCCCAGCCGTCCTGCATCCCGTCGTAGTCGAAGAACGCGTAGAGCTCAGAGAGCCCGCTCTGAAAGGCCGTGCCCGGCTGCACGGGGTTCCCCCGGCGATCCACCCCTTCGGCAAAGGTGAGCGGGCCAAACAGGGTGCGGGGCCCACCGACCAGGGTGAAATCGGCCGTCGCGCTGAGCCTCTTGGCCACATAGAGCTCCAGGCGGTAGTTGCCGGCGCCGAAGGCCGGGCTGCGGCGCAGGAGGAGGGTTCCTTTGCCCGAACCTTCCAGCGGAGGCTGGCCGTCTCCGTGCTCCTCCTCCTTCCCCTCGCGGTACAGGCGGTAGGACCAGGAGGTGTCGGCGGTCATGTGGGCGTAATCGAAGGCGGCGCGCAGCTCGCTGCCGCCGGCAGGCATCTGGGGCGGACGGCCCTCGGCGCCGGGCGGACTGCCGTCCGCATTGGGCGGACTGCCGGCCGCCCCTACTTTTTCGCCGGTCGCCAGGGTGAGGTTGCTGAAAGTCGGTTGCGTGGAAGCCGGGCCGCCGACTTTGGCGGTCGCCGATCCGAGGGTCTTTCCGCCGTAGTGGATGCGGATCTCATAGGTTCCGTCGGGGAAGGCGGCATCGGAAAGCCCCACCCACCACATGCCCTGCGGGCCGCCGCTCCAGGGCGCGCTGGGCCACGTGTCGCTCAGCGCCTGCCCGTTCCGCACCAGGACCGGCTGCCAGGCGACGCCGTCGCGGAAGCCGCGGTAGTCGAAGAAAAAGTACAGCTCGCCGATGCCGCTCGGGAGCGAATCCGCAACGGTCACCGGTTGGTCGGCCTGGTTGATGGCCGGCGCGAAGATGAGGCGGCTCACGGCCGGCGGCTCGGTCGCCGGCTTGATTTTGGGCGCGGGCGAGGGGCTGAACGGCCGGACCAGCCCACGGCGGGCCGCCTCGATCAGAGGCTTGGCCAGGTTCACGGGCCGCAGCGCGTTGATGAAGCCGCCGATGGGGATGCAGGAGTCGTTCTCGTCAATCACGCCGTCGCCGTTGGTGTCGGCCAGGTGGCGGCAGTCCACGTACTGGGCGTCGCCCCCCGCGCCGCTCTGCGTGGGGATGCCGACCAGCTCGCCCTGCTCGTTGACCGCAGTGCCGCCGCTGTTACCGCCGGCAATGGTGGCGTCGGTCTTGATCCACGCCCGGCCCTCCACCCCCTCCTCGCGCGTGAAGCCGCTCACGTCGCCGCTGGTGAAGGTGATCGTCTCGCCGCCGATGCCGGGATAGCCGAAGATCGAAAGGCGGTCGCCCAGGTCGAGCGTGTCCGAATCCCCCAAGGCCAATGCCGGCAGGTTCAGCTTGGCCCTGTCTACCGCGCTGCCGTCGAGCATTTGGCTGACCCGGATCACGGCCAGGTCCAGGTCGGGATCATATTGCACCACCTCGGCCAGGTAGGTGGGCCGCGGCGGCTCGTCGGAGCGCACCGTCAGGGCCACCACCAGCAGATCGTAGTCGAACCGGGGTTCGTCCCACATCGCTTTCGGCAGCGCCACGTGGCAATTGGTCAGGATCAGGCCGTCGGCCGAGATGATGGTGCCGGAGCCGCCCCATTGGGGCACAAGCACACCCGACTTCTTCTCCCGGGCGGCGATGATCTGCACCACCGACTTCATCACCCGCTGCGCGACCGACCGTTCCAGGGCCGGCGCGGGCCGGGCGTCAAGGGCCAGGAACAGGATCAGCGCCAGGCTGACACCGAAAAGAATCCGTCTTGCTCTCATGGCATTTGCCCTATCATCCGTGAAGTAAGTGTTCACCTTTACCTGGCGTCCTGTGCAATCAGGCCAACGCCCTCACCCCCGATCCCCTCTTCCGCGGGCGAGAGAGGGTGGCGGCTGAGTGGGGTTTTTGGGGGGGGGGGGGGGCGCCGGCCCCCGCGCGCCAGTCGGCACTCGGCCCCCCCCCCGGCGGGGGGGGGGGGGGGGGGGGGGGGGGGTGGGGGGG
>JBBIKA010000051.1:0-8909 GCA_037445695.1 Chloroflexota bacterium
GCGGCTCGATTACCGGAATAAATTCTTAACATTCATAATTCGGGGCGAAGGGGCGGGCCCGCCGCCATGTCGGCCTGCGCCGACCGGCGACGGGTGGAGCCGCGTCCGCGCAGGCGGACGCCCGGCCGCAGGCCCGTTAGCCGCGATTTCAATCGCCCGACCGCTCACGCCTGCACAGCTCACGCCTGCACAGCCGAGGCCACGCACGCCGCCAACAGGATGACCAACAGGAAGAGGTTCGAGGTGTGGAAGAGCTGCCAGGCGCGCGGGGCCGTCGGGCCGCGCACCAGCCGCGCGCCGCGGGCGATCAGCAGCGCCGTGAGCGCCGCGGCCGGGACCAGGTAGAAGGGGCCCAAGCCGGCCGGTAACGCCAGCAACAGGACGCTCGCGCCCGCGGCGACGCCGTGCGCCAGCCCCCAGGCCGCGGCAATGCGCGGGGCCACCACGGCCGGCAGCATGGGGATGCTCACCCGGGCGTAATCCTCGCGATAGACCAGCGCCAGGCTCCAGAAATGGATCGGCGTCCAGAAGAAGAGCGCCAGCGCCAGCAGCAGCGCGGAGGGAGCGTCCCACCGCCCCGCGGCCGCCGAGCCGCTCAAGACCGCACAGCTCCCGGCCAGCCCGCCGATGACGATGTTGAGAGGGGTGCGCGGCTTCAGCCAGAGGGTGTAGACCACCGCGTAGATGAACGCGCCGGCCAACAGGAAGAAGGCCAGCGCCGGGTTGAACGGCACCGCGACGAGCACGGCGGCCGCCATCAGGGCCAGGCCGGCGATCAGCGCGACCCTGGGGTTGCCGATCGCGCCGGTGATCAGGGGCCGCCGCGACGCGGTGCGGCGCATCAGCGCATCGCGGTCGCGCTCGAAGTACTCGTTCAAGGCCGACGCGCCGGCCGCTGCGGCCGTGCCCGTCAGGAGCAAGGCGAGCAGATCGCGCCAGCCGGGCCGGCCGTCGGCCGCCAGGAACGCGCCGGCCAGCGCCGCCAGCAACAGCAGGGCGACGATGCGGAGCTTGAAGAGGGCGACGATCACCGCGGCGAGGCGGGGCGCGGTCGCAGTGGGCGAGGCGGCTTTGCTCATCGGCGGGCCTCCGGCGCGGCCACCAGGCGATGGTTGAGGTACACCGCCACGGTGAACATGGCCAGCGCGGTCGCCTGGTGCAGCAACGCCAGCCAGATCGGCACGCCGAAGAGGACGACGCCGACGCCGAGCGCGATCTGCAGGGCGATGACCGCGATCAGGAGCAGCGCGGCGGCCCGCACCTGCCCGGCCCTGGCCGTCTCCCCGCCGCGGTGGCGGAGGTAGAACCAGAGCGCGATCGCCAGGACGACGAACGCCAGCCAGCGGTGGATGAAGTGCACCGTCATGGGCGCCTCCAGCAGGCTCTCCAGCCACGATCCGGCCTGGGCAAGCAGGCCGGCCGGCACGAGCGCTCCCCCCATCAACGGCCAGGTGTTGGAGACATGCCCGGCCTTCAGCCCGGCCACCAGCCCGCCGTAGGCGATCTGCAGCACGACGATCGCCAGGACGCCGATCCCGGGGCCCGACGCCCGCGACCGGCCGACGCCCCCGCGGCCGTAGACCCGGTCCAGCGCCGTCCACAGCGCCAGGCCGAGCAGCGTGAGGGCCGTGAGCAGGTGGATCGTCAGGCGGAAGTGGCTCACATGGGGCCGGTCCACCAGGCCGCTGGCCACCATGAACCAGCCGAGAAAGCCCTGAAACGCGAAGAGCGCCGCGATGGCCAGATAGACGGCCGACTGCCGCCACGGGATGATCCGCCGCCAGAGGAAGTAGGCCAGCGGCGCCACCACCACCAGCCCCGCCAGCCGGGCGATCAGGCGATGCGCCCATTCCAGGTAGAAGATGCGCTTGTAGCCGTCCAGCGTCATGTTCGGGTTGACGAGCTTGAACTCCGGCGTCTGCTGATACTTGGCGAACTCCGTCTGCCATGCCTGCTCGCTGAGGGGCGGGATCACGCCGGTGATCGGATTCCACTCTACGATGGAGAGCCCGGCGCGGGCCAGACGCACATAGCCGCCGACCACGACCATGACGGCCACCAGCGCGGCGACCACGAACAACCAGACGGTGACGGCCCTGGAAGATTGCTCGAACATGCTGTTCACCCCACAAGGATATCGTTTGTGCTACGGCGCGTGCTTTCAGCAGGGCAACTGCTAACAGTTGCCCTGCTCATTGAAAAGAAACTACGCGGCCAATATAGCACAACTAGCGCGGGCCTTCCGTAACATCCGGCACATAATCGTGGATTCTTATCTCACGTCACCGTCGGAGCACAAAAACATTCGTTGTGGATCGGCAGAGCACAAATCGGTTATGGTCTTGACAGATAAAGCGTCGCTATCTTATACTTATAATCAGGAGCATGACGTATGAACCACTCAATCACGATCACGATCCCTGATCATCTTCAGCAGCGGCTCACACGGGTGGCCTCAGCAACACATCAAACGCCAGAGGAATGGTTGATCTCTCTGCTTCAGCGTCAACTGCCTCCGCCAGATCCTCGTTTGCGCCGACATTTCGGCGCGGTTAACCTGGGTCACCCCACCGGGGCCGATAATGCCCAGATAGATGAAGATCTTGCCAGGGCATACGCGGCTGAACATATGGAGCCATAATGCTGCTGGATACCTCTGGTCTATTGTGCCTGTATCATGCAGGTGAACTTCAGCACGCGACGGCCGTTGAGCTGTTCGACGCGGCGCCTTATAAACTGACTCATAGCTACATCTTGGCTGAATTCATTGCTCTCGCCGCAGCGCGAGGCCTGCCGCGTGCCGCCACGCTTGCCTTCAGTGCTGACCTGCAAGATAGCCCAGAAGTGACCGTGGTGTATGTGGACGAGGCCTTGCACCGGGCAGGGTTATCTATGCTCCAGCAACGCCTTGACAAGACCTGGTCATTGTGCGATGCACTCAGTTTTATCCTTATGCGTCGTCACGGGATCAACGAAAGTCTGACTACAGATCGGCACTTCGAGCAGGCGGGTTTCGTCCGGCTACTGTAACAACACTTCTACATCTCTCACCCCCCGGCCCCCGCTCTCCCCTGAACGGGGAGAGCGGGGGCGCTGAAGAGGGGGGTTTGCGGGCGGCTTCGCCGCCCGCAAACCCCATTCAGCCTTCTCCCTGCCCCCCTCTCAGGGGGTAGGGGTCAATGCGGCAAAATGCAAAATCTAAGCTAACAAAGCACTAACCGCCAGCTTGTCCCGGCCGACACAGGCCAGGGGCAGGCTGGCACGTCTTTTTCAGGCCGGTTTTAGCGCGCAAGCGACAAAAGTCCCTGACAGCCGTACATAATTCTTGTATGATGATCGCGCAACTTCGGTCTGGAGGTCGTGATGTTGTTGAGTTGCCTACGTTATCCCCTGCTAAAGGAGTTCTTTCATGCAAGCTACTGACATCTTGATGTCCGAACATCGAGTCATCGAACGGGTGATCGCCAGCCTGGAAGCCCAGGCGGCCAGACTGGCCGCCGGCCAGGCCGTGCGGCCCGGCTTCTTCCTGGACGCGGCCGGCTTCATCCAGGGCTTCGCCGACGGCTGCCACCACCGCAAAGAAGAGGGGGTGTTATTCGAGCGAATGGTGCAGGCGGGGTTGCCGCGCGAGGTCGGGCCGATCGCCGTCATGCTCTCCGAGCATGAGCAGGGCCGCACGTTCACCCGCGGGATGCGCGCGGCGGCCGAGCGCCTGGCCGCAGGAGATGGCGCGGCCGCGGCCGAGGTGATCGCCAACGCGCGCGGCTACGCCGCGCTGTTGCGCCAGCACATCCAGAAAGAGGACGGCATCCTCTTCCCCATGGCCGACCAGGTGATCCCGGCCGACGAGCACGCGGCGGTCGTCGAGGCCTTTGAACATGTGGAGCACGAGGAGACGGGCGAAGGGGTACACGAGAAGTATCTGGCGTTGGCCGAGGCGCTGGCGCGCGAAGCGGCCGGGTAATCATCCGCGTAGCGGCTCGCGCGGCGAAGCCGGGCGGGCCGCTACACCGCTCGTCGGCGGGCCAGATGTGGCGCCGCGCCGCGGGCCGCGTGTTTCACGGCCGCGGCGCGGCTCGCTACGCCATTTCCGGCAGCGGCAGGAGGATCGTCGAGGCGTAATAGCCCCCGCGCGCACACGTGACGCAGTACGGCAGCCCGTCCACGATGACCTCCCGCTCGTTCATAATCTCTTCCCCACACCCCGCGCAGTTGACGCGCACCCCCGGCCGGCTGACGATCTGGCGCACCGGTTGGACGAGTTGCACCGGCTCGATGCTCAACAGCTCGGCGTCGGGCATGAGCTGGTAGCCGCGGAGCTGCTGGAAATAGCGCCGCGGCTCGTCCGGCGCATAGGCCGCGGCGCGCGGGCGCACGTCCGGCCGCGGGGCGATGCGCACCGCCTGCTCCGTCGCCACATCCACGAAGGTCGCGGCGACCTTGCCGTAGTCCTCGACCCGCAGCGTGCGGTGGCCCACCGTGCAGCCGGTGGCGACCTCGATCCCGTCGGCGAAGCAGCCGTCGGTCTCCACGATCACCAGCAGGCGCTTGTCGCGCCGCGGGAGCTCCAGCCCCAGCGCGGCCGCGCCCGCCAGCCCGATGCGCACACCCAGCACCTGCCGCGGGCACAGGTGGCTGTGCCGCGCGGCCGCGGCGGCCAGAAGTTGCGTGAGATCTGACGTCATGGCCAGGGCCCAGATGCCATCCTGCTTCACGTCGGCTGCGGCACGGCCGCCCTCACATGCGATCGGCCGAGCATCAGCGCCAGCGCCAGCGAGATCAGGCCGAGGAACACGTAGGTCACAAAACCCGCCGCGTAGCCGGCCTGTCCCAGGCTGCGCACGAACGCGGCCAGGATGGGCGGGATGGCAAAGCCGCCGAACGCGCCCAGGCCGCCCACCCAGCCGGACGCGCCGCCCACCGCCTGCGGCACTTCCTTCGGCACCAGCTTGAAGACGGCCGCATTGGCCACCCCCATGCCGGCCGCCATGATGATTTCGGCCACCAGCGAGAGGCCAAACGCGTGCGAAAGGGTCATCAACAGCGCGCCGGCCGCCAGCGTGCCGTACGCCAGCAGCGCCGTGCGCTCCCCGCCCAGCCGATCGGCCAGGGCGCCGCCGCCGATGCGCACGAGGGAAGCCAGGAGCGAGTAGGTGGCCGTCAACAGGCCGGCCGCCGCCGCTTCCACCCCGAAATACGACCGCCAATAGGTGGGCAACCAGGCCGTCAGCGCGATGAAGCCGCCGAAGGAGGCGAAGTAGAGGGCCACCAGCACCCAGGTTTTCCAAATGCGGCCGGAAACCAGCAGGCTTTCGACCATGTTCCCCGACGGAAAGATCTCCTGACCGATCCGAGCCGCGGCCTCCCGCGCGGCTTCCGGAGCCAGGCCCCGCTCGCGCAACTGAAAGTAGGGCGCGTTGCGGCCGGTGAAATAGTAGAGCGCCGTGCCTGCGATCAGCAGGAGCAGCCAGATCAGGTACGCGCCGGCCAGGCCGACCGCAGCCAATGCCAGCGGCAGGATCAGAGTGAAGAGGCCCGGCGCCAGGTTGCCCACCCCGCCGTAAATCCCCAGGGCCGCGCCTTGCCGAGCCTTGGGAAACCAGTAGGAGACCTGGCTGATGCCGACCGAAAAGGTGGCGATGCCGCAGCCGCTCAGCGCGCCCAACAGCAACAGCAAGGGATACATGCCCGGCGTCAGGCGGTCGGGATAGAGGGTCGCGACGGTAAAGGTAAGGCCCGCCATGCCGAGGATCGAAAGGCCCAGCAAGATCAGCAACGGCTTGCGGCCGCCGGTGGTATCTACCCAGGCGGCGAAAGGGATGCGCAACAACGACCCCGATAAGGAGGGAATCGCCACCAGAAAGCCGACCATCACGGCCGTCATCCCCATGACGTCTTTGAGCTTCTGCGCGGTGACGCCGAAGAGCGCCACGGCCGCAAAGCCGATGAAAAAGCCGGCCGTCGCGCCAAACAGCCCTTGTTGAGGTGTCCCTTTGATGTTCATCACAACCTCTTTCTAATCTTGTACACGGGCGCTCCGCAGCGCAATCACGATCTGCCACGGCCGCAGCAGGTAGCCCACCGGCCAGGTGATGATGTGCACCAGCCGGGAGAAGGAGAACGCTACGGCCAATAGATAGAAGTTGAAGACGTGCAGCTTGATGGTGAACGGCAGCGGCGCGATGGCCGAGGCGTCGGGCCGAAAGGTCAGGATGCCCCAAATGTAGGGCGTGAAGATGCCGGTGAACCAGTACGACCCCCAGCGGTAGACCGTGGCGATGATCAGCCCCGTGACCAGCGAGATCAGCAGCAGCGCCAGCACGACGTAGTCCATGGGCGTGCTGATCACGCGCACGCGGCCCACGGTCATGCGGCGCCAGATCAGGATCAGCAGGCCGGCCGTGGCCCAGACGCCCAGGCCGATCCCCGTCAGCTCCAGCAGATAGAGGCGCAGCGGCTGCGCGTTCCACAGCACGATGCTCTGCGGGATCAGGATGGCGACCAGATGGCCGACCAGGATGAGGGTGATGCCCCAGTGGAACGAGATCGAGCCCCAGAAGAGCAGCCGGCGCTCCAGCAGTTGCGACGACAGCGCCGAGATGCTGAACGGCCGATAGATCGAGCGATAGATCGTCACGACGATCGCGATCGCCAGCGCGACGTAGGGTAAAACGACGAAGAACAACGTGTTCCAGTTCATGGTGTCTCAAGAACCTCCAATCGTTAACCCGGGCAAGCCGGAACCAGCCGCTTCAACGCAGAGGCGCAGAGGTGCAAAGATGCTATAAGAAGCTCTTTGCGCCTTCGTGTCTTTGCGTCTTTGCGTTGAAGAGCTCCACTGCCGCCAGCACCGCTTCATACACATGCACATACGGGTTGTCCCGCTCCTTCTCTCGCAGGATCGCGATCATCTTGCCGACCGCGGTCTGCAAGTGCTCGGTAAGCTCCGGCAGCGGCCGCTCGGTCGCGGCCAGGTAGCGCAGCACCGGCACCAGATGGTCGGGCAGCTCGCCGGCCGGGTCAATGTTCAGCTCGGCCTCGGCGCGGGCCAGCTTCGCCATGAACGCGCCGCGCGGATAGCTCTCGCCCCAGATCTGGAAGCCCACATAGGGCGCGGCCGCGGGGTCGAGGTCGAGGGTGCGCGTGGCCAGCTCCTCCCACTCCGTCACGCTCAGCCGGCCGACCTGCTTGAGGAAAGCCGCGAGCTTGTCCCGGCCGGGCCCCTTGGGGAGCGCGGCCACGCCGGCCTGCAGCTCGGCCAGCAGCCCCGGGTACGGATAGACCAGCGCCTGCGCCAACAGCGCGTAGATGTTCATCAGTCACCTCGCGCCGGCGGCTGGATGGCGCCGAAGCCGACCTCGCCCTTGTGCGCCAGCGGATCTTTCCACGTCTCCACCGCCATCTCGCGATGATAAGGCGGCAACACGAAACGCTCGGACAGGTGCGGCAGGGTGGTCAGCCGGTAGATCGCCTCCGCCTCCTCGGCCGTCGTGCCGGCGCGGGCCAGCGCCTGCCGCGTGCCCTCGTCCACGGGGGCGTCGCCCGTCTTGCGCCGCATGTAGAGCCGCACCGCGTACATCTTGCGCAGGATGCGGCGGATGATCGCCTCGTCGCCGACGCTGAACAGGTTGGCGAGATACCGGATCGGCAGCCGCGCGGCGTCCAGGTTGTCGAGCAGGTCGAAGTCCTGGACGGCGTCCGCGAGGTCGAGCCGGTGGAAGCCGTCTTCCACCACGCTCACCACGGGCGAGAGGGGCGGGATGTAGAACATCATGGCCATGGTGCGGTATTCCAGGTGCAACGGCAGCGCGATCCGCCAGACCTTCGCGAACTGATAGACCGGCGACTTCTGCGCGGCCGCGATCCAGCCTTCGTCCACGCCGTTGGCGCGGGCCGCCACGATCACCTGCGGATCGAACGGATCGAGGATGGTGTCCAAGAATGCGTCCACCAGCTCGTTGTCCGGCACGTTGGCGGCCGCGGGGATGCGGTCGGCGTCGTAGAGCAGCACGCCCATGTAGCGGATGCGGCCCACGCACGAGTGCGCGCACGCGGGCGCCTGGCCCGTTTCCAGCCGCGGGAAGCAGAGGATGCACTTCTCCGATTTGCCGGTGTTCCAGTTGTAATACACCTTCTTGTACGGGCACGCGGCCACGCACATGCGCCAGGCGCGGCACTTGTTCTCGTTCACCAGCACGATGCCGTCCTCCGCGCGCTTGTAGATCGCGCCGGAAGGGCACGCGGCCACGCACGCCGGGTTCAGGCAGTGGTTGCAGATGCGCGGCAGGTAGTTGAAGACCACCCGCTCGATCTCGTCCAGCGACGCCTGCACCGCGGGGGGCAAGTTCTGCCGGTTGGGGTCGTTCCTGGCGTAGATCGGCGAGCCGCCCAGGTCGTCGTCCCAGTTGGGCCCCGCCTCGATCTCCATCGGCTTGCCGGTCACCTCCGAGATCGGGATGGCGGTCGGCTGATCGTCCCCCTCCCCCGCGCTGAACAGGTCGCCGTAGCGAAAGGTGAACGGCTCGTAGTAATCCTCCAGGCTGGGCAGGTCGGTGTTGAAATAGAGCTTCGCCAGGCCGGTGAGCTTGCCGTGCAGCCGGAGCTTGAGCTTATGGGCCTCGCCATAGCCCTGCTGAAACTCCCATCCCCCGCGGAAGTGCTTCTGATCCTCCCACAGGGTGGGATAGCCGGTGCCGGGCCGGGTCTCGACGTTGTTCCACCACATGTACTCGGCGCCCTTGCGGTCGGTCCACAGATTCTTGCACGCGATGGAGCAGGTGTGGCAGCCGATACATTTGTCGAGGTGGAAGAGCATGCTCATGTGAGCGCGTACCTTCATAAATGACTCCTTTCACCAAACGTTTGAACGTTCAAACGTTCGAACGTTCGAACGTTCGAACGTTCAAACG
>JBBIKA010000051.1:9009-20884 GCA_037445695.1 Chloroflexota bacterium
CCAAACGTTTGAACGTTCAAACGTTCGAACGTTCGAACGTTCGAACGTTCAAACGTTCGAACGTTCAAACGCTAAAATTCCACCTTCTCCACCTTCCTCACAAACACGTTCGTGTCCCGGTTCACGCCGGTCGGGCCCCAGTAGTTGAAGGCGTAGGTGAACTGGGCGTAGCCGCCGGCCATCAGCACCGGCTTGAGGCGGACGCGGGTCAGCGAGTTGTTCATGCCGGCCCGCTTGCCGCGCAGCGGCGACTTGGGCACGCTGAGGGTGCGCTCGGTGGCGTGGTAGACGAACACCGTGCCCCGCGGGATGCGCGCCGAGACCGCGCAGCGCTGGACGAACACGCCGTTGTCGTTGAACAGCTCCACCCAGTCGTTGTCGTTGATCCCCATCTCGGCCGCATCTTTGTCGTTGAGCCAGATCGGGTAGTCCCCGCGCGAGAGGGTCATCATGCGATAGTTGTCGGAATAGGTGGCGTGGATGCTCCACTTGCCGTGCGGCGTGATGTAGTTCATCAGCCGGCCCTGCGCCTCGGCCTGCGAGTTTTGCGTCTCGTCCAGCATGGTGTGGTCGGGCCGCGGCTTGTAGGTGGGCAGATGCTCGCCCCACTGGAGGTAGTTGACGTGATCCAGGTAGAAGTGCTGGCGGCCGGTCAGCGTGCGCCAGGGGATCAGCTCCTCGACGTTGAGCGTGAAGGGCGCGTAGGCACGGCCCTGGTTGATGTTGGCCGACCAGGTGGGGCTGGTGAGCACCCGTCGCGGCTGGACGACCAGGTCGGCGAAGGTGTAGCGGATGGCGCGCGTGCCCGCGGCCAGGTGCGTCAGCTTGCGGCCGGTCTTGTGCTCCTCCTGCTCGAACGCGCGGTAGGCCAGCTCACCGTTGGTGACGGGGTCGAGCCGCAGGATGGCGTCGGCCACCTGGAGCGGCTCCTCCAGGCTGGGACGGAGCCGGCCGTTGAACGGCCGCCCCTGCGTCGCGGCCAGCGCGCGATACTCGTCGGCCACGGGGATCAGCAGGCCGTGCATGCCCACGCCGTTCTCCTCCACGCCGGGGCCGAGCGTGACCATCTTGTCGTAGATCTGGGTGTAATCCCGCTCGACCACGCGGAACTTGGGCATGGTCTTGCCGGGGATGTAGCCCAGAATTGAATCCTGTGCTACTGTCGGATCGGCCGGTTGCGCAAGCTCGTCCACGGTGTCGTGCTGCAGCGGGATCATCACCAGGTCGCGCACGGGCTGAGGCAGGTGCGTCTGCGCCAGCTCGCTGACCTTCTGCGCCACGGCCCGGTAGATGTCCCAATCGCTGCGCGATTCCCAGGCCGGGGGCACGGCCGCCTGCATCGGGTTGACGAAGGTGTGCAGGTCGGTGGAGTTGAGGTCGGTCTTCTCGTACCAGGTGGCGGCCGGCAACACGAGGTCGGAGTAGAGCGCCGAGGTGTCCATGCGGAAGTTGAGGTCCACCACCAGGTCGAGCTTGCCGACCGGGGCCTCCGGCCGGTATTCCACCTCGTTGATGTAGCCCTGGGCCATCTCGGCCGCGTTGATGTTGCTGTGCGTGCCCAGGTAGTGCTTCATCATGTACTCGTGGCCCTTCATGCTGGTGCCGATGGCGTTGCCGCGCCAGATGAACCAGACGCGCGGCCAGTTTTCGGCCGCGTCGGGATCTTCCACCGCGAAGCGCAGCTTGCCGCTCTGCAACTGCTCGACCGCGTAGCGGATGATCTCGGCCTCGGACCTGGCGCCTGCGGCCTCGGCGTCCTTCACCACATCCAGCGAGCTGCGGTTGAACTGCGGGAAGAAGGGCAACCACCCCTTGCGCACCGCGCGCACCTGATAGTCAATGGTGTGCTCCCGTTGCTGCTCGCCGGGCAGCACATCGTAGGCGGTGAAGCCGCGCTCGTAGCGCCACTGGTCGGTGTGCACGTAGTGGAACGACGGCGTGTTCTGCTGGCGGGGCGGCAGCTTCCAGTCGCCGGCGAACGCGATCGCGCCCCACGAGGCCTGATTGGCGACCTTCTCCTGGCCCACGTAGTGCGCCAGCCCGCCGCCGTTGACCCCCACCGAGCCGGTGAGCATCAGGCTGACGATGGCGGCGCGGTAGAGCAGGTTGTTGTGATACCAGTGGTTGGCCCCCGCGCCGATGATCACCATGTTCTTGCCGCGCGTCTGCTCCGCGTTGAGGATCCACTCCCGCGCGTAGCGCAGGCAGGTATCGCGATGGATGCCGGTGTACTTCTCCTGCCAGGCCGGGGTGTAGGGCGACTCGTCGTCATAGGAAGCCGGATAATCGCCCGGCAGGCCGCGGCTCACGCCGAACTGCGCCATCAGCAGGTCGAACACGGTGGCCACGGTCACCGGGCCGGCCTCCGTCTCGATCGTGCGCACGGGGACGCCCCGCAGGAGCGTCTTGCCGCCGGCAAAGTCATCGAACGCCACGGGGACGACCGCGTCGTGCTGTCCCAGGAAGGAAAGCTCCGGGTCCAGCGCCTCGCCGGTCGCGCCGTCCTTCATTTCGAGGTTCCACTTGCCCTTCTCGCTCTGCCAGCGGAAGCCGATGGCGCCCTGCGGCATGCGCGGCCGGCCCGAGGTCTTGTCCCAGACGAGCAGCTTCCAGTCGCCGTGCTCCTCGCCCGCGTAGGTCGCGAGCCGGTTGGCGCGCAGGTAGTGGCCGGGCCTCACCCCCGACCCTGCGGACGACCTCACCCCCGCCCCCTCTCCTGCGAGGAGAGGGGAGCCCTCTCCCCCTTCCCTTACAGGCGGGGGGTTAGGTGATTCGGCCAGTAGAGGGGAGAGTTCTACCAGAAACGGCAGGTCGGTGTACTGCTTGACGTAGTCCATGAAGTACGGGACCTGTCGGTCTACGTAGGCTTCCTTTAAAATAACGTGGTTGACCGCCATCCAAAAGGCGGTGTCCTGGCCGGGGTGGAGCGGGATCCAGTAGTCGGCGTATTTGGCCACCTGGGAGAAATCGGGGGAGAAGACGGTGAGCTTGGCGCCGGCGTGGCGCACCTCGGCCACGAAGTGGGTGTCGGGGGTGCGCGTCATGTTCAGGTTGGCGCCCATCACCGCGATGAAGCGGCTGTTGTACCAGTCGGCCGACTCATGCACGTCGGTCTGCTCGCCCCAGATTTCGGGGCTGGCGGGCGGCAGGTCGCAGTACCAGTCGTAGAACGACATGGCCACCCCGCCCAGCAGCGTCAGCAGCCGCGAGCCGGCCGCGTAGGAGATCTGCGACATGGCCGGGATGGGCGAAAAGCCGATGATGCGATCGGGGCCGTGGCGTTTGATCGTGTGGATCACCGACGCGGCGATCATCTCCAACGCCTCGTCCCAGCGGATGCGGCGGAAGCCGCCCTTGCCGCGCGCCTGCTGATAGCGGCTGCGTTTGGCCGGATCGTCCACGATGCTGGCCCAGGCCGCCACCGGATCGGCGTGAGCCGCGCGCGCCTCTCGCCACAGGTCGAGCAGCGCGCCGCGGCCGTAGGGGTATTTCACGCGCAGCGGGCTGTAGAGATACCACGAGAACGAGATGCCGCGCTGGCAGCCGCGCGGCTCATACGGCGGCAGCCCCTCCTCCAGCGCCGGATAGTCGGTGGCCTGCATCTCCCAGGTGACGATGCCGTCCTTGACGAACACCTCCCAGGAGCAGGAGCCGGTACAGTTGACGCCGTGGGTGGTGCGCACCCGTTTGTCGTGGGCAAACCGGTTGCGATAGAACTCTTCCCATTTGCGCTCGACCGGCGCAACCTTCTCTTGTACCCAAGCGGTCATGAAATCCTCCGTCCGAGAATTGTCCAGCTACAGCTTGCCGTTTTTGCGCAGGCGCTGCGCCACGCTCAACCGCTGGCGCGGCCAGAAGAACGCCATGCCCAGGAACAGGACGGCCGCCAGCCCGGAGCCGGCGCCCAGGACGATCAGCAGGTTGGCCAGCGGCCGCGGGGCCTGTCCCTGATCGGCCGCGGCGAAAAATGCCAGCAGATCGGCCTGTTCGTCGGCCGTCAGAGGCCTGGAGGCGTAAATGCTCTGCATGGAAGGAAAAGGCAGGCCGGCTAAGGCCGCCCCCAGGCCCGCGTTGCCGCCGTAGCGCGTGTGCACCTGGGTCAGGTCGGGCCCCAGCGCGCCGCCGCCCAGGGCCGCGCTGCCGGCGACGGAATGGCAGGCGATGCAGGCCGTGCCGCCCTGGGCGAGTCGCGCCTGGCCTGTGAACAACAGCCGGCCCTGCGCCGCGCTGCCGTTGGCCGCGACGACGGCCGACCCCTGGCCCGCCGGGGCCGTCGTCGCGGGCGCGGCTCCGCCGCCTCCCGCGGCCGCGCCGTCTTGCGCGGCCAGGTACGCCAGGAGCTCGTCCACCTCCCGCGCGCTCAGGCCCAGGTTCGGCATCGGCACGTTGTTGGACTCCTTCAGCAGTTGGGCAGCGATCGGATCGCCGGACGCCAGCACCTTATCGGGCGTCGCGATGAATTGCTTGAGCCAGGCCGGATCGCGCCGGGTCGTGACCCCCTTCAGATCGGGGCCGACGAGCTTGCCGCCGCCGATCGTGTGGCAGGCGGCGCATTTGGTCTTGAAAGCCTGCTCGCCGGCGACCGGATCCTGGCCGGCCGGCATCGCCTCGACGCGGGCCAAGGAAGCAACCAGGCACGCCAGGATCACGAGCGTTGCACGCGCGACGCGCCGGAGCGCCGGCGATATGGCGCAGGGTGAACCGCGAAGGGGCATGATGACCTCCAAAGATAGGCTTTGATGCCGGGCGGCCGCTCATAAGCGAAACGCCGCCGTGCATGTCTGAAGGGATTATACCTGCGCCGCCAGCAAGAAGATAGGACAAATGTCTCACGGATGGAGCGCGAAAGCCGGGCGCGAACAGCCCATGGGCTTTGACAGCGTCGCCGCGAACCGCTACAATAACACAAACCGCCGTGATCATGAGGCAAGGCCATGAAGATCCAACTCCTTTACTTCGCCGGCTGCCCCTCGTGGGAGACCGCGCTGGAAAACCTGAAGGCCGCCTGCGCCCAGGAGGGCTTGTCAGCCGAGATCGAATTGGTTGAGGTGCATGATGATGAGGACGCGGCCCGCCGACGCTTCCTCGGCTCTCCCTCCATCGTCGTAAACGGCCAGGACCTGTGGCCCGAGACACGCAAGGCGTACTACCTGAGTTGCAGGATGTATCGCACGCCGGAGGGGCTGCGCGGCTGGCCAACAGTAGAGATGCTGCGCGAGCGATTAGCAGCATATGGTCGAGATCATCACTGAGTTCGTCGTCAACGAGGAGGCCCGCGGCCGTTTCGAGCTGATGTTCGGCCCGGGCGGCGCGTGGAGCCGGCTCTTCGGCGGCGCGCCGGGCTTCCGCGGCATCACCCTGCTGCGCGACGCGCAGGCCCGGCGGCGCTATCTGATGGTCGAGGTCTGGGACGCGGAGGCCCGGCGCGCGGAGGCGCTGGCCGACCGCGCGGCCGAGCTCGCGGCCTTGGATGCCGGCCTCGCCGACTGCTGCGAGGCCAGGGCCGACCTGGGCGCCTTCACCATGCTGGCCCAGGCGGCCGTGCGGCCGCTCCGGGGAGGAAGCTGATGCGCACTGTTCACCTATCCTCCAATCCCATATGCGTCAACCTAGAAGGGGGTGAGGGCCGCCTGATCCCCCGACCCCCTTCCCTGCACCTAACCCTCCGGCCCCCTTCCCTACGGGGCCACCTAACCCCCCGACCCCCTTCCCTACGAGGGAAGGGGGAGCGCCAACACCCCCCTCTCCTTGCAGGAGAGGGGGGCAGGGGGGTGAGGTTTACACCCGCCAAGAAGGGAGAGGAGGGCAGGGGGGTGAGGTTTGCATCACTCCTCTGTTGCCTCCTGCTCCTGCCCTTACTCGTCGCCTGCGCCGCGCCGACCGCGGCCGGAGACATCCCCACCGTGCGCCTGAACGACCTGCGGCCGCTGCCGCCCACCCCGCCGGCCGAGATCCTGCCGCTGCGGGTGGCGGTGGCCGCGATCATCTCCCCGCGCGGCAACGTAGAGAGCTACACGCCGCTGCTGAATTACCTGGCGGATAAGCTCGGCCGGCCCGTGGAGATGGTGCAACGCCGCACCTATCAGGAGGTCAACGACCTGCTGCGGGACGGCCAGGTGGATGTGGCGTTCGTCTGCACCAGCGCCTACGTGGCCGGCAAACGGGATTTCGGCATGCAACTGCTGGTCGCGCCCCAGGTGGCCGGCGCGACCGTCTATTATTCTTACCTGATTGTGCCGGCCGACAGCCCGACGCGGAGCATGGCCGACCTGCGGGGCAAGGTCTTCGCGTTCACTGACCCCATGTCGCTGTCGGGCCGCGTCTATCCCACCAGCCTGGTGCGCGCGCTCGGCGCCGAGCCCGAAGCGTTCTTCGGCCGCACCTTCTTCACCTACAGCCACGACAACGCCATCCATGCGGTCGCCGACGGCCTGGCCGACGGCGCCGCGGTGGACAGCCTGGTGTACGACTTCGCGGTGACGCGCGATCCGGCGCTGGCGGGCAAGGTCAAGGTGATCCACCGCTCGCCGCCCTTCGGCATCCCGCCGGTCGTTGTCGGGCCCGACATCCGGCCGCAACTGCGCGCCCAGCTCTACGACCTGCTGATCGGCCTCCCCGCCGACCCGGCCGGCCCGGCGATCCTGGCCGGGCTCGGCTTCGATCGCTTTGTGCCCATCGGCGACGACGCCTACGAGAGCGCGCTGCGGCTGACGGCCGAGGTGGGGACGAGGTGATAGGGAGACAGGTGGATCGGGAAACAAGTAGACAAGTAGACAAGTAGACAAGGAAACAAGGGCACATGCTGCGCTCTGATTCGCTGATTCGGTCAACCGCTGCGTCTCTTCTCGGCCGGGCCTGGGCGCTGATCAGCTCGGTCAGCCTGCGCGTCAAGATCCTGGGCATGGTGCTGGCGCTGGTGCTGGTGCTGGGCGCGGGGGTCACGCTCCAGGTGCGCGCTACGCTGAGCCGGACGCTGTTGACGCAGTTGCAAGAAGAGTCGGTCAGCCTGGGTCGCGACCTGGCCGCGCGCGCCGCCGATCCGCTGCTGATCAACGACCTGTACAGCATCTTTCAGCTCCTGCGCGAGACGCAGACCAACAACCCGGACGTGCGCTACGCGTTCATCCTGGACCGCGCGGGTCGCGTGGCGGCCCACACCTTCGGCGGCGGCTTCCCTCCCGGCCTGGCAAAAGCCAACCTCGTCGCTGCGGACGCGCACCATCACACCGTGGCGATCCAGACCGAAGAAGGGATCGTGTGGGACACGGCCGTGCCGGTCTTCGAGGGCAAGGCCGGCATCGCCCGGGTCGGCGTATCGGAGCAGCGCATGCGCCAGACCATCGCCGCGATCACGACCCGGCTGCTGTTGACCACCGGCCTGGTGTCGCTGGTGGGCATCGCCGCGGCCATCTTCCTCACCTGGCTGCTCACCCGGCCCGTGCGCCAACTGGTGGAGGCCACCGAGGCGGTGCGCCGGGGCGACTACAGCCCGCGCGTGCGGCGCTGGGCCGATGATGAGCTGGGCGAACTGGCCGACGCCTTCAACACGATGACGGCCGACCTGGCCGCGGCGGACGCCGAACGCCAGGAGCGCGAGCAGATGCGCGCCTTCTACCTGCGGCAGATCATCACGGCCCAAGAAGAAGAGCGCAAGCGCATCGCCCGCGAGCTGCACGACGAGACCGGCCAGGCGCTGGCCTCGCTGATGGTGGGGCTGCGCAACGTCGAAGAAGCGCCGTCGGCCGACGAGCTGCACGCCCGGCTGGCCGATCTGCGCGCGGTGGCATCGGCCACACTGGAGGACGTGCGCCGGCTGGCGCTGGAGCTGCGCCCCTCGGTGCTCGACGACCTGGGCCTGGTGGCCGCGCTGCAGCGCTACGCGGCCGAATACACCGGCCGGTTCAAGATCCCGGTGGACGTCCAGATCGTCGGCCTGGAGGATCATCGGCTGGCGGCCGAGGTCGAGACCGCCCTCTACCGCATCGTCCAGGAGGCGCTGACCAACGTCGCCAAGTACGCCAACGCCACCCACGTCAGCGTGCTGCTGGAGCGCCGCGACGGGCAGCTCACCGCCATCATCGAAGACAACGGCTGCGGCTTCGACGCCGAACGGGTGCTCCGCTCCGGTGCGGCCGAGAACCGCCTGGGCCTCTACGGCATGCGCGAGCGCGCCGAGCTCATCGGCGGCACGCTCACGATCGAATCGCAAACCGGCTGCGGCACAACGGTCTACGTGCGGATAAGCGAATGAACAAAACCCTTGTCTACTTGTCTACTTGTCTACTCATCTCCTAACCTGCCATGACCAAAACCCGTATCCTTCTCGCCGATGACCATGCCGTACTGCGCGCGGGGCTGCGGCTGCTGATCGAGGCGCAGGCCGATATGGCGTGCGTGGGCGAGGCCGGCGACGGCGTTGAGCTGCTGGCGCAGGTCGAGCGGCTCCAGCCCGATCTGGTGCTGCTCGACCTCTCGATGCCGCGGCTGGGCGGATTGGCCGCGCTGCCCGAGATCCGGCGTAAGGCGCCCGACGCGCGCATCCTGGTGCTCACCATGCACGCGGACGACGAATACCTGCGCCAGAGCCTGAAGGGGGGCGCGGCCGGCTACGTGCTCAAGCAGGCGGCCGACCAGGAGCTGCTGCTCGCCATCCGCGCGGTCATGCGCGGGGAGGTGTACATCCATCCGGCCATGACGCGTGGCCTGCTGGCCGACCTGGTAGATCGCGGCCGCGACGCGGCGGCCGCGGCGCGGGAAGAGGACGCGCTCAGCGAGCGCGAGGCCGAGGTCATCAAGCAGGTGGCGCGCGGCTACACCAACCAGGAGATCGCCGACCGGCTGGGGCTGAGCGTCAAGACCGTAGAAACGTACCGCGCCCGCGCGATGGAGAAGCTGGGCCTGGCCAACCGCGCCGCGCTGGTGCGCTATGCCCTGGCGCGGGGGTGGCTGGAGGGATGAAAAACCTACCGGCCTGCCGGGTTGGCAAACCACGTCAAATCGGGTAAACTCTCTGGTGCTATGAACCCATCCGTGATGTCTGAGACACCGAAAAAGCTCATCCGCGAGGCCCGCCAACTGGCCTTCGACGAGTTGCTGCGCGCCCCGAGTGCGGATTACAGTCTCTCCATTGACGAGCACTTCCCTGAGGAATTCGCCAGTCGCCTTTCGCAGCTCGAGACATTCAACAAACACCTCTTCCGTCCCAACACCTACTTGCACAAATGGTGGGCGCGACGTTGCGGCACAACCTTCCGCGCCATCCTGAAACAGTTCGTGCCGGACGTGGAGCGCCGCGACTACTATGCGCCGGGCGGCCTTGAGGGCAAAATCGTCCTCGATCCGATGATGGGCGGCGGCACCACCCTGCACGAGGCGATCCGCCTGGGCGCCAGCGTGATCGGCGCAGACATAGATCCGATCCCGGTCGCCCAGGCGCGCGCGTCCCTCACGCGTATCGCACTCGGCGAATTGCGCGCAGCATTCGATCGCTTCTTTGCCGCCCTACGCCGGGAGATCGGGCCTTATTTCCAGACGGAATGTCCGTACTGCGCCAAGCCCACGGACATCCAATACGTCATGCATGGCCTGCGCAAGCGCTGTGCGTGCGGCGAGGTCGTGCAAATTGATCAATACGAACTACGCCACGAAGCGAACCGTACCGTGCGCATCAACCCTGAGACCTGGGCCATCGGCGACGGCACACGCGAGCTGCCGGCGTTGCCGACCGGCCGTCGGCTGGTGACCAAAACCGATACGTCGTGCACGGTTTGCGGGCGAAAGTACGGCGAGCTTTTGGACGAACCGTATTATCATCGGTATGTGGCTTTCGCGATCGTCGGCAATTGCCCCCAGCATGGCCTGTTCGTGCGGCCGCCGGCGGCGGCCGATCTAGCGCGGATGCGCGAGGCGAATGACCTGCGCCAACGCCTCAACTTCGGACCGACCGAGGACTTTGCGGTCAAAGGCGGCCCCAAATCGGATGATCTGCTGTCCCGCGGCATCCACACCTATCTCGACACCTTTTCATCGCGCCAGTTGCTCTATCTCTATCATGGCATCCGTCTGCTCCAGGGCTTTTCAGGGGGCATCAAGCTCAATCTGGGGTTGCTGGTCTCGACTTCGCTGGAATTCAACTCGCTCTTATGCGGCTACAAAGGTGCGGCGGTGAACCGGCCGGGCGCGATCCGGCACGTCTTTGCACTGCACGCCTACTCCTTTCCGTATACCGCGTTGGAGAACAACCCGGTCAACCCTCAGAAGTCGTCGGGCAACCTGCAACAACTGTTCAGCGACCGCATCGAACGCGGGCGGAACTGGGCCATGGCGCCCATCGAGCGACGCATCGGCCCCGATGGTTCCGTTCAGACAGTCCGCATCGCGGGAGAATACGACGGTGGGATCGAAGTCCACGAACAAAGCGCGCTGACGACGCCGCAGTCGTTCTGGCTGATCCACGGCGACTCGCGCTCATTGCCGCTTGCGGATCACAGCGTGGATTTCGTCGTCACCGATCCACCCTACTACGACAGCGTGCAGTATAGCGACCTGGCCGCGTTTTTCCGCGTCTGGCTGGCGCGCCTGTTGCCGGACGAGCTCGACTGGGCCTACGACATGTCGCGCAGCGCCGTGGCGGCCAAGGCCACCAGCGAAGATACTCCCTTTATGACCGTGATTGCCGACATCTTCCGAGAGTGCGGTCGGGTGCTGAAGCGCGAGACCGGCCGGATGGTCTTCACTTTTCACAACTGGGATCCCAATGCCTGGGCCGAGCTGACCATTGCTCTGAAGACGGCCGGTTTTCGGCTGACGAACGCCTATGTAGTCTTCTCCGAGAACCCGATTTCAGTCCACATTCGCAACCTGCGCGCCATCAAGCATGACACCATCCTGGTACTGGCGCTGGACGGCGAGGCAGCGGCCGAAAAATGGCTGCCGATGACCACCATAGATACCAGCGACAGCGAGACCTTTTGTCGCCAGTGCGGCGCGGCGCTCGGCTGGCTCCTCTCCAGCCCGCTATCCCATGCTGAGATTCGTGCAACATGGCAAACCCTGATCCAGGGGACGAAATGACAACAGATACAGGCAACTATCTGGCAGAAGTGTTCGGCTTTCCGATCAGCAATCGGTCTGATGCGGCCGAGACAGTGCGGCGACGCCACTGGTGCCCCTTTACCGACAGCCGTTGCATAAAGCAAAGCCGACTTTTGGATTATCCCTTCGGTGTATGCTCGGTGCGTCATCACGGTAGCATCTGTGCCATATGCCCGCGCCGATTCGAGCAGCGCGGTTCCCTATCGGAAACGCCGAAGGTGCTGGAAGATCTGGCGCGTCACTACTTCGGGAGCGTCAACAATGTAGTGGCCTTTCCGGAGGTAGCACTTCCACGCATCGGAACGATAGACTATGTCCTCGTTCAACACGCTCCACTCCATCCGGAAGTTACCGACTTCGTAGCGGTGGAATTCCAAACCGATTCGACCACCGGTACGGGCGCCATCGTTCAAGGTCTCCAGGATTTTGTTGCCGGCCAGAATATCGAGCGCCAAACGTATCGTTTTGGCATGAACACCTATGACACGATCAAGCGTTTCGTCACGCAATTGCTCAACAAGGGGATCGTCTACGAAGCGTGGGGGTGTGAAATGCTACTGGGTGATTGAGGAGTACATCCACGCCAATCTGGTCAAGCGCTATGGAGTGCGCGAGGACGGGTTTGAGCCGGAAGCTGCGTCCAGGTTCGCTCTTTACGCCTTGGAGCTTGCCGACAGTCGGTTTGACTTGACCCTCCGCAGGTTTGTTTCGATAACTGTTGATGAAATGTACCAGGCGATGCGCACAAACCCTGGTATCCCTCGCAAAGATCAGTTTGTGC
>JBBIKA010000052.1:0-5884 GCA_037445695.1 Chloroflexota bacterium
CAAAGCGGGGACACGTCCCCGCAATCCCCAATCCCGGGCGTCTCTATGACTCGGTGCCTCTGAGCTGAGCCTTGCCCAGGCCGGTCAGGATCGCCTCCAGCACGCCGCCCGCGACGGCCAACGATTTGTCGGAGATGGTGAAGCAGTGGTCGCGCGCGCCGCGCGGATCCACGTCGCCGATCTTCGTGCCGGCCGTGACGTACACGCCGGGATGGATGAGGCCGCGCAACACGCCCGCGCAGCCGGCCCGTACGGCCGTGCCGGCCACCTCTGCTACCACCTGGCCGAGCTCCACCCGCTCGCCGATGGCCGCGCGGGCCGTCACGATGCCGTCGGCCGGCGCGCGCAACACGCGTGCCGGGTTGGTGGCCGCGCCCAGCTCGCCGGGCACGCCGGTGTCGGGCAGGGCCGTCCCCTGCCAGTAGACGCGGCCCAGCCAATGCCCGCGCGCGGTTTCGATCACGGCATGGCAATCCACCCCGGCGGTGAAGCCCGGCCCCAGCGCGATGACCAGCGGCGCATCCTCGCGGCGCGTACCGGTGTTGCGTTTCGCCATGATGCCGTCCACCAGCACCTGCGGCGCCAGCGCGGCCCGACACGCGGCCGGCGGATCCACCAGCACAGGAATCGCGCGCTCGGCCAGGGCGCGCCGCGCGGCCGCGACATCGGGCACGCAACGGCCGACGATCCCTTCGACGTTCACCTCGCCGACATAAACCGCCTCGCCAAAGCAGACCGCCCGGCGCACCATCAGCGGCTGCGGCAGCTCGGTCATAACGACGGAGAACCCGCAGCGATGAAGCCGGCCGGCCACGCCGCTGGCCAGGTCGCCCGCGCCCCGGATCAAGACCAGGATGCGACTCAGGTCCATCGCAGGCCCCTGGGGTAGTGGCTCTTCACCGTGCCGGCCACGCACTTGCCCCAGCCGAGCGCGAAGCCGTCCACTGCGATCAGCGTCCACCCCTCCTGGCCGCCGCGGCGAAAGCTCTCCCCGCGCAGATAGGCGTGCAGTTCAGGGCTGGCGGCCGGCAGGTCGGCGCAGCGCAGGGCGTCGGCCGGCCGCAGGCCGAGCGCGAGCGCATGGGCCGGCTCGAAGCGATCTTTCTTCGCCGTCCCCAGCCACCAACCGGGATGGAGGAAGCGCAGGCCGGCCAGGTCGGGCAGATCGGGGGGCAAAGCATAGAGGTAGGCGCCGACCAGCGCCAGGCGCTCTGCGGCCGGAACCGCCGTGAGGGTCTGCGCGCAGAAGGCCCGGTAGGCCTGCTCGACCGGCCGCGGGAGCGGCGTGTGGCGCCACGGCTTCGGCCGCGCGCGAGGAGCGTCGGCGTCGGCCCGGCGCTGGAGCACGGCGATGAAGTGCCCTTCGCCGGGCCCGGTGTGCGGCCACAGGCGCACGGCTGCGGCCAGCCTGCTGTCTGCGGCCGCGGTTGGCGGCAGATCGGTCGGTCTTGGGGCCGCGGCGCGACCGAGCCAATCGGGCCGGCCGGCCGCGAAGCCGGGCCGCGGCGGGACCGCGACGATGGCGAAGTCGGCGTGCGCCTCCAGAAAGCGGCCGATGACGGCTTCGTTTTCTTCCGCCGCGAAGGTGCAGGTGGCGTAGACGAGCCGTCCACCCGGCCGCACCAGCCGGCCGGCCTGTTCCAGGATGAGCGCTTGGCGCTGGGCGCACCCCTGGACGAGCGCGGGCGACCACTCCCGCCGCGCAGCTTCGCTCTTGCGGAACATCCCTTCGCCCGAACAGGGCGCGTCGAGCAACACCCGATCGAAGTAGCCCGCGAACCGGTCGGCCAGGCGCTCGGGCGTTTCGTTGGTGATGGCAACGTTGGCCGCGCCCCACCGCTCTAGATTTTCGGCCAACACCCAGGCGCGTTGGGGATGCGGCTCGTTGGCGATCAACAGCCCTCGGCCGCCCATCAGCGCGGCGATGTGCGTGGCCTTGCCCCCGGGCGCGGCCGCCAGGTCGAGCACGCGTTCGCCCGGCTGCGGGTCGAGCAGCTCGGCTACGGCCATGGCCGATGGCTCCTGGAGGTAGTAGAGGCCGGCCGCGTGATAGGGGTGTTTGCCGGGACCTTCGCTCCCGGCTCTCTTCCCTGCAGTGAGACCTACCCCCCCATTCCCCATATGCGTCAACTTAACGTTTACGGTTGCCCCTGTCTTCGTAGAAGACCCCTCCCCCGGCCCCTCCCCTACACGGGGAGGGGAGATATTCTCCCCCTTCCCTCGTAGGGAAGGGGGTCGGGGGGTTAGGTCCTTCCCTCGCAGGGAAGGGGGTCGGGGAGTTAGGTGGCCCTCACCCCTTTTTGGGGAAGGGGGAGATTCGTGTCCCTCCCCTGCCGGGAGAGAGGTTGGAGGCGCGGCGCGTTCGTCCACGATAAACCCGGCCGGGCACCAGGGAAGCGGGGTGAGTTCAAAGGGGGCCAGGCGGCGGAATTCCTCCGGGCTGATCTTGAGCGTGTTCACGCGCAACCCGGCCGCCGGCGGGGCTGCATAGCTGGCCAGAAACGCCGCGTACTCGTCGCCGAGGAGCGCGGCCATGCGTTGCAGGAAGGGGGGCGGCAGAGCGATGTCCATGGGACGACGTAGGGCGCGCTTACGCCTTGACCTCCACGCTTTCTAGCCGGCCGCGGTGATAGAACTTGAATGCCAGTCGCGTCCAATGCGCGGGCAACATGGGATGGACTTTCCAACCCTGTGGGGTCACCCGGAGTCCGGCAAAGCCGAAGACGACCGCCTGCCACAGGCCGCCCGCGCTCGCGCCGTGGATGCCGTCCCCCGCGTTGTGGCGCACGTCCAGCAGGTCGGCCCGGGCCGCGCGCAGGAAATGCTCGTAGCCGCGTTCGTGGTCGCCCACCCGACAGGCCATGATCGCGCTGATGCTGGGCCCCAGGCTGGAGCCGTGCTCGTGATCGGTGCGCGGATCGTAGTAGTCGTAGTTGGCGCGTATCTGTTCGGCCGTGAAGCGCTCCGGCAACAGGTACTGCAGCATCAGCACGTCCGGCTGCTTGAGGTTTTGGGTGGCCGCGCATCCTTCGATCCCCAACAGCGCCTGCATGGATTTGGTGCGCGTCGGATCGCGCAGCACCTTCTGGTCGGCATCTGCCAGGTCGAAGTAGCCGGCGAACTGTTCGATCAGGCCGGTCTCAGGCTCCTGCGGCAGGTACATGCAGCCGATGACATCGGCCCAATGGGCGAGGCGCTCTGCGCTCAGGTCGAGCGCTGCGTCAAGCGCGGCCGCCTTTTCCGGATCCGTGCGCCGGAGCCACGCCAGCACCTCCAGGGCGGTCTCCAGGTGCCATTTGGCCATGTAGTTCGTGTAGGCGTTGTCGTCTATGCGGTCGTGGTATTCGTCCGGGCCGATGACGTTGCGGTAGTGGTACTTGCCGTCCGCCTCGCGGCGGGCCGCGCTGGCCCAGAATTTGGCGCCGTCGAGCACGATCTCGGCGCCGTAGTCCCGCATCCAGGCATCGTCGCCGGTCGTGCGCCAGTATTGCATGACACCGTAGGCCACGTCTGCGGTGATGTGGATCTCGATGTCGCCCGTCCAGATGCGGACGAGCTGGGTGGGGTCGGCGAAGTGGGGCACCCAGGTGGGCGTGACCTCGCGGCCGTCGCCGGCGCTCTCCCAGGGGAACTGCGCGCCCTCGTAGCTGTTGCCCCGCGCCTTGGCCCGCGCGCCGGGCAGGTTGTGCCAGCGGTACATCAGCATGTGGCGCGCCAGCTCGGGCCGGGTGTAGGTGAAAAGCGGCAACATGAAGATCTCGGTATCCCAGAACACATGGTGTCGGTAGCCGAAGCCGCTCAAGGTCTTGGCGCCGATGCTGGCCCGTTCGGTGAAGCGCGGGGCCGCGATGAACAACTGGAAAATGTTGAAGCGCAGGGCGAGCTGCGCCTCGATGTCCCCTTCGATGAGCACGTCCGAAGTGGCCCAGATGGCGGCCCAGGCGGCGTCGTTGGCCGCACGCCAGGCCGCGTAGCCCTGCGCCCGGCCCTGCTGCGCCTTTGCCAGGGCGGTCGCCAGCGGCTCGGCCGCGTCGAGGCCGGGGACGGCCGCCACGAACTTCTGCAGGGTCAGGGTGTCGCCCGCGCGCAGGGTCGCCCGGCGCTCGACGGCCGGCTGGCCGTCGGCGTCGCAGAAGGAGCCGGCGCCCGCGGCAGGCGCTTCGGCCGGGCCTGATGTGTGGATACATGCCGCGACGGCCAGGTCGGCCCTGGTGGCGCGCGTGCGCACGTGCACGGCCACCGCGTCGGCCGTGGCCACCTGGTCCACCAGGTCCCAGTGCACCAGGCCGGTGTTCTCGACGTGGGCATCCAGCCCGGCCCGCACGCGCAGATCGGCCTGGCCTTCGACCACGGCGACCTGCACCTGCACTGCCGCCTGGTGCGGGTCGGCCAGGTTGACGAACCGCTCGAAGTGGAGGTCGAGCACCGGGCCGTCGGCCGTCGGCTGCCAGCGCACCGTGCGCGCGAGGACGCCGGTGCGCAGGTCCAGCCAGCGGCGATAGCGCAGCACCCGGCCCCGGTCGAGGCGGAAGCGCACGCCGTTCGCCCAGATGTCCACGCCCCACCAGCGCGGCAGGTTGGCCAGCTCGGTGAAGTTGACCGGCATGTCGTCCCACAGCCGGTGCATGAAGCTGGCCGCGTTCTCGCCGGGGTAGCCCTCCTCGAAGGAGCCGCGCACGCAGAAGTTGCCGTTGCCGATGGTGAAGACCGTCTCCTTGTGGCGTTGGCGGTCGGGGTCGAAGGCCGGCTCGGCCACCGTCCAGGCCGCGGCCTCCAGTCCGGCGCGGATGTCGGCCAAAGTGACGCCGGCCAGCGAAGCGAAGCGCACGTGGGCATGGCCCACCCGCTCGGCCGGGCCCAGGCCCACGGCCCACATGCCGGCCGCCAGCGCCGCATCCACGCCGGCCGCCGCATCCTCGACCACCGCGCAAAACGCCGGCGGCACGCCCAACAGCTCGGCGGCCTTCAGGAAGATGTCGGGCGCGGGCTTGCTGCGCGTCACCAGGTGGCCGTCCACCACGGCGTCGAGCAGGTCGGCGATCCCCAGGCGCTCGAGCACGATCGGCGTGTTGCGGCTGACCGAGCCGATGCCGATCTTGAGGCCCGCGGCGCGCGCCTCGTGCAGCAGCTCCAGCGCGCCGGGCAACAGGTCGGCCGGGCTCAGCTCGGCCAGCATCTCGACGTAGTAGCGGTTCTTGCGCTCGGTCATCGCCGCGATCTGCTCTTCGGCGGTCGGCCGGCCCGCCAGGATGATTTCCAGCGATTCGCGGCGACCCACCCCGCGCAACTGCTCGTTGATCTGGCGGTTGAAGACCAGCCCTTCTTCGTCGGCCAGGCGCTGCCAGGCCCGATAGTGATATTCGGCGGTGTCGGTGATCACGCCGTCCAGGTCGAAGATGATGGCTTTCAGCTCCACGTTTCGACTCCCCAGGAGCAGCACAGGATGAAATCCTGTGCTGCTTGTGTCACAAACTCATTGCGCAGCCGTCGGCGCGCGGGTCGCTGCCGCCGCAGAGGACGGCGGTGGCCGGATCGCGCAGGATGACCTG
Source organism: Chloroflexota bacterium (assembly GCA_037445695.1). GTDB lineage: Bacteria > Chloroflexota > Anaerolineae > CG2-30-64-16 > CG2-30-64-16 > CAKZKT01. The sequence goes on from JBBIKA010000052.1 coordinate 5,550, forward strand.
TCCGCGGCCGAAGAGCGCGCGTTCGTGGCCGGCCGCGACGTCAACGGGGTGGCCTAATGCGGCCAGTTGCGCCGCCGTCGCGGCCGGGATGCCCTCCTCCAGGCTCACGCGGCCGCCCGCGGTGCCGTCGCCGATGCAAAAGCGCGGCCGGTCGAGCGCGGCCTGCGGGTCCAACCCGTCGTCGGCCAGCGCGATGATCACCTGTAGGTGGCCTTGCGGCTGCATGAACCCGCCCATCACGCCGAAGGGGCCGATGAGGATGTTGGTAGATTGGGGGTTGGTAGATTGGGGGTTGGTGGGGTCGTCCACCAATGTACCACCTACCAATGTACCAT
>JBBIKA010000052.1:5984-20850 GCA_037445695.1 Chloroflexota bacterium
ACCAATGTACCACCTACCAATGTACCATCCACCGTTATCATCCCCGGAATGATCGTGTGGTAGGGCCGCTTGGCGGGCGCGAGGGCGTTGGGATGGGCCGGATCCAGGCTGAAGTTGTGGCCGCGGTTCTGGAGCGTGAAGCCCCAGCCGGCCGGCACGATGCCCGTGCCGAATCCCATGTAGTTGCTGTTGATGAACGAACACGCGTTCCCCTCGCCGTCTACCACGCAGAAGTAGACCGTGTCCGAGCCGGCCACGGGCACGCCGCGGCGCTGATCGAGGGTGGCGCGGCCGGGGTTGATGAGACGGCGGCGGTCGGCGGCGTAGTCCTTGGAGAGGAGTTGGGAGATTGGTAGATTGGTAAATTGAGGATCGGCGATGTACCAGCGCGCGTCGGCGAAGGCCAGGCGCATCGCCTCGATCTCCAGGTGCAGGCGTTCGGCCGAGAGCGGATCGAGCGACGCCAGATCGAAGCCTTCCAGGATGTTGAGTGCCAGCAGCGCGGCCAACCCCTGGCCGTTGGGCGGGCATTCCCAAACGCGCAGCCCGCGGTAGGTTACGTTGATCGGCTCGTCCCAGGTGCTGTGGTGGTTGGCCAGGTCTTCCACCGTCAGGCAGCCGCCCGCGGCCTGGACGGTCGCGGCGATGGCCTCGGCGATGGGGCCGCGATAAAAGGCGTCTTTGCCGCCCTCGGCCACGGTGCGCAGGGTGCGCGCCAGTCCCGAATTGCGGAAGATCTCGCCGGGCCGCGGCGCGCGGCCCTCGATGGTCAGTTCCAGGCCGCCGGGGGCATGGGCGAGCTGGCGCTCGACCCCGCGCTGCCAGTGATATGCAGTGATCGGCGCCACCGGGAAGCCTTCTTCGGCCAGACGGACGGCCGGGGCCAGGATGCGCGAGAGCGCCAGCCGACCGTAGCGGCCGATCAGGTCGCACCAGCCCGCGCACGCGCCCGGCACGGTGATCGTGTACGGATGGTAGGGGGGTAGTAGGGGCGCACGATCGTGCGCCCCTACGCCGAACCCCTCGCGGCGCAGCCGTTCCAGCGTCAACGCGGCCGGCGCGCGGCCCGAACCGTTGAGCGCCGTGATCTGGCCCGTGGCGGCCTCGTAGTAGAGCGCGAAGCAGTCGCCGCCGATGCCGGTGGAAGTCGGCTCGGTGACGTTCAGCGCGGCCGCGGTGGCCACCGCGGCATCGGCCGCGTTGCCGCCCGCGGCCAGGATCTCCAGCCCGGCGGCGACGGCCAGCGGCTGCGACGCGGCCACCATGCCGCGGCGGCCGTAGACGGGAGAGCGGCGGGAAGTGAAGGGTAAGGTGGTCATGGTGGTTTGGGTTGGGTATTAGATATTGGGTATTAGGTATTGGGTATGGGTTAGTTTTTTTCGGCGACGATGAGCTCTTCCAGGCTGCGCTTGGGCACGTGGTGCACCTGATCTTTGTCCCGCCAGTATTTGATGTTTCCGTCCGGGCCGACCGGGTCAAGCACGACGACCTCTTTGGGCTTGCCGAGGGCAACTACGTTCAGGATCTCGAATCGCTCCGGGATGTTCAGGATCTGGCGCAGTTTCTCGCGCTGGATGGAGCCGATTATGCAGCCGCCCAACCCCTTTTCGACCGCGCCAAGCAGGATGGTCTGCATGGCGATGCCGTGATCCACGCCGAACGATTGGCTGAGGGTCTTGTCGCCCAGGACGACGATGTAAGCCGACGGCCGTTCCCCTTCGACCGGACCGGGCCAGTCGGGCAGATAGCCGGCCCAGGCCAGGGTGGAGAAGATGGCCGCGTTCGTCTCTCGCTCGCAACAGAGCACGTATTTGAGCGGCTGCATGTTGCGCGCTGAGGGGGTAAGCCGGGCCAGGTTCACCAGCTCGCGCAGGGTATCCAGGCCGATCGGCACATCTTCGTAGAAACGACGATAGCTGCGATTCTTGAGGACCAGGTCTGCGAACATAGACGATGTCTCCGTTGATGATGAAAAGTGGTGGCGTGAATTCAATAGGCCGTCGGCCCGGGCTCCTCGCCGGCGCGATGGGTGGCCTCGAAGTCCAGCAGCCGGGCGGCCTCCAGCAGCGACTCGGCCTGGCCATTGTCTACGACCGCTTGCAACGTCTCCCATTGCAACTCGGTGAGGGTGCCGGTTTCCAACGCCTTGACCCAAGAGAACGCGTTTTCGGACATGGTAGGCCTCCTGCTACGAGTGTTGACGCAACCAATCTATCATAAAGTCCAGCACCGCGGCCTTTTCGGGTTCGTTGTGGGTTTCATGGTACAATCCCTCCCATAGCTTCAAGGTGCAGCGGTCGGCGGGCACGCGGGCCGCGAACTCGCGCGAGCCTTCCGCCAAGGTGAGGGTGTCGGCCGTGCCGTGAACGAGCAGCAAGGGCACCGGAAACTCGCTTGCATGCGCCAGGGCCCACTCGCCGGCCTCTAACATGCTCAACGCGAGGCGGACCGAGATCTTGTTGTGGACAAGCGGGTCGCTCGTGTAGGCGCGTACCACTGCGGGATCGCGCGCCAGGCCGTTCACGTCCAGGCCATTGGCCATCTGCATGGCCGGCCAGAGGCGGTTCATCGCCTTCGCCAGGGTGACCTGGGCCGGGGGCAGGCGCACCGGCACCCGGATAGCCGGGCTGGTGGCGATCACGCCCGCGATGGCCGGCCGACGGCGCAGGGCATAATTGAGCACCAGGTTGCCGCCCAGGCTATGGCCGTAGAGGAATTGCGGCTTGCTCCCGTAGCGTGCCGTCGCCTCTGCCAGCAGCCGACCGAGGTCGTCCATCAGCACCTCGTAGGATGGCGTGTGTCCCCGCGGCCCGGCCGATCTGCCGTGGCCGCGCAGGTCGCAGCCGAACAAGACATAGCCGGCCGCATTCAGCGCGGCGGCCACATGGGCATAGCGGCCGGTGTGTTCGCCCAAGCCATGGACCAGGCAAACGATGCCGCGCGGTTCGGTGGCGGGTTCCCAGCCCTGGAAATAGAAAACGAGGCGATCGGGAGATTGGCGCGTAAATTCGATGTGTTTCATGGTCGGCCTCCTCAGCGCTCACGTGCCAGCCGGCCCGGACTTCACGTGCCAGGCACTTCGAAAGTGCCTGGCACGTCTGCGGGGCTATTTTCAGGTTGGCGCTATTTTACCACGAAGTGCGAGGCGATTGAAATCGCGACGAATGGCCGCGGCCGTGACACGATCGGCGATCGGCCACCACATGGGCCCCGCATTCATGCACCAAAGAGCACACTCTGTGGTTGCGCTTACTGCATGACATGCTATAATGAGGTCAAGATCACCCGAGGAGGAATCATGAACAGTGTCCGCATCGTCGCCGACAGTGGCTGTGACCTGCCCGCCGTAGTTGCTGCTCAGTTGGGGATCATCATTGTCCCGGTCTATGTGCGCTTCGGCCAGGAGATGATTTCCAGCACGGAGTTGAGCAACGTTGAATTTTGGGAGCGCGCCGAGCGTTCGCCGGTGGCGCCCGGCACCTCATCGCCGCCGCCCGGCGCTTTTTACCAGGTGTTCGAAAAGCTCGTAGCGGCCGGGCACGATGTTATCTGTCTCACTTTGCCCGCTCGTCACAGCGGCACGTTCAATGCGGCCTGGGCGGCCGCCCAGGAGTTCGGGGAACGCGTGCGGGTCATAGATACGGGTTCCTTTTCGGTCGGCATGGGCTTGCAGGTGCTGGCGGCCGCCAAAGAGGCGCTGGCGGGCCGCAGCGCCGAGTTCATCCAACAGATGCTGGAAGAGCTGCGCAGTCGCACCTCCATCCTCTTTGCGCTCGATACGCTGGAGTGGGTGCGTCGAGGCGGACGGCTCGATCGCATCATGCCGCTGATCGAGAAGGTCGCCGCGGCATTGCGGGTCAAGCCGATCGTCGAAATGGTCGAGGGGGAGTTTCGCTTCGTGGGCGTGGCTCGTTCGATGCGCGGGGCGCTTCAACGCATCGAGGAGGAGCTGCGCGCGCGCTTGCCGGTGGCCCAGGTGGCCGCGGCCTATACGCGCGGCTGCGAGGTGGCCAACGATCTGATCGCCCATTTGGGCGGCCTTCTTAACGTGGACCCTTCTGAGATTTTGGCCGTTGAGGCGGGGCCGGCCTTCGCGGCCCATGCCGGGCCGAAAGCGGTGGGCGCTGCGCTGATCCGCCGTTGATCTGCCATGTCCTGGGGACGAAGTTAGTGCTTTGTTAGCCAAGAATTTACGGCTCCGCGGCGTTTGGTGGGAAGACCGGTAGGACTCGCAACTTGCGTGGCCCCTGCCCCCACCCCAACCCCTCCCCCAAATTTGGGGGAGGGGGCGATAGCGGGGTATTTTGGCCGCCGAAGGCGGCCAAAATACCCCTTTCAGAGGGATTCCCCGCTCCCCCCGCAAGCGGGGGGCGGGGTTAGGGGTGGGGGGCTCACCGCAGTCGGCATTGCCAAGACGCCTCTTATCCCGCCAGAAGCTGGAGAACCGAATTTACTTTTTCGATCGTCTTACCTCTCTCACCCCCAGCCCCCGCTCTCCCCTAAGAGGGGAGAGCGGGGGTGCTGAGGAGGGGGTTTTGCGAGTGGCGAAGCCGCCCGCAAACCCCGTTCCGCCTTTTCCCCGGCCCCTGAGAGGGGTCGGGGCCGGGGGTGTGGGTCAAGGCGGTAAAGCGCCAAAGCTAAGCTCACAAAGCATAAGGAGCGGCATCAATGAGGATTGCACTCCTTTCGGACATCCACGGCAATCTGGTGGCCCTGGAAGCCGTGTTGGCAGACATCCAACGCCGCGGCTCGTTCGACCAGATCATCGTGGCCGGCGATCTGGTCTGGGCCGGGCCGTGGCCGGCCGAGGTGGTGGATCGCGTGCGCCAGGCCGCGACGGCCGTCATCCAGGGCAATACCGACGCGTTCTTCCTACACCAGCCCGATGAGACGCCGCCCGGCAAAAACGATGAGCGCTTCAGAGCTCAACTGTCCTGGATGATGGAACGGCTGGGCCCGGAGCGCGTGGCGTATCTGGCCCGATTGCCCTTCGCACATCAGGTGTCGCCGGCGCCGGGCCATGATCTGCTGGTGGTGCACGCCAACCCGACCGACCTGACCCGACCCATCGTGGCCCAGTTTTCGGACGAGGACCTGGATGCTTTGCTGCTGAAGGAGGATGGCCGCGCGCCGGACTGGCAGGCGCTGGCCTACGGGCACATTCACGTGCCGGCCGTGCGCCGCTGGCGCGATCGGCTGCTGGTGGATGTGGCCAGCGCCGGCCTGCCGATGGACGGCGATCAGCGGGCGGTCTATGCCATCATGACCTGGGACGGCCACGACTGGCAGGCCGAACATCAGCGGGTCTTTTATCCGGTGCCGGTGGTGGTACATGAGATGCGGACAAGCGGCATGCCGCGCGGCAAGCATTTCGCCGAACGCCTGATGACCGCCAGCTACGGCAAGCCGCTTCAGTTGCTGGCGCTTGTAAGCGAGTAGCGATGGGCCCTTTTCACCCTCGCCTGGTGCATTTCCCGATCGCGCTGACGCTGGCCGGCATCGCGTTCGTCGCCATCGGCCTGATCGGCCGGCGGTCGGAAGAACGATGGCTGTGGAGCGGCCGCTGGCTGTTGTTGGCGGGCTGGATCAGCACGTTGGCGGCCGGCATTGCGGGCCTGGTGGATCAGGGCCGGGCGGCCGATCTGCCCCCGGTGCGGGATGTCATCAACCAACATATCACGGTCGGCGTGGCGATCCTGATCGTGCTCGGCGCCGCGCTGTATTGGCCGCTCAAAGCGAAACGATTGCTGGTCGTGCCCGCCGGCCGTCGGGCGTATCTGGGGCTGCTCCTGCTGGTCGCGCTGCTGATTTTGCTCGATGGGTGGTTGGGCGGCAAGCTGGTGTATGAATTCGGTGTGGGAGTGCGAGGCTTCTAATGGAAATCAAGTGGTATACCGGCGCGGGCGATGACGGCTATACAGGGGTCTTGGGCCGCGAGCGCGTGCCCAAGTACGCGGATCGGCCCGCGGCGTACGGCACAGTGGACGAGGCGTCGGCCGTGTTGGGCCTGGCGCGTGCCCACGCCCAGGACCGCCAGGTGCGCCGGCTCATCCTGGCGATCCAACGCGATCTCTACAAGCTGATGGCCGACCTGGCCACCCTGCCCGAGGTCGCAACCCGTCCTCCGTGGCTGGGAGAAGATCGGCTGGCGTGGCTCGAACAGGAGACGGATGCCCTCGGCCGGCGCGTCGAGATGCCGCCGGCTTTCATTGTTCCTGGTGACAGCGTGGGTGGCTCCTGGCTCGAGCTGGCGCGCACGGTCGTGCGCCGGGCCGAGCGCATCGTCGCCCGGCTGACGCACGACGGCGAAGTGCGTACGGCCACCCCGCTCAAATACTTGAATCGGCTTTCTTCCTTGCTGTTTGTGATGGCGCGCGTGGAGGACCGGGCGGAAGGCGTGGTACACTTTACGCTGGCGGCCGAAGAGTAGCTTCCCGGAGTATGTCCCATGTTACTAGGCGCACATATGTCGGTCGAAGGGGGCTTGAGCACGGCTTTCGAGCGTGCGCGCTCCCTCGGCATCAACACGATGCAGATCTTCACCAAGAACCAGAACCGTTGGGAACAGAAGCCGACCCCGGCCGACGAAATCGCGCGCTGGTTTGCTGCCCAGGCCGCCACGGGGATCGGGCCGGTCGTCTCGCACGCGGCCTATCTGCTCAACCTGGGCACGCCGGACGACGCGCTGTGGGAGAAGTCGGTGAACGCGCTGATAGATGAGCTGACCCGCGCCGAGCAACTGGGCATCCTGGGCGTGGTGTTTCATCCCGGCGCGCATATGGACGCCGGGGAAGCGGCCGGCATCGCGCGCATCATCGCGGGGGTGAACCGTGCGCACGAAGCCACCTCCGGCTACCGCACGCTCACCCTCATCGAGACGACGGCCGGCCAGGGATCGGCGCTCGGCTATCGTTTCGAGCAGTTGCGGGCCATGCTCGACGGCGTGCACGCGGCGGAGCGGGTGGGCTTCTGCTTCGACACGTGTCACGTCTTCGCGGCCGGCTACGATATCCGCACGCCCGCAGCCTACGCCGAAACGATGGCCGAATTCGATCGGCTCATCGGCCTCGAGCGCATTCGCTGTTTCCATTTCAACGACAGCAAGAAGGGCCTCGGCTCGCGGGTGGATCGCCACGACCACATCGGCGCCGGGCTGTTGGGCCTGACGGCCTTCGCCAACATCTTGAACGATAGCCGTTTTACCGACGTGCCGATGATCCTCGAGACACCCAAGAGCAAGGACATGCACGAGGACGTCGAGAACCTGCGCATTTTGCGGGGCCTGGTGGCAGACGGAAGCCGGTAGGCTCACCCCTCCGTGAAATAGCGCCACAGCCGGGCGCGCGGGGGCGGCTTTAGCCTGGCCAGCCGCACCAGGCTCTTTTCCACGGCCACCGGATTGCGATCCACCAGCACCGCGTGGCGGCCCAAGCGGGCCGCCACTACTCCGGTCGTGCCCGAGCCGGCAAAGAAATCCCCCACCAGATCGCCCGGCCGGCTCGACGCCCGAACGATCCGCTCGAGCAGCGCTTCGGGCTTTTGCGTCTCATAGCCGATCCGTTCGGCGTGCAAGCGAGCCACCACGGGGAAATACCACCAGTCCTCCGGCACCTTGCCGCGCGCCAGATCGGGCACCTTGCCGAAGCCGGCCTTCGCGCTGCTGGCGAACGTCTTCACCGTCACCTCGTCGTAGGGCGTGCGCACGGCGTCCGCGTCGAAAAAGTAGTCGGCCGAGCGGGTGTAGACCAGGATGGTATCGTGTTTGCGCTTGAACGCGCGGCGGATGGGCGATGGGCCGTGGTAGCACCAGATGATTTCGTTCAGGAAGCGGTTGCGGCCGAATAGCCGATCGAGCTCGACTTTGACATAATGAACGGCATGCCAGTCTAGATGCACATAGAGCGTGCCGGTCGCGTGGAGTAGATCGCGCATGAGGGCCAAGCGGGCTTTGAGCCAGTCGAGATAGGCGTCGAACGCCAGGTCGTCGCGATAGGCGTTCACCGTGCGGGCCACGCGGCGGCGCTCTCCGCCGACGCGCGCCGCATACACCTTGCCCGTGCCGAACGGCGGATCGAGATAGATCAGTTGGTAGCGGCCCTCCCACTCCTTCCCCAGGTGTTGGATCAGCGCCAGGTTGTCGGCGCAGTAGAGGTCCACGCCGACCGGCCCTTCGCCCCGCAGCTCCGTCGCCAGGGAAATCTCGGCCGGCGCCGCGTCTACGGCCGACGTAGCTAGCTCGGGCAGGTCGAGATGGATGTACTGATGTTCGTACGCGCCGCGGCCCATCACGCCTCCTGGGAAGGCATAGCCTCTCCATCGGCCGCCGCCAGCTCCACCTGCGGCACGATGTCGAACTGAAAGCGGCTGCGGAACCGTCGGAGCACGCGCAACACTGCGGGGCCGAAGAGAAGCAGAAGCAGCGCATTGCCTCCGGCGCGCCAGATGTCCCACCACAGCGAGGTGGCCAGGTAGAACGTCAGATAGGCGCGCAACGACGCCCACACATCCATCCCCGGCCGCCACACGCCTTCGGCTGCGGTCGAAAAATCGGCGGCGCCGGCCAGGAACGGCCAGAACCAGATGTTCATGATCGCGCCGAAGAGCAGCCCCACGACCGCGCCCCAGGTCGCGAGCATGACGGCTTCGAGCCGGCGGTTGGTCGTGAGGCGAGGCAGAAAGCCGGACAACATTCCCACCCAGCCGGTCGCCAGCATCTGATAAGGCAACCACGGCCCGATGCCGCCGCCGATCAGCGCCGAGACCAACAAAGAGAAGACGCCGAGCTGAAACCCGAACACCGGCCCATAGCAATAGCCGGCCAGGATCGGCAGGAAGAAGATGGCGTTGAAACCGGCCAGCCCGGGGAGCGTGCGTAGCACCGCGCTCAGCGCGGTCAAGATGCCGAGCAGGGCCACCAGCTTGCTCGTCATCTGGCGGCCCGTCAAACCGGCGAACACGGTCGCCAGACAGAGCACGAGGACCACCATGAAGACCAGGGGCGCGTCGCCGGCATGGGCCAGGGCGCCCGTTGTGACCCGCTGCGGCACAAAAAAGGGATAGAGGAAGGCGATCAGGCCGACCAGGCTGGCCACAAAGCTGATCGCGAGCGCCGACCAATCGTCGCGAGCGGAGCGGCTCGACCGGGGCCCCATTCCGACGTCGGCAGTCATCGCGCGCTCCCCTCCGTGATTCCGGCCATGGCCCGCAACACGTCCTCTACGACCAGAAAGCGCGGATCGCGGAACAGCTTGTTGATCTGCGAGGCAAAGACCTGCGAGTCGCTCATCACCTGTCGCGCCGGGCCGTCTACCACGATCTGGCCTTCGGCCATCAGCACCACCCGATCGGCGCAGGCCGCGGCCAGCTCGACATCGTGCGTGGCCATGATGATGGTGCGGCCCTCCCGCTTCAGCTCCTGCAACAGCGCGATCAGGCGTCGTTTCTGCTCGTAATCCAGCCCGCGCGTGGGTTCATCGAGCAGGATGATGCGCGGATCCGCGACGAGTATGGCGGCCAGAGCCGCGCGTTGCTGTTCGCCGCCGCTCAGATCGCGCGGGTTGCGGCCAGCCAGCGCGGCCAACCCCAGCCGCTCCAGGAGCGCGCGATCGCCGTGCTCGTCGGCCGGCCGACGATGGCTTTTGCGGGTAAAGGCCAGCTCTTCCAGCAGGGTCTCCTGAAACAGGAGTGTGCCCGGGTGTTGGGGCACGTAGCCCACCGTGCGGATGATCGCTTCCGGCGCCGCGCGTCGCGTGTCGAGGCCTCCCACCATGATCTGGCCCCGCTCGGGCCGCAACAGGCCGACCAGCAGCTTCAGCAACGTGCTCTTGCCCGAACCGTTGCGCCCCATCAGCGCGATGAACTCTCCGGCGACCGCCTCCAGGCTCACGCCGGCCAGGGCCACGTGTCCGTCGTACGCGAAGTGGACATCCCGCGCGAGCAAAACCGGCTCCCTGCCGTCCTGGCGTGTCGGCATGTCCCGGCCTTCCAACCGGGCGGTCGCCAAATCGGCCGTCCGGCCGATTTGCTCGCCTATCTCGCGCGCAAACCGCCGGCCTTCCTTGATCGTCAACGGCAGCGGCTCCCAGTTGAGCTGCCGGCCCAACTCGATCAGCGGCGGCACAAGGGGCAGCGCTTTCATCACCGTGCGCGGATCGGCCAGGAGGGGCGTCGCGGCCGGCGCCGGCAGATAGAGCACGCGATCGGCATATTGCACCACCCGCTCCAGGCGATGTTCGCTCAAGATGATCGTCAGGCCCAGATCTTCGTTCAGTTGGCGCAAGGCCACCAGCACTTCTTCCGCGGCCTGTGGATCGAGCTGAGACGTGGGCTCATCGAGCACGACGACCTCGGGCTGGAGCGCCAACACCGCAGCGATGGCCACCCGCTGCTTTTCGCCGCCGGAAAGGGTATTCACGCGGCGGTCGCGCAGATGGGCGATCGCCATCTGGTCGAGCACCTCTTCGATCCGCTTGCGCATCGTGGTCTGGGGCAGCGCGAAGTTTTCCAGCGCGAAGGCCAGCTCATCTTCCACCGTGTCCACGACGAACTGCGCCTCGGGATCTTGAAAGACGAAGCCCACCAGATCGGCCATGCCGCGCGGGGCCAGGGCGATCGGATCGCGGTCGAAAACGCGGATGTGACCCGACCAGCGGCCGCCGTAGAAGTGGGGGACGAGGCCGTTGAGGCAGCGCAAGAAGGTGGATTTGCCGGCGCCCGATGGCCCGACGACCAGCACGAATTCGCCGCTGCGCACGATGGCCGAGAGATCGGCCAATGCCGGCGCGGCCTGGTCAGGGTAAGTATATGTGACACGCGAGAGTTCGATCATGATGTTTGCTTTTCCGAAAAGCCGTTTAGCTCACTATTGCCGCGTCCGTTTGCTCCCACCCCCGGTCCCTCCCCCGCACGCGAGGGAGGAAAAAAATCGAAATGGGGTTTGCGGGCGGCGAAGCCGCCCGCAAACCCCCTCCTGAGCCACCCCCGCTCTCCCCTGAAAGGGGAGAGCGGGGGTAGGGGGTGAGAGAGGTAGCGTCAGTATGGATCATCGTCATAACTATAGCACGATTGCCCTGCAGAGAGATAATCCGGCCAAATCGGTGTATAATTCGCTCCATGTTCACACGCCATGATCTGATCGCCCTCCTGAGGCCGCGGCTGCGCGCCGCGCGACGCCTGTGGTGCGCGGCCGCGCTGGCGCTCAGCGCGCTGATCCTGGTGGCGTTGCCCCCGGCGCACCCGCTCGACAAGGCCGACCGCTACGCCTATGCCGTCTGTCATCGCATCGCCGGGCATAGCTATTTCATCGCCGGCCGGCAACTGCCGCTCTGCGCGCGGTGCAGCGGCACTTATCTGGCCGCGCTGGCGGGATTGGGCGCCTTGTTGGGGATGGGCCGCGGCCGGGCGAATCGCTTTCCCCCGCGGCGGTTCTGGCCGGTGCTCGGCGCGTTCATGGCGGCCTGGGCCGTGGACGGCGTGAACTCCTATCTGGCTTTTTTCTTGCCCGCGGCCCCTTTGTACGAGCCGCACAATCTCTTGCGCCTGATCACCGGCGCGTTGGAGGGGCTGGTGATCGCCAGTTTCCTGCTCCCGCTCTTCAACCTGACCGTGTGGGCCGCGGCCGAAGAGGTGCCGGTGCTCCAGCGCTGGCGCGATCTCGCCGCGTTGGTCATCGCCGGGGCCGCGGTCGTCGGCCTGGTCGCCGGCGGATGGGCGCCGCTTCTCTATCCGCTGGCCCTGCTGAGCGGTGCCGCGGTGGTGCTTTTGGTGGGCCTGGTCGCCGGGGTGTTCGTGTTGATCCTCTTGCGCCGCGAAGGCCAGGCCCGCACGTGGCGCCAGGTCACCCTGCCGCTTGCAGCCGGCTTCGTGGCCGGATTGCTCCTCCTGGCCGCCATCGGCCTGGCGCGCGACCGCTTGACCGCCGCGCTGGCCTTGTCGTTCTAACCTGAAAATAGCCCGTCAAACGTGCCAGGCACTTTGAAAGTGCCTGGCACGTGAAAGGCATGATATAATACGGCCGCTGTCGGCTGCTTTTCGCAGCGCATTCGCTATCTCAAGGAGGACGACATGGATTTCGGAAAGGCGTTCACATTTATGTTCGAAGACCCGGATTGGGTCCGCAAGCTCGGCATCGGAACGATCGTGGGGCTGGTCGCGCTCTTGCTCTCGCCCATCCTGATCGGCGTGGTGCCGGCGATCGTGATCCTGGGCTATTGCCTGGATGTGTTGCGGAACGTCGCCGATGGCCGGGAATTGCCGTTGCCCGAATGGGAGGATTGGAGCGGCTTCCTGACGCGCGGCTTCAAGCTGATCGTGGCTTTCTTTGTCTGGTCTCTGCCGATCCTCCTGATCAGCATCCCCATGTTCATCGGCGTGGCCTTGACCGGCAACCAGAGCGCGGGGGCCGATGCCGTGTTCGGCACGCTCTTCATCGTTTGCTCCTCCTGCCTGATGGCCTTGTGGGTCCTTTTCCTGGTGTTGATTTCGCCGGCCATCTACATCCGCCTGGCGGTCACCGACCGGCTGGCCGCCGCGTTCGAGGTGAGCCGGCTGTGGGAGCTGACCCGCGACAATCTCGGCAATGTCATCATTGCGATCCTGTTGACGATCGTGGCCGGCATCATCGCGGCGATCGTCGGATCGTTAGGGGTCGTCCTGTTGCTGATCGGCGTGCTGGTGACGGTTCCTGCGGCCAGCCTGTGGCAATACTTGGTGCAGGCGCACCTGTTCGGCCAGATCGGCCGGACGACGGTGACGCCGCTCGGTTGAGCAGGTGATTGCGGGAGCATCATGAGCCGGGGCGCGTGGAGGGAGGGATCGTGTTTTGCCCGTCGGTGACGGTCGTGGTGCCGGCATTTAACGCGGCCGCAACCCTGCCGCTCTGCTTGCGCGCGCTGGCCGAGCAGGACTATCCGCGCTCGGCTTATGAGGTCATCGTCGTGGACGACGGCTCGACCGATGAGACGGCCGCGCTTGCCCGGGCGGCCGGGGTGCGCGTGATCGGCCAGCCCAACCGGGGGCCGGCGGCCGCGCGCAACACGGGCATCGCCGCGGCCACCGGCGAGATCATCCTGTTCACCGATGCCGATTGCGCGCCCGTGGCCGATTGGATCCGGCAGATGGTGGCCCCCCTGGCCGACGCGGAGATCGCGGGCGTCAAGGGCAGCTATCGCACGCGGCAGCACGAGGTAGTGGCCCGCTTGGCCCAATGCGAGTTCGAAGAGCGCTACGACCGTTTGGCGCGGCGGCCGACGATAGATTTCGTGGATTCCTATGCCGCGGCCTTGCGGGCCGCTGTGCTGCGCCGCGCAGGCGGCTTCGACCCGGCCTTTCCGCACGCCAACAACGAGGACGTGGACCTCTCCTATCGGCTGGCCCGGCTCGGCTATCGCTTCGTCTTCAATCGCCAGGCGGTCGTCTACCATCGCCACGTGGCCGGTTGGCGGGGATATATCCGGCTGAAGATCCGCCGCGGCTATTGGCGGATCATGGCCCTCAAGATGCACCCCGGCAAGGCGCTGAGCGACTCTTATACGCCGCAGCTCCTCAAGCTTCAGGTGCTCCTGACGGTCACGGCGGCCGGCGCGGCCCTGGCCGGCGTCGTCTGGCGGCCGGGCCTGGCGATCGCCGCGGCCGCGTTGGCGGCCCTGCTCCTGAGCGCCTTGCCCTTCCTGCGCACGGTGTGGCGCTACGACCGCGAGGTGGCGATCTGGGCCATTCCGTTCGTCCTGGCCCGTTCCGTCGCGTTCGCGCTCGGCATCATCGGCGGCCTGATCGGCCTGGCGCGCTTTCATCCCACCGTGAGTCCTCAGGCCCTCGCGGCGGCCGAAGCCCGCCGCGGCCAGAGGTGAATCGTCCATGTGGTATGCGGTGTGCAAGCGGCTGATGGACGTGATCGGCGCGGGGATCGGACTGCTGATCACGGGCCTGCTTTACGTGCCGCTGGCCATTGCCATCAAGCTCGATTCGCCCGGCCCGGTGATCTTTGCCCAGGATCGGGTGGGCAAGGATCGCAAGGTGTTCCGCATCCACAAATTCCGCACGATGCGACTCGACGCGCCGGGCTATGGCTTGAAGCCTGACGCCGACGACGACCGCGTGACGCGGGTGGGCCGCTTCTTGCGACGCACCAGCCTGGACGAGCTGCCGCAGTTCTGGGACGTGTTGCGCGGGGAGATGAGCCTGGTAGGTCCCCGGCCCGAGCAGCTCCCCTTCCTGGAGAAGTACCATTCCTGGCAATTGCGCCGCTTCGCGGTCAAGCCGGGCCTCACGGGCTGGTGGCAGGTGAACGGCCGGCCCCAGCCGATGTACGAGCATGTCGAGTACGACATCTACTACATCGAACACCGTTCTTTGCGCCTCGACCTGCTGATCCTCCTCCGCACCGCGGGCGCCGTCCTCTCGGCCGAAGGCGCGACATAGAGCCCATCCACAAACCCCCGCCGGGTCGGTGAAGGCGTGTCTTGGAAAAAACAGAGCATTTTCTGCACGAACGGGACACCGGCTTACATCGCGATTTGCCGTTGTTGTGTACGATTATCACGCAATCTGTGCACAGAAAAAGTCAGGTCTCTGTTTTGGCGCGCAACGATCCAGGTGAGGAGTGCGATGGGATGACCGAAAAAGATCCGTTGAAGAACCTGAATCATTTACAGCGTTATCTGGTCGAAGAGTACATCGAGGACTACCAGGAAGGCGCGATGACCCGGCGGCAGGCCCTCAAGTATATCGCCGCGGTAATGGGCAGCCTGGCGGTTGCCAACACCGTGCTGGCGGGATGCACGCCGGTGCCGGCCGCGGCCCCCGCCGCGGCGCCGCAACCGACCGCCGTCCCGCCGACCGTCGCGGTCGCCGCGCCCACGGTCGCGGC
>JBBIKA010000053.1:0-12271 GCA_037445695.1 Chloroflexota bacterium
CGGCTTCGCCGCCCGCCGCAAAACCCTCATCCATCATCCCCCCTCTCCCCTGGCCGAAGGCCAAGGGGAGAGGGGGGACAGGGGGGGGTGAGGGGCAAAAATCGGCAGGCACAGCATGCGAATGGTTATACTCCCCCTTCCCTCGCAGGGAAGGAGGCGGGGGGTTAGGTGGCCCTCACCTCCTGGCCCCGAAGTCCGAATTAGTATACCACGATCGGGACCGGAACTGCGTAACGCGGCCTGTTCCGTAGGTCTACGGATTGTTTCCCGGCCTCTACCTCACTAGACTGTATCGTGAAGTCGCAGGAAGATAAACCACGATCGTGTTCGATGAATCGAGAACGGTGTGGTATTGAGGTAGAGAGAATGAAATCGCAAGCGCAGTCTCTGGTGAACCGCATTCTGGTTAGCATCGTGATCTTGATGCTGGTGTTGGCCGGCACAGCAGCAGTCGTGACGGCCGCCCCCCAGCGCGGCGCGGGCGAGATCTCGGGCGTGGTCTTCTTCGACCGCAACGGCAACGGCACGCGCGAAGCCGGCGAAAACGGCATCGCGGGGGTGGTCGTTGAGCTGCGGGATGCTGCGACCAACGGGCAGATGCTTCGCCGCCAGGCCATGACCGATGCCGGCGGCGCTTATCGCTTCGTAGATGTGCCGGCCGGCACCTACATCGTCGTCCGGCCGGAAGATGCCCTGTACGTCAACACGGCGGCCGACCGGCAGCTCGTCGTGGTGAGCACGTGGAAGAGCACGGCGACCAATGATGCACGGGCACCGGCCGACAGCAACATGCACCGGCCGGTGGACTCTCTGACCCGGGTTGTCGCCGACTTCGGCGCCAGCCCGACGCTCACCGTGGTGGGCACTTATTTCGACGATCGCAACGGCGACGGCGTGCAGGGCCTGGGCGAACGTGGCATTCCGGGCGTCCAGGTGCGCCTGTTCGATGACCCGAAGGGCCTGCGCCGCGTGGAAGCGGGCGCGGCCGAGCTGGGTTCGGCCGTGACCGATGCCCAGGGCCACTGGATCATCCGCAACGTGAAGCCCGGCAAGCGCGTGGCTCTCTTGCGCACGCCCGACGGCGGGCAGGAGCGCCAGGTGCCGGTGACCCTTGAAGCCAGCGAGGTGAGCGCCACGGTCGCGCTGGACGAAGCGGCCCAGGCTTCCGGCTCGCCCTGCGTCGATCCGGCCCGGCCGGCCTACCAGGCGGGCGAGACGATCGTCGGCTTCCGCGGCGGCGTTTCCTCCGCGCAGGCGGCCGCGTTGCTGAGCGAGCACGGCGCGGCGATCAAGCAGGCCATCGCCGATGACACCTACCTGGTCGCGGTGGCCGAAGAGGAAATGGCCGCCTTCCTGAGCGCGCTGGCTAACCGGCTCGAAGTGCGCTACGCCGAGCGCAATGGCATCGCCTGCGCCGGCCTGACGCCGACCGATCCCGATTACAGTAATTCGTATCTGGTCTACGCGCCGCAGTTGCTCAACGCGCCGGCGGCGTGGGACGTCACCACGGGCGCCGTGACGGTCACCGTGGCCGTGGTGGACTCGGGCGTCTCGCTGAGCCATCCCGAGTTCGCCGGCCGCATCCTGCCCGGCTACGATTTCGTCAACGGCGACAGCGACCCGAGCGATGACAACGGGCACGGCACCCATGTGGCCGGCATCATCGCGGCGGCCATGAACAACGGCCTGGGCACCACCGGCCTGGCGCCCAATGTCTCGATCCTGCCGGTCAAAGTGTTGAGCGCGGCCAAGAGCGGCACCTGGGCCAACGTTGCCCTGGGCATCCGCTACGCGGCCGATCACGGCGCGAAGGTCATCAACCTGAGCCTGGGCGGCACGACCCCCTCCACGGCGCTCCTGGACGCGATCCGCTACGCCCAGAGCAAGGGCGCCCTGGTGGTAGCGGCCGCCGGCAACAACGGCAGCAGCGCGCCGTTCTATCCGGCCTACTACGAAGAGGTCGTGGCGGTGAGCGCCACCGACGAGTACGACGAGTATTGGACCATTTCCAACTACGGCAGCTGGGTAGATGTGGCGGCGCCCGGCTCGAGCATCTGGAGCACATATTGGACGGCCACCAATCCGAACGGGTTTGGCTTCATGAGCGGTACCTCGATGGCTGCACCGCACGTCTCGGCCCTGGCTGCGCTGATCTGGTCGGTCAACGGAAGCCTGAGCCCGGCCCAGGTGCGCGACATCATCCAGAGCACCGCGGTGGACAAGGGCGCGGCGGGGCTCGATCCGTACTACGGCTGGGGCCGCATTGACGTGGGCGCCGCCGTGCGGCGGGCCATGACCGGCGGCGCCGGCAGCTCGCCGACCGCGACGCCGACAACCGCGCCGACCGCGACGCCGCAGCCGACCGCGACGCCGACAACCGCGCCGACCGCGACGCCGCAGCCGACCGCGACGCCGACGACCGCGCCGACCAATACACCATTCCCAACCCCGACGGCTATGCCGACGGCCACTCCGTTGAACTACGTGCAGCGGGTCAACAGCGGTGGCCCGACCTATACGGATGGCCAGGGGTTGAGCTGGACCGCGGACAAGGCCTTCGCGACCGGCTCATGGGGTCATGTGGGCGGCAGCGCCAAATCTTCGACGATGGCCGTGGCCGGCACGACCGACGACTTCCTCTTCCAGAAGTATCGGGAAGGGCTGAGCGAATACCGCTTCACCGTGCCGAACGGTACTTACCAGGTGGAGCTGAGCTTCGTCGAATTCGCGGCCAACAAGGCGGGCGACCGGGTGATGCGGATCACGCTCGAAGGCGCGACGGTCGAGAATGCGCTGGACGTCTACGCGACGGCCGGCAAGGGCACGCTGCTTCAACGCAGCTACACGGTGACCGTGAGCGATGGCGTGCTGAACATCGGCTTCGCCAAGAACGGCGGGAACAAGGCGCCGATGATTTCGGCTGTCGCAGTGAGGACCAACGGCGCTACGCCGGCGCCCGGCGCGCCGACCCCCACGCCCACTCCCGTGCGCGGCACCTACACCCAGCGGGTAGATGCCGGTGGGCCGACCTACACCGACGCCGCAAGCGTGACCTGGCAGGCGGACCAGGCCTATGTAGCGGGTGGCTGGGGCTACGTGGGCGGCGCGGCGCAGGTCAGCAGCAGCCAGGTGGCCGGCGTGAGCGATCCGTTTGTGTTCCAGCGTTATCGGGAGGGCATGAGCGAGTATCGCTTTACCGTGCCCAACGGCACCTATACGGTGCGCCTGCGCTTCGCCGAGTTCGCAGCGAACAAGGCGGGCCAGCGCGTGATGCGCATCAGCCTGGAGGGCGCGGAGGTCGAGAGTGCCCTGGATGTCTACGCCGTAGCCGGCAAAGCCACCGCGCTGGAGCGCACCTACACGGTGACGGTGAACGATGGGCTGCTGAACATCGGCTTCGCGCAGGTTGGCGGAACCTACGCGCCGATGGTGTCGGCCATAGCTATCGAATAAACGACCCCGTTTTCCCACCTCCCTTTGCCCGACCGGGCCTGTGCCGTGCAGACGGTTTCAGGCCCGGTCTTATTTTCCCCTTTGTAATACGATTTGTAATATAAGGTACGTACACTTTCTCAAGGCAGGAATGATCTTTGTTTTCCCAGCAGCAAGACAGCCTTGTCGGTGTGAGGAGAAAGAAAAATGGGCGCTTCGATGCGCACTCTGGCCAGCGTGGTCATTTCGGTTTTGCTTGTCGTGATCGGTGCTAGCGCCCTGGTATGGGCCACGGGCACACAAGAGAACACCGGCGCCGTTGTCGGCGTTGTCTTTTTCGATAAGAATGCCGACGGCATGCGCGGACCGGCCGAGGACGGGCTGGGGGGCGTTACGGTGGAGCTGCGCGATGGCGTGACCGGCGGGCAGGCTGTGCGCCGCTTTGTGCAAACCGATGACGATGGTTCCTTCAGCTTCGAAGCGCTTAGCGCGGGCGCTTACACGGTGGCCGCCCTCCTGCCCGACCCCTTCACGGCCACCACGACCAGCCCCTTGGCGGTAGCGGTGGAATCTGGGCCGGTCGTCGGCGTAGATTTCGGCGCTACGCTCCTCCAGACCCTCACCGGCACCGAATTTCATGACCTGAACGGCGACGGCGCCAAAGGCCCGCGCGAGCCGGGCCTTGCCGGTTGGCTGGTTCAGGTCTTCGAGGATGCCAACGGCAATGGCCTGATAGACATGGGTGAGACGTTGCTGGGCTCGGCCGTCAGCGATTATCAGGGAAATTGGAAAGTGCCCGGGCTGTTGCCCGGCCGTCTCGTCGTGGTGCGGCGGCCGCCGGCCGGCGCGGAGGTGCAGGCCGACCCGGTTGCGCTGGAAGCCGAGGAGGTCAGCGGTGCTGGTCATCTGTGGAACGGCCGGCCCGAGGCGCCACCCGCACCGGCTACGGTTGACGCCGCGACCGCGGCCTACGTGCCGGGCGAGTTGTTGGTCGGCATGCAGCCGGGCCTCTCTTTGGAGCGCATCACCGCCATCTTGCGGGATCTCGGCCTCACGATCAAGGAGCCGTTGGGCGGAGATGCCTATCGAGTGGCAACGGCCGCGAATGGCGCGGCTGCCGCTCTGGACGCGTTGAAACGCCGGCCCGAGGTACGCTATGCCGAGCGCAATGGCCTGATCGGCGCGCTGTTGACGCCGAGCGAGCCGCTCTTCAACGATCCGTACTACATCTTCGCGCCGCAGATGATCCGTGCGCCGGCGGCCTGGGATATCTCTACCGGCTCGCCCGAGGTGATCGTCGCCATTGCGGACTCGGGCATCTCGCTCACGCATTCCGAGTTCGCTGGCCGCCTGGTCGCCGGCTGGGACTACGTCAACAACGACGGCGACCCATCCGACGACAACGGCCACGGCACGCATGTGGCCGGCATCGTGGCCGCAGCCATGAACGGCGAGGGCGTGGTCGGCATCGCGCCGAATGTCAGGTTGATGCCTATCAAGGTCATCAACGCGTCAAAGACCGCCACTTGGGCCAACGTTGCCCTGGGCATCCGCTATGCGGCCGATTACGGCGCGAAGGTCATCAACCTGAGCTTGGGCGGCACCTCTTATTCGGCCGCGCTTCAGGATGCCGTTCGCTATGCCGTCGGCAAGGGTGTGGTCGTCGTCGCCGCCGCGGGCAATCAGGGGAGCAGTGTGCCGTTTTATCCGGCCTATTTCGAGGAGGCGATCGCCGTCGGCGCGACGGATGAATACGATGAATATTGGACGATTTCGGACTATGGCGATTGGGTGGATGTAACCGCGCCGGGCGCCAACATTTACAGTACTTGGTGGCAAGCGAATGCCCCTAACACCTATGGCTTCATGAGCGGTACCTCGATGGCGGCTCCGCACGTCAGCGGCCTGGCCGCGCTGCTGCTTTCCTATCGGCCGGAGCTGTCGGTGGCCGATGTGCGCGCGCTCATTCAACAGACGGCAGAGGACAAGGGCGTGACGGGCTTCGATCCATACTACGGTTGGGGCCGTATTGACGCCGGCGCGGCATTGGCATTGGCCGCTTCCTGGGCCCCCTTTACCCCGACGCCGACCGCCACGCCGACCAATACCCCATCTCCAACACCTACGGCCGCGCCAACCGCCACGCCGACTGCTACAGCGACGCCGACTGCTACAGCGACCGGCACTTCTACGCCCACCGCCACGCCGACCAATACCCCATCCCCCATACCTACGGCCACGCCGACCCACACTCCATCCCCCACACCCACCGCCACGCCGACCGCGGCGCCGTACCTGAGGCGGGTGAACGCGGCCGGCGTCACCTTCACCGACAGCCTGGGCCAGGTGTGGAGCCCCGATCAGGCGTACGCCACGGGCGGCTGGGGCTATGTCCGCGGATCAGCCAAATCTTCAACGACGGCCGTCAACAACACGGTGGACGACGCGCTTTACCAGAAGTACCGCGAAGGGATGACGTCCTATCAGTTCACCGTGCCGAACGCAACCTACGAGGTCGTGCTGAAGTTTGCCGAGTTCGCGGCGACCGCGACCGGCAAGCGCGTGATGAAGATCACGATCGAGGGCGCCGTGGTCGAGAGCGCCCTGGACGTCTACAAGGTCGCGGGCAAGGCCACGGCCTACGACAAGACCTATCTGGTCACCGTGTCGGATGGCCTGTTGAATATCGCCTTCGCCAAGAACGGCGGCACGCTCTCGCCGATGGTCTCGGCCATCGAGGTCAAGACTTATGTCCCGCCGGCGCCGACCAATACGCCGACGGCCACGGCCACGTACACGCCGACCGCCACCCCCTCGCCGACGATCACGCCCGGCGGGCCGACCCTCACCTTCACGCCGACCAATACCCCATCCCCCATACCTACGGCCACGCCGACCCACACTCCATCCCCCACACCCACCGCCACGCCGACCGCGGCGCCGTACCTGAGGCGGGTGAACGCGGCCGGCGTCACCTTCACCGACAGCCTGGGCCAGGTGTGGAGCCCCGATCAGGCGTACGCCACGGGCGGCTGGGGCTATGTCCGCGGATCAGCCAAATCTTCAACGACGGCCGTCAACAACACGGTGGACGACCTGCTCTACCAAAAGTACCGGGAAGGGATGACCGCGTACCAGTTCACCGTGCCGAACGGCCAGTACCAGGTGACACTCAAATTCGCCGAGTTCGTCGCCAGTAGCTCAAAACCGCGCATCATGAAGATCACGATCGAAGGTGTGGTGGTGGAAAGCGCACTCAATGTGCTGGGGTTGGCCGGCAAAGCCACGGCGTTCGATCGCACCTACATGACTACCGTGAGCGACGGTGTGTTGGACATCGCTTTCGCCAAGAACGGCGGCAGCTACAACCCGATGGTCTCGGCCATCGAGGTGAAGAGCGCCGAGGCCGGGCCGGGCGGAACGGGCATCGAACCGACGCCGACCGCCGGGCCGGTTGATACTCCATCCCCAATACCGACCATCACGCCGACCGCGACGCCCACCCGACCGGCCTACACGATGCGCGTGGATGCCGGCGGCCCGACCTTCACCGATGGCCAGGGCCTTACCTGGCAGGCAGATCAGGCGTTCAGCGCGGGTTCGTGGGGCTACATCGGCGGATCGCTCAGCGCTTCGTCGGTCGCGGTGGCCGGCACAAAGGATGACCTGCTGTTCCAGAAGTATCGGCAGGGGATGTCGGAGTACAGATTCACGGTGC
Source organism: Chloroflexota bacterium (assembly GCA_037445695.1). GTDB lineage: Bacteria > Chloroflexota > Anaerolineae > CG2-30-64-16 > CG2-30-64-16 > CAKZKT01. The sequence goes on from JBBIKA010000053.1 coordinate 7,151, forward strand.
CGAACGGCGGCTATCAGGTGCGGTTGCGCTTTGCGGAGTTCGCAGCCGGCGGACCGGACCAGCGGGTGATGGAGATCACCCTGGAAGGGGTACCGGTGGAGAGCGCGCTCGATGTATACGCCCTGGTCGGTGCAGCCAAGGCGCTCGACCGAGTTTATTCGGTGAGCGTGAGCGACGGAGTTTTGAACATCGGCTTCGCGCAGGTCGGCGGAACCTACGCGCCGATGGTGTCGGCCATAGCTATCGAATAAACGACCCCGTTTTCCCACCTCCCTTTGCCCGACCGGGCCTGTGCCGTGCAGACGGTTTCAGGCCCGGTCTTATTTTGCTTCTTGGTAACTACACCTACCGTCCGCGGTCGGCAGATCCATTTTGACCCATTCACCTTCGCTTTCCCCTGCCAGGGGAGAGCGGGGGGCTGGGGGAGGGGGCGTCTCACGGGGCCGTAATACGGTTTGTAATGTGGGCGGCGTTATGATGGATTTGCATTAATCTCATTTGACGCGGTTCATTTTGCAGGGTTTTGTGTTATAATAGAATATAGATCAGGCATAACCCGTCATCAAGCTGTGACCGCGCAAGAGAGGCAATCATCATGGAAAGCAAACGGACGGCATGGGCATTGGCTGCGTTGGCGGCGACGATGCTGCTGATGGTCATCATGGCAGCGATCCCTGTAGCAGCCGCCGGCGCGCCGGCGGGGACCGGCGCGATCGCGGGCAAGGTGTTTTTCGACGCCAACGGCGATGGCCAGATCGCCCCCAATGGCGCCGAGTCCGGCATCTCTTCCGTGATAATTCAACTCCTCGGCGCAAGCTCCACTTTGACTGCAACCACCGATGCAAACGGCAACTACCTATTCAGCGGATTGGCCGCGGGCACCTATACGGTGACGGTGCAGCCGCCGGCGGACTATGTCACGACGACGGCAACCGGCAAGCCGGTGTCGGTCGGGAGCAGTCTCGTGGCGGATGTCCACTTCGGCCTGGCGTATCCGATCTCCTTGTGGGGTGCCCTGTGTCAGGACCTCAACGCGGACGGCATGTGCGGCCTGGCCACGGTCGAGCCGCGCATCGCCGGCGCCCTGGTGCAGGTGTTCAATGACGCCAATCGCAATGGGCTGATTGACCTGGGCGAAGGCGTTGTGGCCGATGCCGTTTCCAGCAACAAAGGATTGTATCATTTGACCAGCTTGCGCCCCGGCAGCCGCATCCTGGTCGTGCGCTTGCCGGGCGGTGCGGAGAGCCGCGTCGAGGCGCTCTCGTTGCAGAGCGACGAGGCCGGGGCCACTACTTTCGAGCACGATTTTGCCATCGGCCTGGCCACCCTGCAGGGGGTCGTTTTCAACGATGTGAACGGCGATGAGTGGCCAGATGCAGCCGAGCCGGGCATCCGCGACGCGGTCGTCCAGCTTTTGGCCGCGGCCTCGGGCCAGGCGGTGACGCCGGCGACCGTAGTCGCCACGGCCACCACCGGCACGGATGGCCGCTATGTGTTTGCCAATGTGCTGGCCGCGAGCTACCAGGTACGGGTCTATTCGGCGCCTGTGCCGCCCGGTTGGCTGCAAAGCCCTGATCCCTCGGCGCTTGTCCGCGCCTTGCCGGCCGGCGTGACCACCACGCTGAACATCGGCTTCTTCAATCCTGCGGTGGCGCCGCCGATGAGCGTGGCCGATTGGAAGCGCGAGCTGCGCCAGGCCGATCAGTGGGCCTATACCGCGGGCGAAGTCGCCGCCTTGACCGCGTCGGCCGAGGGCGGCTCGCGCGTGTTCTCGGAGATGGTTGCCCTGCGCGATGCGTTGCTCTTGGGCGGCTCCGGCAGCCTCTCGCCGGCCGGGTGGCGGGCTTTGAAGGAGCACGCCGCGCTCTGGTTGAACCTCGCCAGCGGTCGGCTGCGGCCGGAGACGACCGTCAACCTGGGTACGCTGTCTACCGCCTCCACGGTGCGCCAGGCGCGCGATCAGATCGAGGCGCTGCTGCTGAGGCCGTCGTCGGATGCCGACTTCGAGCGGGCGTTCGCCATTGCTCGGGCGCTCAACACAGCCCAGGGGGTGGGCTCGGGGCGCACGGCGGTGTCGGCCGTCGTTGATGCCATCTATCGCGGCGCGCAGGTGGCGAGCAAGCTCAAGCTCGGCGGCGACATCGTGGATCTGAAGGCGGATGGGCCGTTGACCCTGCGCAAATGGAGCGTCGGCTCCTACGGCGCCACCACGAACACGTTGCTTCCCAAGATTCGCCTGCGGGTGAAATCGTTCAACGAAGGGGGCGTTCTCGACGTCTTCCAGGTTTTCCCCGACGGCCGGCGCCTCAGGCTCGGCACCATACAGTCGGCGGTGCAGAATCGGGATGTGAACAAGGTCTATCAGCTCGACCTGGCCCGCGTGACGACGGTCGCCGAAATGATCAACGCCACCATCGTCCTGACGGTGCGTGACGTGAACGGCGGCAAGCCCGCCTCGATCAAGCTGGATAGCGCGGAAATCGTCTTCGGCTACTGATCTGCTCTGAGAGCCTATCCGAGAATCTGATTGGGGCGGCGCAGGCAACGCCTGCGCCGCCCCATAAACGGACGCCCACATCCCCGGCCGAACAGGATGTGGGCGTCCGTTTGTGGTCGCTGTTTATGACGAGATTAGGAAGAGGCGCAACGTCATGATGAGATGGTTACAGCTCCTGCGGCGCTGCGCCGCGTCGGGGTGGTTCGCCGTGGCTGTGCTGGCGTGGGCATCTATGGGCATGGCGGGGGCAAGTCCACGGTACGCCATGATCGCCGATCGCTGGACGATCGCGTGCGTGGAGTGTCCCCGCAGCTTCGACGCCCTGACCGATCGCAGCCTGCGTCTGCTGCCCGATGGCCGGCCGGCCGTTGCTTACGGCGGGGATCATCTCTATTATGCCTGGCGCACCGACGCCGGCTGGGAGCTTCAAGTGGTGGATGAGGCGCCGGCCGTCGGCGCTGCAGCGTCGCTGGCGATGTCGGCCGCCGGCCGGCCGCACATCGCGTACTACGACGCGCTCAACCGCGACCTGAAGTATGCGCGGCAGGACGCTGACGGCTGGACGCGCGAGACCGTGGATGCGGCGGGGGACGCAGGGATGGTGGTCGCCTTGGCGTTGGATCGGGCCGACCGTCCGCACATCGTCTATTACCGGGATGACGGCGAGGCCGCGTTCCCGCGGCTGGCATATGCCCGGCGGAGCGATGCAGGGTGGGAGCTTGCCGACATCATCAAACTGACCTCTACAGCGCCCTACATTTCGCTGGCGTTGGATCGCGCCGATCGGCCGCACGTGGCCTACTACGATGAGGGTACGCATCATCTGCGCTATGCCTGGCTCACCGATGTCGGCTGGGAGGTGCAGACGGTGGACGGCGACGGCGATGTCGGCTCGGGGTGTTCCCTTGTGCTCGATGCGGATGGCCGCCCGCACATCAGCTACTACGATTACGACACCGTGCGCGGCGCGCTGCGCTATGCCACCTGGGACGGCGACCCCACGCATCCCTGGCAGATCGCGGTGGTTGACGACGCGGATGACGTCGGCGGCTATACCTCGCTGGCGCTGGATCGCCTGGGCCGGCCGGTGATCAGCTATCACGATTACACGCACGGCGCGCTCAAGCTGGCGCGCGGCGCGGCCTCGTCGGCCGGCGCCGCCGCCCTTTCCTGGCAGATCGAGGTCGTGGAGGACGCAGGGGACGTGGGGTTCTACACGTCTCTGGCGCTCGATGATGAGGACCGACCGCACATCCTGCACTTCGACCTGACCAACCGAGCGATCCGCTACGCGGCATGGGAGGGGGACCGCTGGCAGTACGCGGAGGTGGATCGCGCCGGCCGCGTCGGCGAGTATGCCTCGCTGGCCTTGGACGCGGCCGGCGTCCTGCACGTCAGCTACTACGACGTGGAGGGCGGACATTTGAAACATGCCTATCGGCCCCATGCGACATGGTTGAGCGAAACGGTAGACGACGCGCCGGGCGCGGGCTTTTACACGAGCCTGGCTTTCGATGGGAGTGGCGCCGGCCATATCAGTTATCAGGACGGCTACGCGTTGGCCTTGAAGTACGCGTTCCAGACGCCGACCGGCTGGCAAATCGAGCCGGTAGATGCCGGGGGCGAGGTGGGCGTGCACACGTCCATCGCCGTGGACGCCGCGGGCCGGCCCCACATCAGCTACTACGACGCCACCGCCCAGGCGGTCAAGTACGCGACGCGCGGTGAAACCGGCTGGACGGTCGAAACCGTCGAGCGGGTCGGCCCTCCGACCTCGACGGCCCTGGCCCTGGATGCGGCCGGCGCGGCGCACATCGCCTATAGCGCGGGCGAAGCGGCCGGCGCGCTGCGCTATGCCGTCCGCCGCCGCGACGGTTGGCAGATCGAGACGGCCGATGCGGCCGGCGACATGGGCGGCCGCATCGGCCTGGCCCTTGATGCGCGGGCCGCGGCCTATATCAGCTACTATGACATCGCGGGCCGCCGCGTGCTGCTCGCCCATCGCGAGGCGGCCGGCTGGACGACGGAGGTCGTAGCCGTCGGGGTCGGCGAGAGCCACACGGCCCTGGCCCTGGATCGCAACGCCGCGCCGGCTGTGGCATTTTACGACAACGCGGCAGGCGATCTGAAGTTCGCCCGCCGGCCGGTTTCGAACGGGAGGGGCGCGGCCGCTGTTGCCGCGGGGTGGGACATCGTGACCGTCTATGATCAGGGGGATGTCGGCGCGTATCCTTCGTTGCAGTTCGACGCCGCCGGCCGGCCCTGGATCAGTTTCTATGATGCGACGAACGGTGACCTGTTGATTGCCCAGGGCCCCGCGGAGGCGAGGGCGGCCTTCCTCCCCTTGCTGTTGCGCAGCAGTGCCGCCGAATGAATTCGGGGCGAAGGGGCGTGCTCGCCGCGAGGTCGGCCTGCGCCGACCGACAGGCCCCTCCCCCAATTTGGGGGAGGGGTTGGGGTGGGGGCTTGGGGGTGGACGCCCGGCGGCACGCCCGTTAACTGCGATTTCAATCGTCCAATGCTTTGAACCGCATCCAATTTGCATTTCGATCGTCTTCATTAAATAAGGCTGTACAGGGTTCCAGGGACGCGGAAATGTATCGGAAAATGCTTGCCAGGCTGCT
>JBBIKA010000053.1:12371-20477 GCA_037445695.1 Chloroflexota bacterium
CTGTACAGGGTTCCAGGGACGCGGAAATGTATCGGAAAATGCTTGCCAGGCTGCTGATCGCTATAGCGTTTGTTTCGGCGGCCGCATTGGCGCGGCCGCCTGTTGTCGGTTCTGCGCCGGCTGCGCGCGCCGACGCTGCGCAGCGGCCGGCCACCGACGTGACCGCCGCGGCCCCGGCGGCCATCGGCGACTATGTTTGGTACGATACCGACGGCGACGGCATCGAAGATGTGGGCGAGCCGGGCATCGCCAACGTGCAGTTGGCTCTCTACCGCGATGACGACGGCAGCGGCACCATCAGCGCTGGCGATACGTTGATGATGACCACCCTCACCGGCGCGGATGGGGGCTATCTGTTTGCCGGGCTGGGGGATGGCACGTACCTGGTGCAAGTGCTCGCGGCCGGGGGGCCGCTGGAGGGGCTGGTGCACGTGGTGGGCAGTCAGTCGCAGCCCGAGCCCACCGCGCCGATCAATGTGAGCGGCGGTTACGTGTATCGGGACGCCGATTTCGGTTACCGTCGGATCCCGGCCGGCGGACAGGCCATCATCGGCGGTCGGGTGTGGTACGACGGCAACACCGATCAGCTCCAGCAGCCCGGCGAACCGGGCGTGGCCGGTGTGCAGATCTGCGCGACCCCCAGCGGAGGCGGCGCGGCTACCTGTGCTACGAGCGATGCCGCCGGCCGCTACCTGTTGGCCGTGCCGTTCGGCAGCTATGTGGTGGCGCCGGCCGGCGGCGTCCCGCCCGGCGTGACGCTTGCCACGCCTTCCCCGCGCATTGTGATCGCCGCGGCCGGCCAGCAGATCTTGAGCGTGGATTTCGGCTATCGCGAGGCGACGGCCGGCCAGCTCGGCACCATCGGGAACCTGGTCTTCAGAGATGCGAACGGCAACGGGATCTTCGACGCCGGCGACGCGGCGCTCGCCGGCGTCAGCGTAGAGCTGATCCGCGATAGCAACGGCAACCGGACATGGGATGCCGGCGAGCCGATCATTGCGACCGCGGTAACGAGCGGCACGCTGGATGCCGGCGCGGGCAACTACTGCTTCGTCGGCGTGCCGGCGGGCAACTACCTGGTACATGTCAGCGCGACCAACGCGATCCTGGTTGACTACGTTCCGGCGCCCCTTGGCACGCCCAACGCCGACGGCCACAACCAGGCCGATCCGTACCCTGTTGCTCTGGCGGCCGGCGGCAGCGTGCTGACGGCCGACTTCGGCTACAGCCCGGCAGTCGCCCCCGAGAGCGGCGTGATCGGCGACCTGGTGTGGGTTGAGTCGGACGGCGACGGTCGCTTCGGTGCCGGCGATGTAGGCCAGGCGGGCGTGACCGTGGAGCTGAGCCAGGACGGGGAGGTGATCGCGGCGACCACGAGCGGGGCCGGCGGCCGTTACAGCTTCGTGCGCCTGCCCGCCGGAACCTACGCGCTGCAAGTGTCCGATGATTTCGGCGTGCTGGCCGGCCTGACGCCTACGGTGACCGGTGCGGCGCCAGGCCAAGACAACAACAACCAGACGCGACCCTACACGGTGACGCTCTCGGCGGGCCAATATAACTACACCGCCGACTTCGGCTTCTATCGGATCGGCCGCGCCGGCGCCATCGGCGACCTGATCTGGTACGACGCGGACGGCGACGGGATCGAGGACCTGGACGAGCGGGGCATTCCCAATGTGCGGGTAGCGGCTTATCTCGACACGAACAGCAACGGCGCGCTGGATGCATCCGATACCCTGATGGCCGCGACGGTCACCGACGCGACAGGCGGCTATCTGTTGACGGGTCTGCCGGCCGGCACCTATTTCGTGGACGTGATGGATGCGGCTAATCCCAACGGCCCGTTGGCTGGCATGACCCATAGCGTCGGCAACCAGAGCCAGCCCGATCCGACTGCGGCGATCAACCTGGGACCCGGGCAGGTCTACAAGGACGCGGACTTCGGCTATCGCAAGGAACCGGCCGCCGGCAAGGTGATTGTAGGCGACCTGGTCTGGTTCGACGGCGACGGCGACGGCCAGCGCACGGCGGCCGAGCCCGGCGCCTGGGGCGTGACGGTGGTGATCACCGACTCTTCCGGCACTCGCGTCGCCTCGGGGGTCACCGACGCGGCCGGCCGCTATTTGATCGAAGCGCCGGCCGGCGATTGGTATACCGTCGGGATAGATTGGGCCGCCAGCCCGTCCATAGCCGGCTTGCGTCTCACCACGCCGTCGGCCACCTATTTGCCGCCCCTGACGGCCGGACAGCAGTGGCTGGCCGCCCGGCTCGGCGTGGGCGAGACGACATCGGCGGCCGGCGCACAGGGGACGTTGCTCGGCTCGATCGGCAACCTGGTGTTCCACGACGCCGATCGCAACGGCCGCTTCGGCGCGGGAGATGCGCCCCTCCCCGGCGTGACCGTGGCCCTGATCCGGGATAGCAACGGCAACCGCGACTGGGACGTCGGCGAGCCGATCATCGCGACCGCGGTGACAAGCAGCACGCTGGACGCCGCCTCGGGCAACTATCGCTTCATCGGCGTGCCGGCAGGCAATTATCTGGTGCATGTGAGCGATACGGCGGCGGTCCTGGCCGATTACACCCGCGGTCCCCTGGGCGCGGCCGGAGCCGACGGCAACAGCCAGGTGGACCCGTACGCCGTGACGCTGGCTGCAGGCGCTTCCCATGCGGCGGCCGACTTCGGCTTTTACCGCGCGGCCGGCGCAATGGCCGGCGTGATCGGCAATCTGGTGTGGGGCGAGACGGACGGCAACGGCCTCTTGAGCCCGGCGAGCGGCGACACGGGGCTGGCAGGCGTCACAGTGGCGCTGCTCCAGGGCGGCGAGACGATCGCGACCACGACAACGGGCGCCGGCGGCAACTATGCCTTCGTCGGCCGGTCCGACGGCACCTATCAGGTGACGGTGAGCGACGACTTCGGGGTGTTGGCCGGTGCCGTCCCTGCCACGCTCGGGCCGTTCCCCGGCCAGGACAACAACAATCAAGCGCAACCGTATACCGTTACGCTGGCAGGCAGCAACATCAACCCGACCGCCGACTTCGGCTATAAGACCGGCCTGACGCCGGACGAAGCCGGCGCACGCTATGCGATCGGCGTGAACGACCTGCCGGATACCCGGCCGAACGCGGTTATTTCCTTCACGGTCCGCATCACCAACACCGGCACGGCCTGGATCGTCCGCCTGCCGCTCGAATTGACCTATCAGACGGCCTATCTCGCGTATTTGAATGCCGCGCCGGCGAGCGACGACAACGTGAATGACGGCCTGATCCGCTGGCGCGATCTCGTGGCTTCCTATGGCGCGCTGGCGCCCGGTGCTACGGTGCAGGTGGTGGTGAACTTCACCGCGCAGGCCGACACATCGCGCTTGCCGGCCGGCAAGACGCTGATCACGGCCGGCGGACGCGGGGTCTGGGCCAATCTGGCCGGGCCGGGCCTCCTGGGCGATCTGGTGTTGATCGGAGACCAGAGCGCGACGGCCGGCGTGCGCATCTTGCAGCCGACCGGCCTGACGGTGGTAGATCTGGCCGCGCGGGCGACGACCGACGGGATCGCGGTCTCATGGCGGACGGCAAACGAAGCGCAGATCCTGGGCTTCGACGTATTGCGGCGGTCGGCGGCCGGGAACAACGGCGGCGCCTGGTGGACGATCACGCCGGCGCTCATCGTGGCCGAATATGCCGGGGCGAACCAGGGCAGCCAGTATGCTTATCTCGATGCCACGGCGACGGCCGGTGAACGCTACGAGTATGCCCTGGCCGTGTGGCAACTGGACGGCGGCCGGGTGATCTTCGGCCCGGTGGCGGCGAGCCGGTGAGCGGGACAGGCTCCGTAATCTCATTCGTAACCTCCGTGACATAGAATCAGGGTAGAGGATTTGGGCTTTTTGAGAAGCGCGTTACTGCAAGTTGGAATAAAGAAGAATATAGTTATACAAATATGCGTTTATCCGTTGAAGCGGGAGAGGGGATAAGACAAAATGAAAAACACACCGCAAACCTTTTTGATCACGGTTGTGACAGTCCTGGCCATGTTATTGCCGGCGCTGCCGGCGGCCGCGCAACCTGCTCCGGTCACAGGGCCGGCGCAGGCCGCCGCACCGCAGGCCGGTGAGACGTGTGTCGTGTTGCAGCCCGGACCGGCCGTTGGCGTGGACGCCTACATCAAGAAGGAGAAGCCGGACGAGCGCCGCGGCACGGATCCTGAGCTGCGGGTGAAGGGCGAAGCCAACAAATTGAAGCGCGCTTTGTTGAAATTCGACCTCTCCTCTCTCCCCTCCGACGCCACCGTGAGCAGCGCGACCCTCTCGCTCTATGTGACGGCCGCATCGGGCGGCGCGCTGACGATCAACGCGCATCGCGTGACCCAATCCTGGAACGAAGCCGAGGTCACCTGGAAGGCGCGGGACAAGGCTGCCGGCCTGCTCTGGACGACCCAGGGCGGCGACTACGACCCGGCGGTCGCCGCGTCCACCGTGGTGGATGACACGAAGGACGTCTGGCGCTCCTGGAGCATCGGCAGCCTGGTGGCGAGCTGGCTTAGCAATCCGGCCTCCAACTACGGCCTGATCCTGGAAGCCTCCAGCTCGAACGCCGAAAAGGTGTTCAAGAGCAGCGACGACGGCACGACCAGCCAGCGGCCTAAGCTGGAGGTGTGCTTCAGCGCCGGGCTGACCCTGACCCCGAACAACAGCGGCGAGGCGCTGGCCGGGCAGACCAAGACCTACGCCCACGCGGTGACGGTCGGCAATCTGACCACCGCCGTGAGCCTGTCGGCCGTCTCTAATCGCGGCTGGGCCACCCGCATCTATCAGGATGTCAACGGCAACGGCGTCAAGGACCCCACAGATACGGAGATCGCCGTGACGCCGGTCATCGGCCCGAACGTCTCCTTCCCGATCCTGGTGCAGGTGGATGTGCCGGTGGGCGTGCCGCTCGGTATGCTCGACACGACCACCGTGACGGCCACCGGCGGCGGGAAGACCGCCGTGGCGACCGATACGACGCGCGTCGGCCAACTGCTGACCGTGCAGCCGAACTATTCCCGCAGCGCCGTGCCGGGTACGGTGCAGTTCTTCGGCCATGTGGTGTTCAACAACGGCGACACCCAGGACTGCGTGACCCTGACCGCCAGCTCCAGCGCGGGCTGGACGGTGTTGCTGTGGGAAGACCTGAACCGCAACGGCGTGCATGAGACCAGCAGCCCGAACGAGCCGGCCGTCAGCAACCCGGTCTGTATTGATCCGGGCAAGGCGTTCTACCTGGTGGCCGAGGTGCAGGTGCCGGCCGCCGCGGCGCCCGGCACGACCGATCATACGGTGATCCGGGCCGCTTCCGGCGCCGTGCCGGGCAAATCGGCCGCGGCGACCGATCGGACCACGGTGATCGCCAACACGCCGCCGGTGGTGGACGGCAAATACGACGAGATCTACAACGTCTCGCCCGACGCAGCGCCGGTCTGCTACAACGATCAGAACGGCACGCTCTTCGGCAAGCTGGCGACCTTCTACCAGGCCGGCGGCGATGGCGTCTATGTCACGCTGGCGATTGACAAGGACTTCGTGGACAACACCTACGGCGCCAATGCGATCGGCTGGCCGAGCGGCCATACCTTCAGCAACCTGACCGGCTCAGATCGGGCGCAGTTCTGGGGGTATGACGCCAACGGCGTGAAGGTGCTGGACTTTGACGTGGATTATCTCTCTGCGAAGACGGGCACGCCGTCGGGCTACGCGTCGCTGGGTGTGCTCGGTGGCGACGGCGGCATGAACCTCGGCAGCGCGGCCCACATCTTGCAGTGGAGCACGTCCCTCTCCAACTCGTTGAACGCTTACGGCTACTGCGTGGGCGGCGTCTGCTCGGGCCTGGGCACGAACCTGCTGGTGGATTCCCCCGCGACCGACGAATTCTACACGCCGAATCCCACCTATCCCAACTGGGACTTCAACGTCATCTACGAGGTGAAGATCAGCCCGGCGGCCTTCGGCGCGGCCGGCTTCGGCTCCCTCGAGATCCCCTATATCCACGCCTCGCCGTCCAAGCTCGGCACGAACACGATCTATGCCGAGCCGGGCGTCTGTCCCGGCGAGATTGGCGACACGGTGTGGAACGACCTGAACCACGACGGCGTGCAGGATCCGGGCGAGCCGGGCCTGGCGGGCGTGCAGGTGAAGCTCTACCGCGATGACGGCGACCTGCTCTTCGACGAGACCAAAGACACGGTGATCGGCACGCAGACGACCAGCGCCAACGGCAAATACCTGTTCCAGAACGTGCCGCCGGGCGACTACTTCGCCCTGGTGGTCGAGAGCAGCGTGCCGGCCGGCTACATCATCACCACGAACAACAGCCCGACGACCGTCTTCAACCTGCCGGAAGGGGGCGTCTATCTGGACGCCGACTTCGGCTACGCCCGGCCGTGGGGCGATTATCAGATCAGCAAGACGCTGACCAGCGGCAACCCGGCCGTGGTGGGCGAGGAGATCACCTACGCGATCCGCATCACCAACACCGGCGCGACGATCATCAACTTCCTGCCGCTGCAGGACCTGTACGATCCATCGAAGCTGCAATTCGTCAGCGCGACGCCCGCGGCCAACAGCACGGGCAACGGCGTGCTCAACTGGAGCGACCTGACGGCCAGCTTCGGCCAGGACCTGGGGCCGGGCCAGGCGTTCGTGGTGACGTTGCGCTTCGTCGCCATCGGCGCCACCCAGACGACGCGGGCGGCCGCGGCCGGCCTGAGCAGCGAGCCGGTGGTGGATGGTCTGCTCGACAGCAGCTATGTGTACCTGAGCCGCTTCGATCCGCCGGCCGCGGATGCGCCGGCGCGGCTTTACGGCTACACCGGCGCCAACATGTGCTATTGGGCGCTGGTAGTGGATCGCAGCTACAACGACAACGTCTATGCGGACACCCTGAACGCGTACGTCGGCCTGGACGGTTGGACCGTCACCCACAAGTTCAGCAATCTGACGGGCAGCGACAACGCGGCCTTCAACATCACCTATCCGGGCGGCAGCTACACCGGCCTCACGCTCGACTACCTGAACGGCACGCCCGGCGCCTGGACCTCCGGCCAGACCTCGAAAGATGGCAGCAGCCCCGCGGGCACGCCGCCCATCGCCGACGCCATGACCTCGCTGCATTGGAACATGGAGAACTCCGGCTGGACCGATCTGACGCAATCACCACCATACAATTACAACGCTACGTCCGGCCAGTATTGGGAATGGGCCATGATCTACGAGTTCTCCATCCCCAAGAGCCAGCTGGGCGGTTCGTGCGGCACGGCTACACTGGCCTCGGCCCACAACTCGCCGGCCAAGGATAAGGCGCTGGCGAGCATCGGCGACACCGTGTACGGCGACGCCAACCGCAACGCCGCGCAGGACGCCGGCGAGACCGGCCTGCCGAGCATCACCGTCAACCTGTACCAGGGCTCGACCCTGGTGCGCACGACGACCACCGAGCCCGGCACCAGCGGCTACTACATCTTCAACAACCTGGCGGCCGGCACCTATCGGGTGGACGTAGACGAGAGCACCCTGCCGACCAACTACGGGCTCACCAGCAACAACGAGCCGATGACGGTGACCCTGACCGCGGGCCAGAAGTTCCTGACGGCCGACTTCGGCTACTGGCTGCGCGGCACGGGTTTCATCGGCGATCGCGTCTTCTATGATCTGGACGGGAGCGGCCTGCCGGACGGCGGCACGGAGCCGGGCATCAACGGCGTGAAGGTGGATCTGTACAAGGGCACCTGTGCGGCGCGCGGCGAGCTGTGGGGCTCGCAGATCACGGCGGGCAACGGCGATTACAGCTTCACGCAACTGCCGGCCGGCGCTTACTGCGTGGACGTGGACGAAAGCACGTTGCCGGCCGACCATGCGTTGACCACGGCCAACGAACCGTTGACGGTCAACCTGGCCGATGGCCAGAACTTCACGACCGCCGATTTCGGTTACCGGCCGGTGTGTCCTTCGGGCGTGCCCAACCTGGCCACGACGACCGGCGTGCTCGATGACACCGGCAGCGAACTGCCGGCCCAACAGAGCCTGGCGTGCGTGGAGATCCAGCCGCGGCCGGGTGCGATCGGCGACT
>JBBIKA010000054.1:0-8794 GCA_037445695.1 Chloroflexota bacterium
CAGGCGAGGCGCGACGCAGGCGCAACGCCAGGTTCTCGACGCGCGCCCGTTCCGCGGCCAGCCGGCCGGCGATCAGGCGGCCGGCGCGTTCGCCCAGGTCGGCCACGGCGGCGCTCAACTCCTGGACGTCGGGCGTGGCCAACGTCGCCGCGCCGGTCGGCGTGGGCGCGCGCAGGTCGGCCACGAAATCGGCGATGGTGAAGTCGGTCTCGTGGCCCACGCCGGTGATGACCGGCACGGCCGAGGCGGCGATGGCGCGCGCCACGCGCTCATCGTTGAAGGCCCACAGCTCTTCCAGCGAGCCGCCCCCGCGCGCCAGGATGATCGCATCGAGCGGCTCGCGCTCGGCCGACCAGCGGTTGAGCAGGTCGAGCGCGGCCACGATGCCGGGGGGCGCTTCCGCGCCCTGCACGGCCGTGGGCGCCAGGAGCACGTCCACCAGCGGGTAGCGCCGGCCGAGGGTGCGCAGGATATCGCGCAGCGCGGCCGCCGTCGGCGAGGTGACGATCCCCAGCCGGACGGGCCGGCCGGGGATGGGGCGCTTGCGGGCCTCGGCAAACAGCCCTTCGGCCTCCAGCCGGGCCTTCAGCCGCTCGAACTCCAGCCAGAGCCGGCCCACGCCGGCCCCTTCCAGGTGATCCACGTAGAACTGATACGTCCCGCCCTGCTCGTAAATCGAGATGTAACCGTGGGCGATCACCTGATCGCCGTTGCGCGGCAGGGCCATGCGCGCCGCCTGCGTGCGCCAGATCACCGCCTTCAGCACCGCGCCCGCGTCTTTCAGGGTGAAGTAGCAGTGGCCGGAGCTGGCCTGAGTGAAGCCGGACACCTCGCCGGAAAGCCAGACATCGGCCAGCAGCACGTCGCCGACGAACAGCGATTTGATGTACGCGGTAATCTGCGAGACGGTGTAGACGTTGGTCGTCGGCATGGGGTGGTTGCTCCGCTACACCGGCAAGAAGAAGAAGGCCATGGCCAGGATGGCGTAGAGCACCAGCAGTTGCGCGCCTTCCAGCCAGTTGGATTCGCCGTCCTGCGCCACGAAGGCGGTGATCAGGATGCCGACGAACAGCGCAACGATCTCGAACTGATTGAAGACGAGGGTGAGCGGATGGCCCATCAGCAGGCTGAGGAACACCAGCACCGGCGCGACGAAGAGGGCGATCTGCAGGCTGGAGCCGAGCGAGACGGCCATGCTCAGCTCCATCTTGTTCTTGTAGGCCGTCTGCACCGCCACCGCGTGCTCTGCGACGTTGCCCACCAGCGGCACAACGATGATGCCGATGAAGAACTCGGACATGCCGATCGTCTTGACCGTTTCCTCGACCGCGCCGACGAGCAGTTCGCTCAGCACCGCGATCAGGGCGGTGGCGCCCAGCAACACGAGCACGGCCGTACGGGTGGTCCATGTGCTGTGCGCCTCGGCCTCCACCTCCCGGCCCAGGGCCGGTTCGCCGCCGGTGAAGCGGAACGCGAAGATGATGCCGAGCGCGTAGATGGCGAGCATGACAATGGCCGTGCCCAGGCTCAGGCTCTCGACCGGGCCGGTTGTCTCGGTGTGCGCAAAGAAGAAGAGGGAGGGGATCATCAACGCGGCGACGCTGAGGAGCAGTTGGGTGGCGTTGACGCCGGCCTGGGTGCGCTCGAAGCGCTGCACGCCGTTCTTCAGGCCGCCGATCAGGACGCTGAGGCCCATGACCAGCAGCACGTTGCCGATGATCGAGCCGGTGATCGAGGCCTTCACCAGGTCGAGCAGCCCGGCGCGGATGGCGAACAGGGTGATGATCAGCTCGGCCGCGTTGCCCAGGGTGGCATTGAGCAGGCCGCCCAGCCGCGGGCCGGTGTGCGCGGCCAGCTCCTCGGTCGCGCGTCCCATCAGGCCGGCCGCCGGGATCACGCCCAGCGCCGCAGCCAGAAAGACCACGACTGGCGACCAATGCAACAATTCGCCGAGGAGCGCCACGGGGGCGAAGACGAGGAGCACGTTGAGATACTTCATCGGCCATCACCTCATATCCCAGATTGCAGTGTGGGCATCATGGGCCATGCGCGTTACCCAATCCCAGGGCGTTTGCGCTTTCAGGGCGCCGACGCCGTTCATGAACAGGCTGGCCGGCGCGCAGGAGGGCGTCAACAGCTTGAGCGCGCGGGGCACGACTTCGATTACGACCGGTGTATAGCCGATCGCATCGCCATCCACGTGCACCGGCAGCGGCCGATAGGTGTTGACCTCCACTCGCTCGGCCTGATAAAACTCGACTTTGGGGTCGCCGATGTGGAGCCCCAGGATCACGCGCACCGCATGCAGCGCGGTGCGGAACGGGCTGCTGCCCTGGAAGCAGACGACATCCAAACGCCCGTCGTCGAGCACGGCGGCCGGCGCCATGCGCACGAAGACGCCGTAAAGCTGGATGTTATTGGCGACCAACATGATCATGCGCCGGCCGATGCGTTTGCCGTCCACACGCACGATTGCGGCCGTGCCGGCGTAGTGTTGCAGCAAGAAAAAGCCGGCCGCCAGGAAAGCGACGATGCCGAGGCGCTTCTTGCGGGCCGTCTCCTGGGCCACGGCGAGGCTCACCTCGGCGTCGAAACCGACTCCGCCCCAACAGAGGAAGTGATGGCTCGGCCCCTGGCCTTTGCGCGGGGTGATCCGACCCACATCTACCGGTCGGATCTGGCCTTCGACCAGGAGCCGCGTGGCCTCCAGGATGGGCCGGGGATGGAGGCCGCCGGGCACCGGCATATGCAACTGGCGGGCAAAGACGTTGCCGGTGCCGGTCGGCAACACGGCCAAAGCCGTTTCGGTGCCCACCAGGCCATCCACCGCCTGCGCGATGGTGCCGTCGCCGCCGGCCAGGAAGACGGCATCATAGCCGTGCGCCGCGGCCTCGCGCGCGTAAGTGGTCGCGTCGCCGGCCCCGCGCGTCTCCTCGATGGCCGCCACCTCCCACCCCTTGCCGGAGAGGAATTCGGCCGCCTGGCGCACTTCATCGAAATAGGACCGTTGGCCGGCCGCCGGGTTGTAGATGATCGAAGCTTTCATGGCGCGTAAGTCAACAAGCGCGTGGCGGCCGTATAGGGATCGGTCTCGCGACGGACGACCGCGGCCACCGTTTGGGCAAAGCAATCGGCCGGCAAGCTCGCCAGCAGCGCCGCCAACAGGCGGTCGCGCAGGATGCGTTCGATCTCGGTGGCCGCGCGGAAGGTCTCCCGCCGCGTCCAGCCGCCGGTGGCGCGCAAGTAAACGGCATGGCGCTCGATCCATGCGCGCAGCGCGTCCACGCCATCCCCGCGCAACGCGATCGTCTTCTGGATCGGCGGCAACCAGGAGCCATCCTCCTGGGGGCCGGGCTGCGGTTGGGGATGGGGCATCGGCGCCCCTGTGGCCCGATGATGGCCCGTCGCGGCGGCGGGTGCCAGGCCCTGCATCATTTGCAGCGCCAGCACCGTGCGATCGGCACCTTCCCGGTCGGCCTTGTTGACCGCGAAGATATCGGCGATCTCCAACACGCCGGCCTTGATGGCCTGTACTTCGTCGCCCAGGCCCGGCGCTTCGACCACGACCGTCGTATGCGCGGCGCTGGCGATGTCCACCTCGGCCTGGCCCACGCCGACCGTTTCGACCAGGATGCGCTCGAAGCCGGCCGCATCGAGCACCGAGATCACGTCCCCCGCGGCGCGCGCCAGGCCGCCCAGGCTGCCGCGCGTCGCCATGCTGCGGATGAAGACGCCCGGATCGCCCGCCAGATCGCGCATCCGCACCCGATCACCGAGCAGCGCGCCGCCCGAAAAGGGGCTGGTCGGATCCACGGCGATCACGCCCACCGTGCGGCCTTGCGCTCGATAGGCACGGGCCAGCGCGTTGACCAGCGTGGATTTGCCGGTGCCGGGCGCGCCGGTGATGCCGATCACGTGGGCCCGGCCGGTATGCGCGTAGAGCGCACTCAACAGCGCCGATGCTTCGGCCGCGTCATCCTCAATCAGAGAAATGACGCGGGCCAGCGCACGTCGGTTGCCGGCCAGAAGGGCAGTCAGGAGAGCATCGGCGGATTGGTCCATCGTTGCCGATCTACCCGGCCACCTGCTGCCGAATGAATTCCACGATCTCCCCGGTGCTCGTCCCCGGGCCGAACACCCCTTTGACGCCGAGCTGTTTGAGCGGTTCCACGTCCTCGTCGGGGATGATGCCGCCGACCAACACCACGACATCGTCCATCCCCTGGCGGCGCAACAGCTCGATTATGCGCGGACAGAGGGCCATGTGCGCGCCCGAAAGGATGGAAAGCCCCACCACATCTACGTCTTCTTGCAGGGCGGCCTCGACGATCATCTCCGGCGTCTGGCGGATGCCGGTGTAGATGACCTCCATGCCGGCATCGCGCAGCGCGCGCGCCACCACCTTCGCGCCGCGATCGTGGCCGTCCAGCCCGGGCTTGGCGATGAGTACGCGAATCTTGCGCTCGGTCATGTTCTGCCACTCCTCCTCTCGGCGGCGATTGTATCATGAGACAGGCGGGATGCCAATCCGCCGGCGCCGTCAACCGGCGGGCCCTCAGAAGAACACGGGCTCCTGATATTCGCCGAACACCTGCCGCAATACGCCGGTGATCTCTCCCAACGTGGCATAGGCCTTGACGGCCTCCAGGATAGGGTGCATCAGGTTCGTTTTGTCGTCCCGGGCGGCGTCGCCCAGGCGGCGGAGGGCGGCCTGAACCGCGGCGTTGTCCCGTTCGGCCCGCACCCGGCGCAGTCGCGCCACCTGGCGCTCGTAGCCGAGGGGATCCATCTCCAGGAGCGGGATCGCCGGCGGCTCTTCGGACACATAGGCATTCACGCCGACCACCGTTCGTTCGCCGGTGTCAATCTCATGCTGATAGCGGAACGCGGCCTCGGCGATCTCGCGCTGTTGGAAGCCGGCCTCGATGGCGGGGATGACGCCGCCCAGGGCCGCGATGCGACGGAAATAATCGTTGGCTTCCCGTTCCAGCCGATCGGTCAAGGCCTCGACGTAGAACGAACCGCCCAGCGGATCGAGCGTGTTGGCGACGCCGCTCTCCTCGGCGATCACCTGTTGGGTGCGCAGGGCGATGGTGGCCGCCTTTGCCGAGGGGAGCGCCAGCGCCTCGTCCATGCTGTTGGTGTGCAGGCTCTGGGTGCCGCCGAGCACGGCCGCCAGCGCCTGGAGCGCCACCCGTACGATGTTCACCTCTGGCTGCTGGGCGGTCAGGCTCACGCCCGACGTTTGGGTGTGCATGCGCAACATCCACGAGCGCGGATCGCGCGCGCCGTACTTCTCGCGCAGCGTGCGCGCCCAGATCCGGCGCGCGGCGCGCAATTTGGCGATCTCCTCGAAAAAGTCGTTGTGGACGTTGAAGAAGAAGGAGAGCCGCGGCGCGAACTCGTCTATCGCCAGGCCGCGCGCCAGCGCGGCCTCGACGTAAGCAAAACCGTCGGCCAGGGTGAAAGCCAGTTCCTGTGCGGCCGTCGCGCCCGCCTCGCGGATGTGATAGCCGGAGATGCTGATCGTGTTCCAGCGCGGCATCTCGCGGGTGCCGAACTCGATCGTGTCCACGACCAGGCGCAGCGAAGGCCGGGGCGGGAATAAGAACTCCTTCTGAGCGATGAATTCTTTGAGGATGTCGTTCTGAATCGTGCCGCCGAGCACTTGGCGCGGGATGCCGCGCTTCTCGGCCGCCGCGATATACATCGCCCAGATCGTCGCGGCCGGGCCGTTGATGGTCATGGAAGTGGTCACCTGGTCGAGCGGAAGGCCGTCCAACAACACTTCCATATCGGCCAGCGACGAGACGGCCACGCCGCATTTGCCGAACTCGCCCATGGCCTGGGGCGCGTCGGTGTCGTAGCCGTACAGGGTGGGCATGTCGAAGGCGATCGAGAGACCGGTCTGTCCCTGGCTCAACAGATACTTGAAGCGTGCGTTAGTCTCTTCGGCCGTGCCGAACCCGGCAAACATGCGCATGGTCCACAGCTTGCCGCGGTAGCCGGTCGGGTGCACGCCGCGGGTGAAGGGATAACAGCCCGGCAACCCCAGATCGCGCGCGTAGTCCAGGTCGGCCACATCGGCCGGCGTATAAAGGCGGTTGACCGTCGCGCCGGAGAGCGTGGTGAAGGCGCTGCGACGTTCGGGCAGGCGGGATTGGCTGCGGCGCACATCGGTAGATTCCCATTGTGCGACGGCCGAACGGATCTGGCGGACCTTAGCTTTGTCGTACACAAGAACCTCCTCGTTCTCTGCAGCCACTTACGATCTCGCGAACCGCCACTCTCCGGTGATTGCGGCGTCCAGGCACTGTTCCAGGTCGCCGAAGCGCATGCGCACGCCGCTGTGCATGGGCGCATAGCAGGCCATCTTGCCGGCGTTGGTCGCCATCGAGCGCACGTTGAGCATGTGCATCGGCGCTACCACCGCGCACGTATCGGCCACTACCTCGCCGCCGGCCGCCTCGATCGCCTGGACGTAGCCCAGCTCGGCGGCGGCCTGGCGCGTGATCTCGCCGGTGGTGACCCATAGCCGGGTGGCCAGCCGTTTGCCGCGCAGGTATTCGGCCACCTGCTGGATCTCCGTCAGGCTGGCGTGCGGACAACCGATGGTGACCAGGTCAATGTGTCGCAGGTCGGGATTGGCATCCATCACCCGATAGGCTTCCTCCAGGCTTTCGACGACCAGGCGCCGCGCGTCGGGCCGGATGAGCGCCTCGCCCAGGTCGCGCGCCTCGGGGGTATAGCCGGCGATGTGATAGAGCGCGACCGCGCCATAGGCCGCCAATCCGGCGCCGAGGGTCTTGAGCCGGTCGGACGCGGTCCCCGTTTCCGGCTCCTCCTCCGCATGCGAGGGCCCGGAGAGGGCAGAGGCCAGGTCTGCGAACCACGGCACGCCGTTGCCCACGGCCTTGCCCACGATGTAGCTCAGCGCGCCGAAGTCGGCCATCGACCTGACGGGACATCGGACCTCCACGATCCAGTTGGCGCGCCGGTTTTCGTCCAGCAGGTAGCCGTAGCGGGCGGTGCGGCCGACGATGGCCGCGGCCAGGGCGCTGGGGCCGCCCTCACGGTTGCTGCGCGCGCCGATCACCGAGTTGGCATAGGCCACCGCGGACGATTCGGCCCAGGCCAGGACATCTCCGCGCCGGGGCCGGTAAGCGGCGAACAGGTAGGGGGTACAGCTCATGGTCGGCGTGATGCCCATCTTGACGAAGGCGTCAATCACGCTAAGCTGTTGCGCGGCGAAATCGCGGCCGATGCCCCAGGCCTGCCATTTGCCGCGTTCCATGCCCATGGGGTTGAGGGTGGTGGGCACGCGCACCCGCGCGCCCTCGTTGGCCCACTCGTTCAAAAAAGCCACGCCGGCATCGCCGATGTTCTTATATGAGACGCCGGCGATCTGGGCGTGTTGGATAGGGACCAGGTCGGCCGCGCCGTAAATGCGCGCCAGCGCCACCACGATCTCCATGGCGCGACACACGCCCGGCCCTTCGGCGCCGGCCAACATGGCCTCCTCTTCCGCAGTCAAACGCAACACATCAGCCGTCACAGCTCATCTCCTCAAGGCTCTGCCCCTGCGCCATCGGTCGTCCTGGGCGCACCGGCGCGACGCCACGTCCTCGCCGGTCCAGAGCGGCCTCTTTGAACAAGATTCTAGCATACGACCCAGGCTTTGTAAATGCGTCAAAAGCGCTATAGCCACGTGAGCTTGACAAAGTACGGCGATTCGTGATAGACTTTGCAAGCTGCCAGCGGCGCCGGGGATCACCGGATGTCGCATTCTTCCATCTCTGGCGGAGTCAGGACATGCCTGAAAGCTATCTGCCCATCCTGGTCATGGCGGTCGTCGCGGGCGGATTTGCTGCGATCGCGTTGGGCGTCTCGGCCCTCCTTGGCCCCAAACGCCATACTCCCGCAAAAGATATCCCTTACGAATCCGGCATTTTGCCGCTCGGTGATGCGCGCCGCCGTTTTCCTGTTCAATTCTACGTCGTCGCGGTGTTGTTCATCCTGTTCGACGTCGAAGTGATCTTGATGTATCCGTGGGCGGTTGCCGCGCGCAAGCTGGGCCTCTTCGGGCTGATCGAGGTAGGGGTATTTCTCGTCATCCTGCTCGTCGGCTTTATTTACGCCTGGAAGAATAACGCGTTCAGATGGCAATAACCGCCCAATCCCTAATACCCAATCCCTAATACCTGCCAATACCCGATCCCCACTGCGGAGCATCTCATGGGCCTTGAGGAACGTCTTCCCGATCAGGGTTTCATCACAACCACACTGGAACAGGCGGTCAACTGGGGTCGCAAGTTTTCGCTCTTCCCCCTGACATTTGGCCTGGCCTGCTGCGCCATCGAACAGATCGCGTCCGGCGTGGCCCGGTTCGACATCAGTCGCTTCGGCTCGGAGGTATTTCGCCCTTCCCCGCGCCAGGCCGATCTGCTGATCGTTTCGGGCCGGGTGAGCAACAAGATGGCGCCCGTGATCAAGCAACTTTACGAGCAGATGCTCGAGCCGAAGTGGGTGATCGCCATGGGCATTTGCGCCAGCGCCGGCGGCCCGTTCAACAACTATGCCATCATCCAGGGCGTGGACAAGATCATCCCGGTAGATGTATATGTGCCGGGTTGTCCGCCCCGGCCCGAGGCGCTGCTCTACGCGATCACGCTGCTGCAGAAAAAGATCCAGAAGGAAAAGTTCCGGGATCGGGCGTATGGTCGAAAGGTTGAACGGTAGGTTGGTAGGTTGGTAAATTGGTAAATTGGTAAATTGGTAAATTGGTAAATTGGTA
>JBBIKA010000054.1:8894-18325 GCA_037445695.1 Chloroflexota bacterium
TTGGTAAATTGGTAAATTGGTAAATTGGTAAATTGGTAAATTGGTAGTATTACCGATCTACCGATCTACCAACTTACCAATCTACCAATCTACCAGTCTACCAATATATCTCTCCAGGATTCACGCATGGCACAACCCAATCCCATCATCGAGAAACTCCGGGCGCAGTTTGGCGCGGCCATCCAGGCCGTGAGCGAGTTCCGCGGGGAGACTACGGTCGAGGTGGCGCCGAAGGACGTGGTGCCGATCGCCCGTTTTCTGCGGGACGACCCCGAACTGCGCTTCGATCATCTGGAAGACCTCACCTCGGTGGATCGCAGCCGCTACCCCGGGCTTGGCTCGGCTCCCCGCTTTGCCGTGGTCTATCAGTTGCTCGCCACGCGCAGCGGCCAGCGCATCCGCTTGAAGGCGGCCGTGGCGGGCGATAGCCCCGTCGTACCCACGATCACCGGCCTGTGGCCGGGCGCCAACTGGCACGAACGCGAGATCTACGACCTGATGGGCATCAAGTTCGAGGGGCATCCCGACCTGCGGCGTATCCTCCTGCCGCATAACTGGCCCAACCATCCGCTGCGCAAAGAGGTGCCGCGCGGGGGCGAGCCGGTGCCGTTCTCGATGACCTGGGAGGACGAAGAGTTTCGCTCGTTCGGCATGCAGATCATCGAACCGAAGGCGGTGCAGACGGTGCCGCCCAAACAGGCCGACGCCAACCGGCACATGATCCTGAATATGGGCCCGCAACACCCCTCCACTCACGGCGTGCTGCGCGTCATCGTGGAGCTGGAGGGCGAACGGGTGGTGGCGGCCTATCCCGACATCGGCTATCTGCATTCCGGCTTCGAGAAACAGGCCGAGAGCATCCGCTACAAGGATTTCACCCCCTACACCGACCGCTCGGACTACGTGTCGTCCATGTGCACCAATTTGGGCTACGCGCTGGCGGTCGAGAAGCTGATGGGGGTCGAGATCCCCCCGCGGGCCCAGGTGATCCGCGTCATCATGGCCGAACTGCAGCGTCTGGCCTCGCACCTGCTCTGGCTGGGCACCCATGTGATGGACGCCGCGGGCGTCAGCCACGCGCTGCTGATGTACTGCTTCCGCGAGCGCGAGCAGATCCTCGACATCCTGGAGCTGGTCAGCGGCGCGCGCATGACGACCTCCTACATCCGCCCCGGCGGCCTGTGGCGCGACGTGCCTCTCAGCTTCGTCGAGCGCGTCCAGGACGTGCTGCGCACCTTCCCCAAGCGCATCGCGGAATACGAGCGGATGGTCACCGACAACCCCGTGTGGAAGGCGCGCACGGTCGGCGTCGGCAAGCTGACCACCGAGCAGGCGCTGGCGATGGGCGTGACCGGCCCCATGTTGCGGGCCACCGGCCTGGCGTTCGACTATCGCAAGGCGCGGCCCTACAGCGGATACGAGAACTACGACTTCAAGATCCCGACCGCCACCGAGGGCGACACCTACGCCCGCTACCTGGTGCGCATCGAGGAGATGAAGCAAAGCCTGCGCATCATTGAGCAGGCGCTCAAGAACCTGCCCGATGGCCCGGTCTGGACGGCCGACCGCAAGATGGCGTTGCCGCCGCGCCAGGAGCTCGACACCAGCATGGAGGCGGTGATCCATCATTTCAAGCTGAACACCGAGGGCTATACGCCGCCGAAGGGCGAGGTCTTCGAGTGCGTCGAGAACCCGCGCGGAGAGATGGGCTTCTACATCGTCAGCGACGGCACGGCCCATCCGTATCGGCTGCACATGCGCACGCCGTCGTTCGCCAATCTGCAATCCACCGATCTGCTCGCCCGCGGGGGCTTCATCGCAGACCTGGTGCTGATCATCGGTTCCATAGATATCGTATTGGGAGATGTGGATCGGTAGGCCGTACAGGTAGCTCATCGCCAGGCCGACTTCAACCCGTCAGATAGTGCGGAGGAATGAGTGCTCTCCGAGAAAGCTAAAGCTGAGATCCGGGCGCTCCAGGCCCGTTACCCCGTGCCCCGTTCGGCGCTGGGGCCCGCGTTGTATGTGGCCCAGCGCGAAGTGGGTTGGCTGCCGGCCGACGTGCTGGCCGAGGTGGCCGCGCTCTTCGACCTCGACGCGACTGAGGTCGCCGAGTTCGCCAGCTTCTATCACATGTACAACACCCACCGTGAGCCGGGGCAATATCACATCGAGATCTGCGACAACGTACCGTGCATGTTGGGCGGCGCGCTGAAGCTGGCCGACCTGCTCAAGGAGCGGCTGGGCATTGACTTCG
This sequence comes from Chloroflexota bacterium, assembly GCA_037445695.1. Lineage (GTDB taxonomy): Bacteria > Chloroflexota > Anaerolineae > CG2-30-64-16 > CG2-30-64-16 > CAKZKT01. The sequence continues at coordinate 11,152 of JBBIKA010000054.1, forward strand.
GCCAGACGACGGCCGATGGCAAGTTCTCGCTCGGCCGGGTTGAGTGCCTGGGCGCATGCGCCACTGCGCCGATGTTCATGTGCACCGAGAAGTACACGGGCAAGATCCGCTATTTCGAGGAGCTGCACACGCCCGAAAAGCTGGACGAGGCGCTGGCGCTGATCGCGTCGGGCCACGGTTTCGACACCTGCGAGCGCTGGCCCCTGGGCCCTTACCATCACGGCGGCCGGCCCGACACCAACTTCCTGCTGGCCCGCGTGGACAAGCCCGATTCGCACAAGATCGAGACCTACATCGCCGATGGCGGCTACGAGACGGCCCGGGCGGTCGTCACCGGCGGCAAGACGCCGCAACAGGTGATTGACGAAGTGAAGGCCGCCAACGTGCGCGGCCGCGGCGGCGCAGGTTTCCCGGCCGGCCAGAAGTGGAGCTTTCTGCCCGCGGGCAAGTACCCGCGCTACCTGGTGGTCAACGCCGACGAGTCGGAGCCGGGCACCTTCAAAGACCGCATGATTCTGGAATACGATCCCCATCAGCTTATCGAAGGGATCATCCTGACCTGCTACGCCATCGAGGCCGAACGCGCGTTCATCTACGTGCGCGGGGAATACTACTTTGCCGCGCAGCGACTGGAGGGCGCGATCGCCGAGGCCGAAGCGAAGGGCTTCCTGGGCGATAACATCTTCGGCACGGGCAAGAAGCTGAAGGTGGTGGTCCATCGAGGCGCGGGCGCATACGAGTGCGGCGAGGAGACGGCCCAGCTCACGTCGCTGGAGGGCTATCGCGGCCACCCGCGGCTCAAGCCGCCCTTCCCGGCCGTCGAGGGCCTCTACGGCAAGCCGACCATCGTCAACAACGTCGAGACGATCGCCAACGTGCCGCACATTCTGCGCCGCGGGGCCGACTGGTATAAGCAGTGGGGCACGCCGCAGAGCACCGGCTTCCGCCTGTTCTGCTTGAGCGGCCAGGTGAAGCGCCCTGGCCTCTACGAGCTGCCGCACGGCACAACGCTGCGCGAGCTGATCTACGAGTACGGCGGCGGCCTGACGGAAGACGCCGGCGAGCTGAAGGCGGTGATCCCCGGCGGCCTGTCGGTCCAACTGCTCGATCCGAGCCAGCTCGATACCCCCCTGGATTATGAAAACGTCGCCAAACAAGGCTCGGCGCTCGGCTCCGCGGCCGTGATCGTCATCGGCGCGAACCAGAGCCTGGTGGAGGTGGCGCGGCGCACGGTCGCCTTCTACCGTGAGGAAAGCTGCGGCAAGTGTACGCCGTGTCGCGAGGGGGTCCCCTGGCTGGAGGCGATCCTGGAGCGCATCGAGCGAGGCGAAGGCCGCGTGGACGACATCGCCCTGATGCTTTATCTGACCGACATGATCGGCGGCAAGAGCTTCTGCCCGTTCGGCTACGCGGCGGTCTGGGGCCTGCAGAGCAACCTGGCCAAGTTCCGCGGCGAGTTCGATGCGGCCATCGCCGCGGCCACCGAGAAGCCGGTCATCCCGATCCGGCCGATCTATCGGCCCGACGTGGGCGCGCCTTCGGGCGTCACCGAGCCGGCCCTGCCGCTGGAGGAGAAGTACAACGCGCCGACGCACAGAAGATGACACCGATGGGCGATGTATGGTAGAGAAAAGGCCGCCGACCTGGACATGAGCGCTGAACAGCACATGGGGGAGAGGTGACAGGATGAGCCGTCGTTACCAGGACTGGCTGCTGCAGGCGCAGCGTGACTTGAAAGCCGCGCACGATAGCCTGGTGGCGGGCAACTACGAGTGGACGGCTTTCCAGGCGCAACAGGGTGCAGAGAAGGCGCTCAAGGCGTTATTGCGCTTTCATAATCAGGAGGAACGAGGTCATACGTTGCTCCATCTATTGAGCGAAGCCAGGAAGCATGTGACTGTGCCGGATGAATTATGGCCGAAGGTGCGCGAGTTGGATCGGCATTATATCCAGCCGCGCTATCCGAACGGCTTTGACTCCGGGTATCCGGCTGAGTTTTATGATCAGGAAACTGCCGAAAGGGTGTTGGCCCATGGCATTGCAGTGCTCGAATTCGTCCGGAGCTGTGTCCAGGCCTCAGACACAGAGTAATTACCCGCATTGGCCGTCGGTGGAGCGCTTTGTTGCGCAGGTGCGTGAGCTGAAGCCTTTGCTGGTGCTCTTGTTCGGCTCGGTAGCGACAGGTGAGTTCACTCAATACAGTGATGCCGATGTGCTGGTGGTTTTCGATCGGCCGGTTTCCTGGGAGACCGTCTATGCATGCAGCGACGGCTTTGTCCAGCCGGTGGTGAAAACGTGGCAAGAGGTGGAGGCTAAGGTCAAAGCCGGTGAACCCTTTTACTGCGAAATCGTCGAAGATGCCTGGGTGCTTTTCGATGCAGCCGATATATACGAACAACTGAAGCGTCTGGTGACCCTTGCTCGACAGTACTGGGGATTGGAACGCATCTCTCGCGGTTGGCGCTGGAGCGGTGGCCAGCAAACTGCCGCTTCCGAAAGGGCCGGTGCGCCGTCGGCGAGGAACGGATAGACGCCGGGCACCTTTGAAGGGGCCCAGCACGTGGCCGAGATAGATCGCAGAGATATTGACAAACCGCCTCGGTCGTCTTACAATCAAAGTAAGACAATCGTGGAGGTGGGAGATGCAGACGGTAACGCTTTCTTCCAAGGGGCAAATCGTGTTGCCTCAGGATATTCGGCGAAAGTTAGGCTTGCAGGAAGGGGACAGGCTTGAAATCTCGCTCAAAGATCGGACTGTGCAATTGACGCCGCTGCCCGCAGAACGCGCAGCGGGCTGGCAGCGATGGCGCGGCGAGCTGGCCGGCACCAATGCCCTGGCAGAGCATCTGGCGGAGCATGCAGCAGAGGTCGAGCGTGAGCGTATGCCTTGATGCCTTTGCTTTGATGGTCTGGCTCCAGGATGAAGCAGGCGCCGGCCAGGTTGAAAGCTATTTGCAGCAAGCCCAGGTTCAGGGTGAGCAAAAGTGCTTCGTCTCGCTCATCAACCTGGGCGAAGTCTACTACCAGATCTATCGGAAGAAGGGTGCAGGCCGGGCAGATGGTTTTTGGAACGATGCCTTGCGGGGCGTAATTCCGCTTTCTGTAGTGGAAGTTACTCGTAAGCGTGTGCTCGAGTCTAGCCGGCTCAAAGCGCGTTTCCCGATCGCTATGGCGGATGCTTTTGCAATCCAGTTGGCTTTGGAAATGCAGGTGCCGTTGATGACGGGCGACCCAGAAATCGAGGCTCTTGAGAAGTTGGAGCCATCTCTGCAGCTCATTTGGTTGCCCAAGAAAGCTGCATAATCACTTTTCTGCAATTTGCCCATTCGAGGATTGTCATGCCCGATCAGGTCACTCTGACCATTGACGATATCAAAGTAACCGTGCCGGCGGGAATGCTGGTGGTGGATGCGGCCAAAGCAGCCGGCATTGCAATACCCGTCTTCTGCTCGCACCCCAAGCTCGATCCGCTCGGCGCGTGCCGCATGTGCCTGGTCGAGTTCGTCGGGCCGCGCGGCAGCCGGCTCGACACCGCCTGCACCGTGCGCGTGGCCGAGGGGATGGTCGTGCGCACGAACACCGAGCAGGTGAAGGCCGTGCGCGAGGCCAACCTGGGCTTCATCCTGATCAATCACCCGCTCGACTGTCCCATCTGCGACAAAGGCGGCGAGTGCCCACTGCAGGATCAGACGATGGAGTACGGCCCCGGCGTCAGCAAGTTCGTCGAGCCGAAGCGCCACAAGAACAAGCGCTACCCCATCAGCGACCTGATCCTGCTCGACCAGGAGCGCTGCATCCTGTGCTGGCGGTGCATCCGCTATCTGGAGGAGTGGGAAGACAAGCCGCAGCTCGGCCTCTTCGAGCGCGGGGGCGAGACGCGCATTGACACCTTCCCGGAGCGGCCGTTGGATGCCAAGACCTCGGGCAACATCATTGACATCTGCCCGGTCGGCGCGCTGACCAACCGGGTGGCCCGTTTCCGTTATCGGCCCTGGGAGCTGCGCAAGACGCCGAGCATCTGCAATCATTGTCCGGTCGGCTGCAACCTGCGGCTGGACGAGCGCGTGCACGAGCTGCGGCGGGTCGTCGCCCGCGAGAACATGGCCGTCAACGACGAATGGATTTGCGACAAGGGCCGCTTCGTCCATCAGTTCGTGGATCACCCGGAGCGGCTGAAGACACCGCTGGTACGCGATAACGGAACGCTGCGCGCGGCGACCTGGGACGAGGCGCTGAGCCGGATCGTCGAGAAGCTGGACGCGGTGGTGGATACGCACGGCCCGGCCGCGGTCGGTGGAGTGGCGTCCCCGCGCATCAGCAACGAGGCGGCCTATCTGTTCCAGAAGCTCCTGCGCGGCCTGATCGGCACGAACAATGTGGACTTCGCGGGCGGCTCGGCCGTGCGCGCCTGGCCGACGGGCCTCTCGGCCATCGCGGACATCGGCCGCAGCGACCTGATCGTGCTCGTCGGCTTTGATCCGAGCGAGGCCGCGCCGGTGCTCGACCTGCACATTAAGCGGGCCGTCCTGCGCAAAGGCGCGAAGCTGTTGATCATCAACGGCCGGCGCATCGAGCTGGCGCGCTATACGCCGGACAAAGGCGCTTATCTGCCGGTGCTGCCGGGCAACGAGGCCGCGCTGCTGGGTGAGCTGGTCGCGGGGGTGAAGGGGGTTAGGGAGCAGGGATTGGGGATCAGGAAGCAGGAAGCAGAAAGCCGGACGCAGGCCGCGAAGGGAAAAGCAGATGCCCGCAATCCCCAATCCCCAACCCCCAATCCCCAACCCCCAATCCCCGTCGAGCTGCTCACCGCGGCCAAATTCCCCCTCTTCCTTTATGGCCCGGACGCGGCCAGGGGCGAGCGGGGCAAGGCAACCGTGGCGGCGCTGTTCAACCTGGCGACCGCGTTGGGGCACGGCGATAAGCTGGCCTACGTCGGCGCAGGCGCCAACGAGCAGGGCGTGCGCGACATGGGCCTGTTGCCCGATACGTTGCCGGGCTACGCGGCCGTGTCGGATGCGGCCGTGCGCGATCGCCTGGGCAAGTTGTGGGGCGTCCAGCCGCCGGCCCAGCCGGGCCAACCCTACGTCCAGATGATCGGCGGAGGCGTCAGGGCGCTCTTGGTGATGGGCGACAACCCCGCAGCCCTACCGGCCGTGGCCGAGACGCTGCGCAAGCTCGATTTCTTGGTCGTCCAGGATCTCTTCCTCACCGAGACCGCGCAACTGGCCGATGTGGTGTTGCCCGCGTGTAGCTTCGCCGAGGCCGACGGCACCTACACCAACCTGGAGCGCCGCGTCCAGCGCGGGCCGCAGGGCATCCGGCCGGTTGGCGAGAGCAAGCCTGACTGGGCAATCCTGGCCGCACTGGCCGAGAAGTGGCTGGCCGTCCAGTCGTTTGAAGGCACCGAGACAACCAAAGCCGCAGATCTGCCCGATTGGAAGCGCAAGAAACGCGTCAGGGCCAAGGCTGGCCCCGCGCCGAAACCGTGGAATTACCTCAACGCCCAGGCGGTGCTCGAGGAGATCGGCAAAGCCGTGCCTTTCTACGCGGCGCTGCGCTGGGACGCGCTGGGCGAGGGCGGCGTGCAGTGGTCGGCGCGGGATTTGAGATCAGGGATTAGGGATTGGGGAGTGTCCAATCCCCCATCCCCCATCCCCTATCCCAAGCCCGGCAGCTTTTTGCTGGTCAGTGGCCCGTTCCTCTGGGACGATGGCCTCTTCATGCAATACGCGGCGGAACAGGTGCGCAAGCTGACGCCGGCGCCGTTTGTGGCGCTCCATCCGGAGGATCTGGCGGTCGCCAAGCTGGTCGAGGGTGCGCAGGTGACCGTGACTTCGCCTCACGGCAGCGTGATCTTAGCCCTGAGGGCCGATCCGTCGGTGCAGCGGGGCACGGCCTGGATTCCGGCCAACCTGCCCGGCCTGCCCGCGGAGATATTACGCGCGCAAGATGAGGGGCCAGTAGCGATCAATCTCAAGTCTGCCTGAAGCCGTGAAATCGAGCGGGAAGAGAGACATGGCTCTTCCCGAATGGATCATGTGTTGTAGAATCGCCAATTGACCGATCTACCGATCTACCAATCTACCAATCTACCAATCTACCAATCTACCAACTTTACGGACTAACTCATGGATTGGATCAACCTGATACTCATTCCGGCGATCAAATCGGTCGTGCTGGTCGTCGTCCTGCTGACCGGCTTCGCGTACCTGACGTGGTTCGAGCGCAAGCTGATCGGCCGCTTCCAACAGCGCATCGGGCCGAACCGGGCGTGGAAGTTCGGGCTGGGCCATCCCATCGCGGATGCGCTCAAGATGATCTTCAAAGAGGAGATCGTGCCCAGCTATAGCGATAAAGTCCTCTTCGTGCTCGGGCCGGCGCTGGCGATCGCGCCCGCACTGCTGATCTTCGCGGTGGTGCCCGTGGGGCCGACGATCTATCTGTTCGGCAAGGAGATCCCGCTGGTGGTGGCCGATGTGAATATCGGCATCCTGTGGGTGTTGGCCGTGGCCGGCCTGGGCACCTACGGCATCGTGTTGGGCGGCTGGGCCAGCAACAACAAGTACTCGCTGCTCGGCGCGTTGCGCACCAGCAGCCAGATGCTCTCGTATGAGCTGCCGATGGGCATCCTGCTGATCGCGATCCTGCTCATCTACGGCACGTTGAACCTGAATCAGATCGTCACGCCCTCGACGCCGATCCCGTGGTACTTGAGGCTTTGGCTGCTGGCGGCCTTTCCGCTCTATTTCATCGTGATGTTGGCCGAGACGAACCGCAAGCCGTTCGACTTCCCGGAGACCGAAAACGAGCTGGTGGCCGGTTTTCAAACCGAGTACGGCAGCATCAAGTTCGCGCTCTTTTATATGACCGAATACCTGCACATCCTGGGCGCCAGCGGCGTGGCGGTCACCCTCTTCTTCGGCGGCTGGCGCGGGCCGTTTGTAGATCAGTTCCCGATTCTGGGGCTGTTCTACTTCGCCGCCAAAGTCCTGGCGATGGTCTTTCTGTTCATCTGGGCGTCTGCCAGTGTCCCGCGGCCGCGGTATGACCAGCTCTTGCGCTTCTGCTGGACGTTCCTGTTTCCCGTGTCGCTGGTGTATATGGCGGTGACGGCAGTGTTGGTGGTGATGGTGTGACGGGTAGACAAGGAACAAGTAGACGGGTAGACAAGGAA
>JBBIKA010000054.1:18425-20408 GCA_037445695.1 Chloroflexota bacterium
GGTAGACAAGGAAGTTGGGTGCAATACGCAGTACGGAGTTGCTGCATGTCGAATGTGAACACAGTCTTCAAAGGAATAGCCGCGGTCGTCCAGGCGATGGGCGTGACGTTGAAGGCGTTGTTTGTCGGGCCGCTGACGGTGCAATATCCCGAACAGCCGATTGCGGTCTACCCGCGCTTCCGCGCGCGGCATGAGCTGCGGCGCTACGAGAACGGCCTGGAGCGGTGCATCGGCTGCATGTTGTGCGAGGCGGCCTGCCCCACCGGCGCGATCCACGTGGAGGCGGCCGAGAACGATCCGGAGCATCCCCATAGCCCCGGCGAGCGCTACGCCAAAGTGTACGAGGTCAACCTGATGCGCTGCGTCTTCTGCGGCGACTGCGAAACCGCTTGCCCGGTCGAGGCGATCGTGCTCGGCCACGATTTCGAGCTGGCGGTGTACGACCGAGATGGGTTCTTGTTGACCAAAGAGCAGTTGTTGAATCCGAAGACGCCGAATGTGGTGATCAGGGCGGAGTAAGGGGGCGGGGTATTAGGGATTGGGGATTGGTCGGCTATAGATAAGACCAGAGGTAGCCATGTTTCTTTTCATTGTATTTGCTGCGATTGCTGTTGTTGCCGCGTTGGGCGTAATCTCGAGCCGCAAGCCGGTGTACAGCGCGCTGTTCTTGCTGCTGAACTTCGCGACGCTGGCGGCCCTGTACATCATGCTCCAGGCGCAGTTTCTGGCCGCGGTGCAGGTCATCGTCTACGCCGGCGCGATCGTGGTGCTGTTCCTGTTCGTCGTCATGTTGATCGGCGGCGGGGAGCTTGGGGCGGGGGATAGGGAAACAAGTAGACAAGTAGACAAGGCGGCGTCGCCGCACTTCCTCGCCCTGCTGGGATGGCCGCGCATCGCGGCGCTCGTGCTGGCGGTGCTGCTGCTCGCAGGGGTGAGCTACGGCCTGATCACCGGTCAGCTTCATGCGGGACAGGGGACGGCCGCCGCGTTCGGCCAGGGCAGCGTCGAGGCGATCGCCGGCGCGCTCTATACCGACTACCTGCTGCCGTTCGAGATGACGTCGGTGTTGCTGCTGGTAGGGATGATCGGCGCGGTGGTGTTGGCGAGACGGCACGAAGAGCGATAAATGACGTCCGAAGGCCAGGTCCTTTGTACTTGTAAGGTATTGACGTCGGGTGAACTCAAGGTTATACACGTGTATTGGGTTGACCTGGGAGACCCAACCGGCTCTGAGCCTGACTACCGGCATCCACACGTCGTGATCCAAAACAACCTGTTCAATCACAGTCGAATTCGCACGGTCGTGGTTTGTGCCTTAACCTCGAACCTCAAGCGGGCGGCCGCGCCTGGCAATGTACTGCTCGAGAGCGGTGAAGCAAATTTGCCCAAGCAAAGTGTCGTCAATGTGTCGCAAATCTTTACGGTGGACAGAGATCAATTGGACGAATACGTAGGGACGCTCTCGGCCAAACGGGTGCGCGAAATCCTCGACGGCATCAAATTGGTTCTCGAGCCGCGCGAGCCAGAATGAGGGAGCATTGGTAGACCATATGGTTCCAACATCTTATTACCTGATCCTCAGCGCAATTCTCTTCACCCTCGGCGTCGTCGGGGTGTTGATCCGGCGCAATGTGTTGATCATCTTCATGTCGGTGGAGATGATGCTCAACGCGGTCAATCTGACCTTCGCCGCGCTGTCGCTGCACTTCCTGGGACTGAACGGCCAGATCTTCGTCCTGATGGCGATGGTGGTCGCCGCGGCCGAGGTCGCCGTGGGGTTGGCGATCGTGATGGCGGTGGTGCGACATAGGGATACGACGAATATCGAGGATGTGAATTTGTTGCGGGGATAGATTGGGAAGTTGGAAAACTGGTAGATTGGTAACTGGGTGTTTTCTTTTTCTAGCCCATAAGGCGACCAATCTACCAATACTATCTTTGCACTTTTCGACTATACCGCCAGGCGGGTGAAAAGCTGCTCGG
>JBBIKA010000055.1:0-20384 GCA_037445695.1 Chloroflexota bacterium
CCTCACCCCCTTTGTCCCCCCTCTCCCCTTGGCCTTCGGCCAGGGGAGAGGGGGGGATGATGGATGAGGGTTTTGCGGCGGGCGGCTTCGCCGCCCGCAAACCCCCTCCTGCTTTCTCCCTACCCCTCTCAAGGGGCGGGATCAATGCGGCAAAGCGCTAAATCTAAACTAACAAAACGCTATGTTCGGCCGGCCGGTGCCCGTTTATCCAGTTCGGCCTTCAGCAGGTCGAGGGTAGCCAGTCCCTGGGCGCGCGTGCCCTCCTCGATCTGATGGATCAGCTCGATCAGCCGGTCAAGGAGAGGGGTGGGCACGCGCGCCTGCGCGGCCAACGCGACCACGATCCCGAGATGGGCATCCACTTCGGTGCGGCGTTTGCGCACGGCCAGGTCCCGCCAGATGCCGCTGTGCGTCTTGGCCGAGCCACGGTTGAACGCCACCAGCGCATCCAGCGAGCGCTCGGCCGCCGCGGGATCGGCCTCCGGCAGATAGGCGGCGGGGTCGAAGCCGTTGAACCCTTCCGGCTGCACGCGCAAGGCGATTGCTACGGTCAGCACCTCGCGGGCCAGGGCGATGAAGAGCTCACGATAGGCCGGCAACGCCAGGCAATCGGCGATCGGCTCGTTGGTCAACGCGGTGGCAAAGAGCATGGCGGCATAAGCCATTTTGCCCCACAGGTAGCCCCAGATGTTCGTCGTCAGGATCGTCTGATCGTCGAATTCGAGCAGCACGCGGTGCAGCGTGCGTAGCCGCGCCGAGATCTGGCCGTCAATCTCGCCCACCACGACCGCGCCGCGGCCGCCGTAGTGGATGACCCCCGGCTCCAGATAGTCGGCGCCGAAGTTGACAAACGCGCCCATCGTGCGCTGAGGGCCGACGAACTGGCTGATGATCAGCTCGTTCAGGCCGTTCTGGGCCGAGAGCACGTAGCCGACTCGACTGAGATGCGGCGCGAGCGCCCGCGCGGCCTCGGCCGTGTGCTGGGCCTTGGTCGCCAGGATGATGGCCGTCCATTTGCCTTGCAAGGCGTCGGGCGTGAAGGCCGGCGCCCGCACGGTGAAGTTGGCGATGGGGCCGGTAATGCGCAGGCCGTGCCGGTTGATCGCCGCGACATGCTCCTCGACGATATCCACGAACGTTACGTCATGGCCGCCGCGGGCCAGATAAGCGCCCAGAGTGCCTCCGATGGCTCCGGCCCCCCAGATCAAGAGCTTCATATGGCACCCCAATCTCCGGTCAACAGCGCCCGCGTCTCCTCCACCGCGACCTGCCAGATGGCGAGCATCTCGTCGTCGCTGCGCTGATAGAGGCCGCCGTAGTTGCCGTCGGCCAGATAGATGCGCAGCGCGGCCGGCGGCAGCAGGCGCAGGTGCGCCAGGTCGGCCGGCGGCTTCGGGTCCGCCGGCAGCGCGATCCCCGGCAGCCGCGTCCAGGGGAAGTTCTCCATCCACGAGCCGTGGGAAGCGATCGGATCTATCTCCTGGACCTTGGCCCAGGTGCGCGGCGCGTTCCACCAGTTATGGAACTTCACCCTGCAGTCGGGGTGGTCGGCGGCCCACTCCAGCGCGCCTTGTTGCGCGGCGGCGTTGCCGCCGTGGCCGTTGACGATCAGGATGCGCCGGAAGCCGCCGGCCGCCAGGCTATCCAGGATGTCGCGCAGCACGGCCAGGTGGGTCGTCACGCGCAGCGAGATCGAGCCGGGGAAGTGACGGAAGTAGGGCGTGACGCCGTAGGCCAGCACCGGAAAGACCGGAATGCCGAGCGGCTCGGCCGCGTCGAGCGCCACACGCTCGGCCAGGATGCTATCGGTGGCCAGGCTGAGGTAGCTGTGCTGTTCGGTGCTGCCGATCGGCAGCACGGCGCGGTCATCGTGTTGCAGGTATGTCTCGACCTGCATCCAATTCATGTCGGCGATGCGCATTGCGTTGGGTCCTTGCTGTGTCTTCGATGGAACAGGACTTGACGTGCCAGGCCGCTCTACGTGCCAGGCACTTTGAAAGTGCCCCTGGCACGTAAGCTATTTATTTTCAAGATAGTATAAGTGAACTCGCCGCGAGCGCCAAACCCAAGAAGCCACAGTAATTAAAGTCGCAGGTAACAGGCCGGCGGCCGGCGCTCTTGCGGTTGCGTTACCCCTCTCACCCCTCATCCCCCCGCTCTCCCCTAAAAGGGGAGAGCGGGGGTAACTAAAAATGGGTTTTGCGGCGGCGTAGCCGCCGCAAAACCCCGTTCTTGACAGGGCGCCCCCTCTCCCGCTTGGCGGGAGAGGGGGTCGGGGGTGAGGGTCCGCTCCCCAGGCGCAATTCGCGGGATAACGGTGAGCAGTTACGGCGCGGATCGAATTAGCCCGCCGACCCATTCAATGCTATAATGATGGTTTGCCAGTCGTCTCAAAATGTGCTAGACTGTAATCGCACATGCGTTCTATTCACCTCAAACGAGGCCAGACATGTCTCAAGACAAGCTCATCGTGCGCGGCGCACGCGAGCACAACCTGAAAAACATCGACCTGGAGCTCCCGCGCGATCGGTTGATCGTGATCACCGGCCTGTCGGGCTCTGGCAAGTCGTCGCTGGCGTTCGACACGATCTACGCCGAAGGACAGCGACGTTATGTCGAGTCTCTCTCGGCCTATGCCCGCCAGTTCCTCGGCCTGATGGAAAAGCCGGACGTGGATCAGATCGAGGGGCTCAGCCCGGCCATCTCCATTGATCAGCGCGGCGCTTCGCGCAACCCGCGCTCGACCGTCGGCACCATCACCGAGATCTACGACTATCTGCGCCTCCTCTACGCCCGCATCGGCATCCCGCATTGCCCCAAGTGCGGCCGCGAGATCAGCGCGCAGACCGTCCAGCAGATGGTGGATAGCATCCTGGAATATCCCGCCGGGAGCCGACTGCTGGTGTTGGCACCCCTGATCATGGATCGCAAGGGAGAGCACAAGGCGGTCTTCGAAGACGTGCGCAAGGCCGGCTTCGTGCGCGTGCGGGTAGATGGCCAGATGTATGAGGTCGAGAACCCGCCCGAACTGGACCGTTATAAGAACCACACGATCGAGGCCGTGGTGGATCGGCTCGTCGTCAGGCATCCCGGGCCGGAAGCCGGAGAGCCGGTCGCGAGCGACGACCTGCGCACGCGGCTGGCCGATAGCGTCGAGACCGCGTTGCGGCTGGGCAACGGCGTGATGTTCGTCTCGGACGTAACCGACCCCGGCCAGCCCAGGGACCGCCTCTTCTCCGAGCGGTTCGCCTGCCCCGTGTGCGGCATCAGCCTGCCCGAAATCGAACCGCGCACTTTCAGCTTCAACAGCCCGCACGGCGCCTGCCCTACCTGCACCGGCCTGGGCAGCCAGATGGAGTTCGACCCCGACCTGATCGTGCCCGACCGCACCAAGAGCCTGGCCGATGGCGCCATCAAACCCTGGGACCGCGAAACCCAGACGATCTACCACTCGATGCTTGAGGCGGTTGCCCGCTACTATCACATCCCCTTCGACGTGCCGGTGGCCGAGCTGAGCAAGCATCAAATGGACATCATCCTCTACGGCGGCAAAAAGGGCGACACGATCGTCGTCAGCTATGCCAATCAAGAAGGCCACGACCGTCGCTTTCAAACCACCTACGAAGGCGTGATCCCCAACCTGCAACGGCGCTATCGGGAGACCACTTCCGACTATATCCGCAGCGAGCTGGAGCGCTACATGACCAGCCGGCCCTGTCCCACCTGCGGCGGCAAACGCCTTCGTCCCGAAGCGCTGGCCGTCACCATCACCGGCCTCAACATAGACCAGGTCAGCCATTTCTCGGTCGCCGAGGCGATCCGCTGGGTGGAGAAACTGGCAGGGGTTGCCCAGGACCATCCCCAATCCCCCAACCTCCAATCCCTCATCTCCACCACCCGCCACATCGGCTCGACGGAACAGGTGCCGGCCGCGTCGCCCCTTTCGCAACGCGAGTACACCATCGCCCGCCAGATCCTCAAGGAGCTGCACGCCCGCTTGCGCTTCCTGGTGGACGTCGGGCTCGACTACCTGACCCTCGACCGGATGGCGGCCACCCTTTCAGGCGGCGAGGCGCAGCGTATCCGCCTGGCCACCCAGATCGGCTCGCAACTGATGGGCGTGCTCTACATCCTGGACGAGCCCAGCATCGGCCTCCATCAGCGGGACAACGCCCGCCTGATCCGCACCCTGCTCGACCTGCGCGACCTGGGCAACACCGTCCTGGTGATCGAACACGACGAGGAGACGATGCGCGCGGCCGACTGGATCGTAGACCTGGGGCCGGGGGCCGGCGAGCATGGCGGCTACGTCGTCTGCTCCGCGCCGGCCGCCCAGTTCATGCAGTGCAGCGACAGCCTCACCGCCCAGTACTTGCGCGGGGAAAAGCAGATCGCCATCCCCCGCCAACGCCGGCCGGGCAACGGCGAGTATCTGATCGTGCGCGACGCCAGCGAGAACAACCTCAAGCACATTGACGTGCGCTTCCCGCTCGGCAAGTTCATCTGCGTCACCGGCGTCAGCGGCAGCGGCAAATCATCGCTGGTGAACGAAGTGCTGTACAAGGCGCTCAACCAGCACATGTACCGGGCCAAGGACCGGCCGGGCAAACACGGGGGCATCGAAGGGATCGAACATCTGGACAAAGTCGTGAACATTGACCAATCGCCCATCGGCCGCACCCCGCGCTCGAACCCGGCCACCTACACCAACCTGTTCACCGAGATCCGCGATCTCTTCGCCGAGCTGCCCGAGGCCAAGATGCGCGGCTACAAGGCCGGCCGCTTCAGCTTCAACGTGAAGGGCGGCCGTTGCGAAGCATGCCAGGGCGATGGCATCATCCGCATCGAGATGCAGTTTCTGCCCGACGTGTACGTGCCGTGCGAAGTCTGTCACGGCCGGCGCTACAACCGCGAGGCGTTGGAGATCAAATACAAGGGCAAGAGCATCGCCGATGTGCTGGATATGACCGTGGACGAGGCGCTGGAGTTCTTCCAGCACATCCCGAGCATCCGCAACAAACTGCTCACCCTGCAAGAGGTTGGCCTGGGTTACATCCGGCTGGGCCAACCGGCCACCACGCTTTCGGGCGGCGAGGCGCAACGCGTCAAGCTAAGCAAGGAGCTGAGCCGCCGGGCCACCGGCAAGACGTTCTACATCCTGGACGAGCCGACCACCGGCCTGCACTTCGACGACGTCCAGAAGCTGCTGACGGTGCTCCAGCGGCTGGTGGATCAAGGCAACACGGTCGTCGTCATCGAGCACAACCTGGACGTGATCAAATGCGCCGACTGGATCATTGACCTGGGGCCTGAAGGCGGCGATGCCGGCGGCTGGGTGATCGCCGAGGGCACGCCCGAACAGGTGGCGCGCGTCGAAAAATCGTACACCGGCCAATTTCTGCGGCCGGTGTTAGCCGGCCGCGAGGCGCTTCAGCCGGCCGAAGTGATCGCGGCGCTGGCCAAAGAAAAATCCGAGGTCATCTCATGAAGTTCTATCACATCTGGACCATCGGCTGCCAGATGAACGAGGCCGATTCCGGCCGCGTGGCGGCCGAGTTGGATGCGCTCGGCTATGCGCCCACCGACGACCCGAAGCAAGCCGACGTCATCGTGCTCAACACCTGCGTGGTGCGCCAGAGCGCCGAGGACCGCGCGGTGGGCCACCTGTGGTCCCTCAAGCCGCTGAAAGACCGCGACCCCCACCGGGTCATCGCGCTGATGGGATGCCTGGTCGGCATCAAGCCGAACCCGGCGCTCGCCCAGCGCTTCCCGTTCGTGGACGTCTTCCTGCCGCCGTCCGAGCCGGGGCCGCTGGTCAGCTACCTTCAGAAGGCAGGAGCCAAAGCGGAGGCTAAGGTTGAGGCCGAGGTTAAGGGCGAGGTAGAGGTCGAGGCCGAGAGGGAAGATGAGGGAAAGGCGCTCGAAGAGGAGCTGACCAGCGCGCGCCATGCCTTTCAGGATGATGCCAGCCCCGAAGCGGCCGCCATCGGCCTGATCCCGGCGCCCTCTCCTCAATCCCCAACCCCCAATCCCCCCCTTCTCCAGAGCGTTCGCCACATCTCGCTCCACGGCCACGCGCCGGTGACGGCCAACGTGCCGATCGTCTACGGCTGTTCGCATGCGTGCACCTTTTGCATCATCCCCTATCGCCGCGGGGTCGAGCGCAGCCGGCCGCTGGACGAGATCGTGGCCGAGGTGCGCGGCCTGGTCGCGCAGGGCGTGCGCGAGGTGACATTGCTCGGCCAGATCGTGGATCGTTACGGCAAGGACTTTCCCGGCCAACGGCCCGACCTGGCCGACCTGCTGCGGGCCGTACACGAGATCGAAGGGCTCTGGCGCATTCGCTTCCTGACCAGCCATCCCAACTACATGACCGACCGCATCCTGGGGGCCGTAGCCGAGCTGCCGAAGGTCTGCGAACAGATCGAGGTGCCCGTCCAGGCGGGCGATGACGAGGTCTTGGCCAACATGAAGCGCGGCTACACGCGCGAAGATTATCGGCGGCTGGTCTATCACATTCGCGCCATGATTCCCACGGCCGCAGTGCACACCGATATCATCGTCGGCTTTCCGGGCGAAACGGCCGCCCAGTTTCAGCGCACCTACGACCTCCTGGCCGAGCTGAAGCTGGACAAGGCGCATCTGGCCATGTACTCCCCGCGGCCGGGCACCGTCAGCGCGCGGCGCATGGCCGACGACGTGCCGCCGGAGGAGAAGAAGCGCCGCTGGGAGGCGCTGGATCGCCTCCAGGAGCAGATCGTCGGCGAGATCAACCGCCGCTTCATCGGCCAGACGGTCGAGGTGTTGGTGGAAGACCTGCACAAAGGCAAATGGCGGGGCCGCACGCGGCTGAACAAGCTGGTCTTCTTTGCCGATGCCGGCGACTGGCGCGGCAAGCTGGCCAACGTGCGGATCACCTGGGCGGGGCCATGGTCCATGATCGGGGAGGTTGAACGTTAGAACGTTCGAACGTTTGAACGTTCAAACGTTCGAACGTTCAGCCTTCGACCAGCATCAGCTTCTTCACCTCGCCGATCGCGGTCGTGATGTCAATTTCGCGCGGGCAGGCATCCACGCAGTTATAGATCGTGCGGCAGCGCCAGACGCCGTCGGCCTCGGCCAGGATGGCCAGGCGGGCCTGCGCGCCGCGATCGCGATCGTCGAAGATGAAGCGATGGGCCTGCACGATGGCCGCCGGGCCGACATAGCTATCGTTGGCCCAAAAGCTGGGACAGGAGGTCGTGCACGCCGCGCACAGGATGCACTTCGTCGTATCGTCGAAGCGCTCGCGGGCCTCAGGGCTCTGGAGCCGTTCGGTATAGGGAGGCGGCTCATCGTTGATCAAAAACGGCAGGATCGAGCGGTACTTGCGGAAGAACGGCTCCATATCCACCACCAGATCCCGCACCACCGGCAGGCCGCGCAACGGTTCGACCACCACCTGGCGGCCCGTATCCTTCACCAGTTCCTTGCAGGCCAGCCGATTGCGACCGTTGATCACCATGGCATCGGAGCCGCAGACGCCATGCGCACACGAACGACGGAAGGTCAGCGTGCCGTCCAGATAGCCCTTGATGTACACCAGGAGATCGAGCACCCGATCGGTTGGCTCTGCCTCCACCGTGTATTCGCTCCAGTAAGGACGGCGATCTTGTTCCGGGTTGAAGCGGCGAACCTTGACCTTTACCTTCATCCTCGCGCTCCCATTCGTTAATACACGCGTTTGGCCGGCTCATACAGGCCGAGGGTGACCGGCTTGGTGTCCATGCGGATCTGGCCATCGGCCTCCCGATAGGCCAGCGAATGCTTCAGCCAGTTCACATCATCGCGCTCGGGGAAGTCTTCGCGGAAGTGCGCGCCCCGGCTCTCGGTGCGCGTCAGCGCGGCCCGGGCGGTCACCTCGGCCAGGTCGAGCATGCACCCCAGCTCCCAGGCCTCCAGCAGCTCGGTGTTCCAACGCTTGCCCTTGTCCATGATCGAGATGCGGCGGTAGCGCTCCTTCAGATCGGCCAGCTTGCTCAGCGCCTCGGCCAACAGGGCCTCGGTGCGGAAGACGCCGACATTGTCCATCATCAACGCGCGCAGGTCGGCGCGGATCTGCGCCACCACCTCGCGGCCGGTGCCTCCCCGGATCGCGTCGAGCGCGGCCCGCGCCGGGCCGTCGGCCGCGGCCGGCAACGCCGGCCAATCGGCATGCGCCACGTAGGCCGCCGCATTTTGGCCCGCACGACGGCCGAAAACCAGGATGTCCACCAGCGAATTGGTGCCCAGGCGGTTGGCCCCATGCACCGACACACACGCGCACTCGCCCGCCGCATAGAAGCCGGGCAGCACCGTGTTGCGGCTGTCCACCACCACCTCGGCGTTCACGTTCGTGGGAATGCCGCCCATCGCATAGTGGGCCGTCGGCTGGATCGGCAGCGGCGACTTGATCGGATCGAGCTGGAGATACGTCTTGCAGAAATCGGAGATGTCGGGCAGCTTGCGGCGGATGTCCTGCGCGGTGATGCGCCTGGGCGTGCCGTCCGGGTTCTTGATGCCGTCCTGCTCGAAGTATTTGTTTACCGTCTCGGGGCGCACGTCGAGGTATACGTAGTCCTTGCCGTTGATGCCCCGGCCCGCCCGCACCTCCAGATAGATCGCGCGCGAAACCACGTCGCGCGACGCCAGGTCCTTCACCGTCGGCGCATACCGGGGCATGAAGCGCTCGCCCAGGCCGTTGATCAGCACGCCGCCCTCCCCGCGCACCCCCTCGGTCAACAGAATGCCCAACCCCAGGATGCCGGTCGGATGGAACTGGTAGAACTCCATGTCTTCCAGCGGGATGCCCCGACGGTAGGCGATTGCCACGCCGTCCCCCGTCAACGCGTAGGCGTTGGACGTGATCTTCCAGAGCCGGCCGAAGCCGCCGGTGGCGAAGATGGTCGCCTTGGCGTGGAAGACGTGCAGCTCGCCGCTGTCAATATGCAGCGCGGTCACGCCCGCCACGCGGCCCTCGTCGTTGACCAGCAGGTCGAGCACCTGGTATTCGTCGAAGAAGACGACGTTGTTCTTGATGCACTGCTGATACAGCGTCTGCAGGATCATGTGGCCGGTGCGGTCGGCCGCGTGACACGCGCGGCGCACCGGTTGTTTGGTCACGTTGTTCGTGTGGCCGCCGAAGGGGCGCTGGGCGATGCGGCCATCGGGCGTGCGATCGAACGGCAGGCCCATGTGCTCCAGGTCGTACACCATCTCGACCGCTTCCTCGCACATGATCTTGACCGCGTCCTGGTCGGCCAGGTAGTCGGAGCCCTTGATCGTGTCGAAGATGTGCCATTCGGGATGGTCTTCTTCCATGTTGCCCAGCGCGGCGCCGATGCCGCCCTGGGCGGTGCCGGTATGGGAGCGCACCGGATAGAGCTTGCTGATGACCGCGGTCTTGGCCCGGGCCGAAGCGTGCAAGGCGGCCATGAGGCCGGCGCCGCCGGCGCCTACGACAATCACATCAAAACGGTGGATCATGCCTTACCCGACTCCTTATGCGCCCTGCGCGACAAAAATCAGATAGACGGCCGCGGCCAACACGCTCAGCCACAGGATGAAGAGCAGCGCATTGAGCCACGCCAGCAACACCGGCCGGCGCACGTAATCCGCCAGGATCACGCGGATGCCGTTGGCCCCGTGGGTCGCCGCGAAGGTGAAGAGCAACAGGCTATAAAACTGCCAGAAAGCATTCTGAAAGTTGGGCGTGACCTCGACCTTGCTCGAAGTCACGTGGAACGAGATCGGAAAGAACGCCCAGCGCGTTTGGGCGCCGGCATCCATCAGCCCGCGGCCGCCGATCAGGTTCGCGTAGATGATGCTGTACGCGGCGAGCAACAACATCAGCAGGCCCGACACCCGCGTGAAGAACCACATGTAGAGCTCGAACTTGCTTCGGGAACGGCCCAAGGCTCGCGCCTGTGTGGTCATGAACGCCTCCCTCGAAAATGATTCGGTCTCAAGCCGCAACCGGCCCGGTTCGGGGAGCGGCCCCTAGCCGACCTTCACGCCCAAGGCGATCAGGAACGCCGGAATCAGGAACACTGGCAGGAAGATGGCCCATTGCACCCACATCGCCTCGCGGTGGAAGCGGTGCAGGCCGGGCCACATGTCGAGAATGACGATGCGCAGGCCGTTGAAGGCGTGATAGAGCACGGCGAACAGCACGAAGATCTGCACCGGCCGCGACTCATAGAAGTCGGTCACCGCGTTGGCGACCGTATTCGCCGTGCCGCCCGTCACGCCGTACAGCAGGAACGCCGCAAACACATGCATCCCCACGAAGAGGAAGATGCCGATGCCGGTGAGCCGATGCAGGAACCAGGCCACCATCGGCTGGCCCCCGCGATAGGCCAGGAATTGAGCCAAAGTCACACGTCCGCGCTGGTTCATGGGTTCCCCTCGTCAGTTGTTCTGTGCGCCCTGATTGACCCAACGTTCGATCAGCTCGATCTGTTCTTTCTTCAGCGGCCGGCCCGGCGGCATCTGTCCGCCGGCCTCGGTCTTGATGCCGCGCAACATCTTGAGCAGCGTGCTGTTGGCCGCATCGCCTGCGATGATGTTCGGCGCATGGTCGCCGCTGGACATCGCCTGTTCGTAGGTCATGACATTGTAATTGCCCTTCAGGCGCTTGCCGTGGCAGTTGACGCACTTCTTGTCGAAGATCGGCTTCACATCTTTGGCAAAGCTCGGGTTTTCGATCTTGGCCAGCTCGGCGGCCGCGGCCTCGGCGCCGGCCGGCTCCTCTTCCGGCTCGGCCCACGAACGCATGAACGCGATGATCGCCGCGATCTGCTGGTCGGTCAACGGCCCGCCGTAGGCCACCCCGAATGCCTGCATCCCCTCGCCCGGCTGGCCGAAGCGGATGATCTGGGCGATGGTATCGTCGAAATGGCCGACCAGGAAGTCATCCGAATTGAGCGGCCGGGTCACTTCGCCCGCCTGGCCCTTCAACTCGGCGCCTTCGCCGTTCTCGCCGTGGCATTCGGCGCAATGCTCCGCAAACAGCTCGCCGCCGGCCGCGATCTTCTCGGCCTTCGTCGCGCCGATGGCCCCATCGGTGGCCTCGGAGGCCGGCGTGGTGACCACCGCCTGCACGGTGAGCACGATCAGGCCAAGCACGATCAGGATCATGCCGGTCGTGGCGACCGGCCGATTGCGCGGATGGCGGCAGGCGTTGCGGTCGAAGAACGGCAGGCCGAAAAGCCCCACCATGATCACCACGCCCAGGCCCAGGATGGCCACCCCTTCGAGCTGGCCCGGGAAGTACTTGAGCAATTGAAAGGCCCACAGGAAGTACCATTCGGGCCGCGGGATATAGGACGTATCGCTCGGATTGGCCGGCGGCTCGTTGGGAATGCCGACGAACACGACCAGGCAGATCAACAGGATGAAGACGCCGAGCGACACCACGGCATCCTTGGCGATGGCGTGCGGCCAGAAGAGCTCGCCCTCGGCCTTCTTCTCCTTGTAGCGTTCCAGGTAGCGCTTCTTTTCTTCGGCGTTCATGGCTGCATCCCTTCAGCGCTTCACATCACTCATCGCGATCGGGCGGCGCGGTGATGCCGATGCGGATGATCAGGTACAGGTGGATGGCGATCACCGCGGCCGCAATGGCCGGCACCCACCAGATGTGCAGGCCGTAGAAGCGGGCCAACGTCACCGCGCCGACCTCCTGGCCCCCGCGCACGATCCGCAGCAAGAGGGGCCCGACGAGCGGCACCGCGCCGACGATATTGGTGCCCACGGTGGTAGCCCAATAGGCCTTCTGGTTCCACGGCAGCAGGTAGCCGCTGAAACCCATCACCAGCGCCAACAGGAGCAGCACTCCACCTGTCAACCACGTCATCTCGCGCGGATACTTATACGCACCGACGAAGAAGGCCTTCAGCATATGGAGGAAGACCAGGACCACCAGCAACGTCGCGCCCCAGTGATGCATGCCGCGGATCAACCAGCCGAAGGCCACCTCGCTCATGATGTATTGAATGCTGTCGTAGGCCTTGTCGGGCGACGGCACGTAATACACCGTCAACAACATGCCGGTGAAGCCCTGCAACAGCGCCAGGATCAGGGTGGCGCTGCCGAAGGTATAGAACCAGTTGGTCTTGGGGACAGGGCGGGCGAAGATCGTCCGCCAGATGGTGCTCAGGCCGGCCCGTTCATCGAGCCAGTGGAAGAGCGCTTGTGCTTTGCCGGCTTGCGGTGTGGGAGCATCGGCCACGGCTATGCCTCCAGGCGGATTTGAATCTGGCCATTCTCGATGCGATAAGACAAGGTGTTCAGAGGTCTGGGAGGCGGACCTGAAATCACCCGGCCATCGGCGGCGAAGAAGCCCTCGTGGCACGGACAGGCGAACACCTGCCGCTCCTGGTTCCAAACGACGCGACAGCCCAGGTGCGTGCACACATCGGACAACACCTTGAGCTCCTGGCCTTCCAGCTGGACGGCATACGCCGTGCCCGATTGGACGGTCTTCACCCAGCCGTCTTCGACCTGCCGCGTCCATTTGAAGGGGGTGGGCACGCCGGGGGTCACATTGGCGACCGGGCCCAGGTTGAGCCAGTTGCCTCCGGCCGCCCGTTTCAGGCCCGGGGAGACCAGATAGCCGATGGCAGGAATTGCGGCCAACGTGCTCACCAGGCCGGCCACGGCGCCGATCAGGCCGGACAGGAACTTGCGTCGGGTCGTCTCCTCAGCAGATGGAGCTTCCAAATCAGCCATTCATCGGCCTCCTTATAAAACGAAAGAAATTCCGCGCTCTAAGCTCTTGCGCCATTGGCGAGATTATACCCATCTTGCCGCGGCCCGTCAAACGCCGCGCCGCATCCACGTGACGCGAGCGTCAGCCCGCCCATTTCATGGGCGGACGGGGACCAGAACCAACGCGCTCCAGGGCGGCACGTCGAAATCGCGCCAGTACCCCTCGACCGGCACGATCGCGTCGCTCAGCACCTCGTGCCAGGGGCCGTTGTGCGGGAAGCCCAGACCGACGCGTTGCGTGACGCAATCGAAGTTCAGGCCGACGACGACCACGTCGCCGTTGCCGTCCCAGCGCTTGTAGCGCAACACCTTGAAGCGCGGAAAATCATCCCAATAATACTCGATATGATCGGAGCGCAACGCTGGATGCCCGGCCCGCAGGTGAATCAGCTTCCGATAAAACGCGAACTGCTCCTGGCCCTGCGGCAGCTTCAGCTTCTGCCAATCGAGCGGCCAGAACTCGATCGTGCGCGGGCTATCTTCGCCGAACTCCTGGCCGGCATAGAGCATGGGCACGCCCGGACTGGTCAACAGGGCGACGAGGCCCAGCCGGGCCTTGCGCAAGGCCAGCTCCCAGCGACTGGCAAAAGGCTCCGGCGCCGGATCGCACCAGGCAATATGCGCGCCCCAGAACTGGATCTCGTGTTCGGGCCGGCGCTCGTCGTGGCTCACCACGTAATTGATCACCTGATCCCCGCGGGTGAAGCCCTGCTGACGGAAGCCGCCCAGCGCCGCGGGCATGTCCTGTCGTTCCCATTGCCAGGTCTGGAAGAGACAGGCTTCGAGGGCATGGTGAAACGCGCCGTTCCAGACCGCATCAATCTCGGTCTCGTGCACCAGCCGGGCGGCCGTCTTGGCCGGATTGGTGCCGTGGATCGGCCAGTATTCGCCGATCAGATAGGCGGTGGGCTGTATCTCCCGAGCGGTGCGGGCGATCGGCGCGATGCCGATGAACGGATCGAAGGAATCGCGCTCGGGCCGCGCCGGATCATATTCCACCCCGCCCAGCCAGTCGAACCGGAAGCCGTCCACATGGTACTCTTGAAGCCAGAAACGCACGATGTCCTGCATGTAGGCGGTCGTCCAGGGCGAGGCATGATCCCAATCCAGCCCGCCCCAGCCGTTGGCATGGCCGTTGTTGTGATGGTGGAAGAACGGATTGCGATCTTCGCACGGCTCGCCGTTGGGGCCGAAGAGGGGCGGATACATCCGATAATAGGGCTGATCGGGCCACGCGTGGTTGAAGACCATGTCCAGGATCACCGCGATCCCCCGACGGTGGGCCGCATCAATCAGCGCCTTGAGATCGGCCGGCCGGCCATAGAGATGCTTCGGCGCCATGTAGAAGACCGGATTGTAGCCCCACGAGCTATCGCCGGGAAATTCGGAGATCGGCATCAGCTCGATGGCGTTGACGCCGAGCGCGGCGATATGGTCCAGCTTCTGGAGGATGCCGGCAAAGGTGCCGAAGCGATCCTGGTGGTTCCGCTTCTCGCCGGCGAAATCGCGCACGCACAGCTCGTAGATGACCAGATCGCGCAGCGCCGGCCGGCGCCAATCCTCATCGTGCCACACATAGGGCGGATCGTCGGCCAACACCGCCTTCGGGCCGTAGCGATCCCACACGATCTCGCGCGCGTAGGGATCGGCCACCCATACGCGCTTGCCGCTCTCGTCCTGCGGCACCACGAACTGATAGCGCACGCGGCCGGCCACGGGCACGGTGACCCAGAAATAGCCGTTGCCGTCGGTGTGCATCGGCGTGACGGCCGGGTTCCAGCCGTTGAAATCGCCGACCACCCAAGCGGCTTCCTTGCCGGGCGCGGTTAAGCAAAACGTGGCGACGCCGCGACCTGCGAGATCGCGATGCGCGCCGCCACGCGGAAAATCCGGCCGGAAAACCGACCGCTCAGCCACCGACCGATCATCTACGATGAAGGATGACGACGATGTCACGGGCCACAAAGTCAGGGTCAATGGGTCGGACCTCGGTCAACAAAAATTCGGCAGAGAATCACCATTCACTTGATGAGACGGTCATACTCATCGTGGGTGCCAATCCAGAACCAAGTAACCGTATCCGCCTTGAGCAATCTGAAGGTAACGCCCAGTAATATTTCCAGAAAGATTGAGTCGTTTGTGACTTCATCGGTGCTCGATGAATTCGCCATGTTCATCAAACATCGGCAGCGTTTGACCTTCGTTGATCTCAGCTTCGACTGTTGCTACCAGTGCAGCCAACTCATCGCTGTCAGTCGCCGCAAATTGCGCATCCCACAGTCCCTCATCTATCGCAATTTCCTCAAATGTGTCTTCGGCGGGCAGCGGATGCGTCTTGAGAAAAAGCGCGAACTGATAAAGCTGCACTGCTCGCGCCAGTGGTATTGCTTCAGCAATGTCAGTGATGGCCTTCACCAACTCTGCTTGGGTTTGCTGTGTCTTCGTCGTTGTTCTGCTCCAGGTGATAATTCTATCATGCCCGTTCTGTACAATTGCGATCATGCCGCCTAACAAAGCACTGGAGCTAGGCGGTGCGCAGTAGATCCTCGACAAAAGCCATGAACCGCTCCAGATCATCCCGATAAATCGCGCGCAGTTTCTGCGCTTTGTTTTGCACAACTCTCAAGCGATCGGGATCCAAACGCAACCGATATGCCCCACGAAATAGATGCCTGAACCGACGCAACTCATCCAGACAATCATAAGCCTCATCACTGATCACGCGAGGACGCATGCCCTGGACGTCCAGCCTCATCCGACGCAACAGATCTGCATGCCATCCGCCACGTTCAGAGACATGATTACCGAACACCTCCGCAATGCGCTGAAAAATGCTCTCAAACGCCGAGTAAAGGTTATGAAAGTAATAGGCAACCACGATACGTTCATCTTCGTCGTCCAGTTCCGATCGCCTTCGATCAAGCGCCGCGTAGATATCCCCAATCGCCTGGAGGTCGGCCTGGATATCAGCCCTGAGGACCAGGAGTTTCTCTTTCATAGATCAGCTCCCCCGTTTCCCGAATGCGCTGAGCGAAGTAAACATCGCGACGATCCAGTTCCACCAGATCAATCGGCCCGACATCTACCGTACGCTCCAGGTCCCGCCAGAACGCGAAAAACTCCTCGGCGCTCAACGTCCCTTCGACGGCCACGTCCAGATCAGATGCGGCGCCCAATCCACCGGGACGCGTTGCCGAGCCGAAGAGGAATACGCGACGCACTTGGGGATAATCCGATGCGACAGAGGCAATCGCTGCGCGCAGAGCCTGCACCGCGGCCTGGCGTCGGCGCTCGCGAAGCTGATAGGCTTTCTGCTCGCGCTCGAGCAGCCAGTGCAAACTGGCCTGCACGTCAGCGGTCCTCTCGCCCATGTGATGGAAACCCTTTATAGTCGCTCGATGACGGCCGACGCGAACTCCGAGGTCTTGACCTCGCGCGCGTTCTCCATCTGGCGCGCGAAGTCGTAGGTGACGATCTTGTCGGCCACGGTGCGGGTGTAGGCCGCCTCCACCGCGCGCGCGGCCTCGCTCCAGCCGATATAGTCCAGCATCATCACGCCCGACAGGAGCAGACTGCCCGGGTTCACCTTGTCCTGATTGGCGTACTTGGGCGCGGTGCCGTGCGTCGCCTCGAACACCGCCAGGTAGTCGCCGATGTTGGCGCCCGGCGCGATGCCCACGCCGCCCACCTCGGCCGCGACGGCATCGCTCAGATAATCGCCGTTCAAGTTGGGCGTGGCGATCACGTCGTACTCGGCCGGCCGCAGGAGCATCTGCTGGAACATGATGTCGGCGATGCGATCCTTCACGACGATCTTGCCCGCGGGCGCCTTGCCGCCGAACTCGTCCCAAAGCTGCTGCTCGGTGATGGTCACGTCACCGAACTCCTGCTTGGCCACCTCATAGCCCCACTGCATGAACGCGCCCTCGGTGTACTTCTGGATGTTGCCCTTGTGCACGAACGTCACGCTTTTGCGGCCATGCTCCAGCGCGTAGCGGAACGCCTTGCGCACCAGCCGCTTGGTGCCGAACTCGCTGATCGGCTTGATGCCGATGCCCGAGTTGGGCCAGAATTGCGCGCCCATTTCTTCCTTGAGGAACTTCTCCACCTTCGCCGCTTCGGCCGTGCCGGCCCGATATTCGACGCCGGCATAGACGTCCTCGGTGTTCTCCCGAAAGATCACCACATCCACCTGTTCGGGATGGCGCAGTGGACTGGGCACCCCCGGATACCACTTGACCGGCCGGATGCAGGCGTACAGGTCCAGGTCTTTGCGCAGCGCCACGTTCAGGCTGCGGAATCCGCCGCCGACGGGGGTCGTCAACGGGCCTTTGATGCCCACCATGAACTCGCGGATGGCCTCCAGGCTTTCGGCCGGGAAGTAATCGCCATCGTAGAGCCGGGCCGCCTTCTCGCCCGCGTAGATCTCCATCCACGCGATCTTGCGCTGCCCGCCGTAGACCTTCTGCACGGCCGCATCCCAGATGCGTTTGGACGCGGTCATGATGTCCGGCCCGATGCCATCCCCTTCGATCCAGAGCAGGATCGGATGATCGGGCACATGCAACTTCCCCTCGCGCACCGTGATGCGCTCGCCTTCGGATGGAACAAAGATCTTTGTGTATGCCATACAAATCCTTTAATCCAAACTACAACTGTCGCCTCACCCTTCTCCCTTCCCTCTCCTGGCCTGCGGCCAGGGCAGGGAAGGGAGAGATCATGAGGGTTTGGCGGCGGCGGCTTCACCGCCGCCGCTAAACCCTCATTCTTCCCTCTTCAATTCGCATCACGCCTTCATCATCTGGCGCAAGACCGCCTGCAAGATGCCGCCATGCCGATAATACTCTACTTCGACCGGCGTGTCAATGCGCGAGACCACCTCAAAGGTCTTGACGCTGCCGTCGGCCGCGACGCCACGCACGACGAGATGTTGCCTGGGCCGCATCTCCCCGCCGGCCAGGCCGCGGATCTCATACGTCTCGAAGCCGGTGAGGCCCAGGGTCTCGGCGTTCTGGCCGGGCAGGAACTGGAGCGGCAGCACGCCCATGCCGACCAGGTTGCTGCGATGGATGCGCTCGAAGCTCTCGGCGATCACCGCCTTGACCCCCAACAGGAAGGGCCCCTTGGCGGCCCAATCGCGGCTGGAGCCGGTGCCGTACTCCTTGCCGGCAATGACGATGGTGGGGATGCCGGCGGCCCGATAGGCCATTGCCGCGTCGTAGATGGGCATGACCTCCGTGCCTTGCGCCGCGCCCCCGGCCCCCAGATACACGGTGTAGCCACCCTCGACGCCGGGGACCAGCCTGTTGCGGATGCGGATATTGGCGAACGTGCCGCGCATCATCACTTCGTGGTTGCCGCGCCGCGCGCCGTACTGATTGAACTCGCTCGGCGGCACGCCCAGGCTCAGCAGATAGCGGCCGGCCGGGCTATCCGGCTCGATGGTGCCCGCAGGCGAGATGTGATCGGTGGTGATGCTATCGCCGAGCAGCGCCAGCACGCGCGCGGGGCCGATGTCGGCCACCGGGGCCGGCTCTGAGGTCAGGTCGGCGAAGAAGGGCGGCTCATGGATGTAGGTGTTGCGCGCGTCGTCCCAGGCGAACAGATCGCCCGTCGGCGCCGCGATCCGGTTCCACATCTCGTTGCCGGTGAACACATCGGCGTACTGCTCGCGGAACAACTGCGGCCCGAGGGTGGCCGCAATGGCAGCCCGGATCTCCTCCTGGCCCGGCCAGATGTCGCGCAAGTAGACCGGCCGGCCCTCGCCATCTACGCCCAGCGGATCGCGCGTCAAATCGCATTCGACCGTGCCGGCCAACGCATAGGCCACCACGAGGGGCGGGCTGGCCAGATAGTTGGCGCGCACCTGGGGATGCACGCGGCCTTCGAAGTTGCGGTTGCCCGAGATGACGGCCGCCACCACCAGGTCCTTCTCGCGCACCGCAGCGGCCACCTCCTCGATCAGCGGGCCGCTGTTGCCGATGCAGGTCGTGCAGCCATAGCCGACGATGTGGAAGCCGAGCGCCTCCAGGTAGGGGGTCAATCCGCTGCGCTCCAGGTAGCTGGTCACGACCTTCGAGCCGGGCGCCAGGCTCGTCTTCACCCACGGTTTGGTGCGCAGCCCGCGCTCGACGGCCTTCTTCGCCAACAGGCCGGCGGCCACCATCACGCCGGGGTTGCTGGTGTTGGTGCACGAGGTGATGGCCGCCAGGACGACCGAGCCATGTGTCGGGCCATCCGGGGCCGCAGAGCGGGCGTTGGGATAGGCCCGGCGGAAGCTGTCGCGCACCTCGTTCAAGCCCACGCGATCCTGCGGCCGCTTCGGCCCGGCCAGGCTGGGCCGCACGGTGCTCAGATCCAGCTCCAGGGTATCGCTGAAGATCGGATCGGCCGTTTGGTCGGTGCGGAACAGGCCCTGCGCCTTGCAATAGCGCTCGACCAGTTCGATCAGGGCCGGATCGCGGCCGGTGCCGGCCAGATAGCTGAGGGTCTCGTCGTCCACCGGGAAGAAGCCCATCGTCGCGCCGTAATCGGGCGCCATGTTGGCGATCGTGGCCCGATCGGGCAGGCTGAGCTTGCCGACCCCGGGGCCGTAGAACTCGACGAACTTGTCCACCACGCCCTTGGCTCGCAACATCTGGGTCACCGTGAGCACCAGGTCGGTCGCGGTAGCGCCCTCGGGCAGCTCGCCGGTCAGCTTGAAGCCGACCACCTGCGGGGTGAGCATGTAGATCGGCTGGCCGAGCATGACCGCCTCGGCCTCGATGCCGCCGACGCCCCAGCCCAACACGCCCAGGCCGTTGATCATGGTGGTGTGGCTGTCGGTGCCGACGACGGTATCCGGGTAGGCCACCGACGACGCCCCATCGTCTTCCGGTGCGAGGCGCACGACGGTGGCCAGATACTCCAGGTTGACCTGATGAACGATGCCCGTAGCCGGCGGAACGACGCGGAAGTTGGCGAAGGCGCCCTGGCCCCATTTGAGGAACTCGTAGCGCTCGCGGTTGCGCGCGAACTCGCGCTCGGCGTTGTAGAAGAGCGCGTCGCGCGTGCCGAACCGATCCACCTGCACCGAATGGTCAATCACCAGGTCCACGGGGATGAGCGGGTTGACGCGCTTCGGATCGCCGCCCAGTCGGGCCATGGCCGAACGCATGGCGGCCAGGTCCACCGCGGCCGGCACGCCAGTGAAATCCTGCATCACGACGCGGGCGGGCTTGAAGGGCAGCTCCACCGGCGCCGGGTCGCGCGGGTTCCAGTGCGCCAGCCGACGCACATCCTCTTCGGTGACGGCAAAGCCGTCCACCTGGCGCAACACGGCTTCCAGCAGGATCTTGATCGAAAACGGCAGCCGCGAGACCGGCCCGACGCCGGCCTCTTCCAGAGCGGCAAGACGATAGTAGTAGATCGGCCGCTCGACGCCGGGCAAGAGCGCCCGTGCCGCGAACGGGTCAAAACGGGATCGAGACATGATCACTGACTCCTGGCCACTATAAACAACGAACCTGCCCTGAGAAATCGGGGCGTAGGGCTTTGTCAGCCGAGAATTTACTTTTTCGGCCGCCTTACCTCTCTCACCCCCCCGGCCCCCGCTCTCC
>JBBIKA010000056.1:0-20116 GCA_037445695.1 Chloroflexota bacterium
ACGCCGACCGCGACGCCGACGGCCACCGCGACGGCGACGCCGACTCTATCCGCAAAGCTTTATCTGCCGCTCATCCAGCGGAGATAGCCGGAAGAGAGGGAAACAGGGCCTTGGAGCGTGTAAGGTCCGGTTAACACAAGGCAATCGCCGACGGAGCGCTGTCGGCGCAGGCCGACAGCGCGGCCCCCGGCCCCTTCGCCCCGAATTCCCTGGCCCCTGGCCTGTCGGCCAGGCCAGGGGCCAGGGCAGGCATTCAGCGGGCCAGGTCGGGCTATTGAGACAATGCCACCAGCGGCTTGAGGAGCTGAGGAAAATCGGTGAAGATGCCACTGACGCGCGCGGCGATCAATTGGCGCATCGTCGCCTCGTCGTTGACCGTCCAGATGTACACGTCGAAGCCGGCCTCGCGAATCTTGCCGATCTCGGCCGGCGCAATCTGGCCGTTGCGCGGGTTGTAGGCCTGCGCATTGAGCCGCTTCAGCAAGGCCACCGGATCGGGATCGGCCCGCTCGACCAGCGCCGCAGTGGCGATGGCCGGGTTGGCCCGCTTGACGCGCTCGATGTAACTATGGTTGAAGGAGGAGATCAGCACCCGATCGGCCATGCCCAGCTCCTCGATCAGCGCCACGACCTTCTCGACGACCGTCGCGTCGCCGGCCGTGCCGCTCAGATCTTTGAGCTCCACATTGACCCGCCAGTTGTGCCCGCGCGTGAAGACGAGCGCCTCGCGCAGGCTGGGCGCCTTCTCCCCGCGATAGCTCGCCAGCTCGGCCGGCGACACCTGCCCGGCCGCGATCTGCTTGAACGGATCGCTCGCCACGAACCACGACCCGAAGTCGAGCTGTTGCACCTCGGCCCAGGTGAAGAGATGGTTGCTCCAGGGCCGGCGATCGGGAAAGACCGTCCTCACATTGGAGGTGCGTTCCAACGTGTCGTCGTGCACCAGGAACGGCACGCCATCGGCCGTCATGGCCACGTCCAGCTCCCACATGTCGGCGCCGATCTCCAGCGCCTTACGGGCCGCGGCCAGGGTGTTTTCCGGGGCCAACGAACGCGCGCCCCGGTGGGCAATGTTCAGAGTCCTCGTACCCATCGGTGTAGCCGTCTCCTGCGGCAAGGATTGAGATGTGGCCTGCGGCGTCGGCCGGGCAGCCGGACCATTGCATGTCGCGGCCACAAGCACCAGCGCCAACAGGCCCAGGGTCCAAAACAGGCGAATCGTCTGACTCATCATGCGTGACCTTGACGTCCCTGGGCGCTCATTTTTCCGTCTGCACCAGCCCCTTCACGAACCACTGTTGCATCAGGATCACGATCAACACCGGCGGCAAGAGCGCCAACACCGTGCTCGCCATGATCAGGTTCCAGTCGGTCTGCGCTTCTCCGGTGCCCATCATCTTGACGATGCCGACCACGATGGTCTCCATATCGCGGCTGGTCGTGATGAGCAATGGCCACAGGTACTGATTCCAGCCATAGATGAACAGGATCACGAAGAGCGCCGCGATATTCGTGCGCGAGATCGGCAGGACGATGCTCCAGAAGAAGCGCATCGGCCCCGCGCCGTCCACCTTGGCCGCCTCGACGTACTCGTCGGGAATCGTCAAGAAGAACTGGCGGAAGAGCAACGTGCCGGTGGCCGAGGCCATCAGCGGGACGGTGAGGCCGGCGAAGCTGTTGATCAGCCCCAGATCGCTCATCACCTTGTAGGTCGGCGCGATGCGCACCTCGATGGGCAACATCAACGTCAGGAAGATGAGCGCGAAGAAGAACGAGCGGAGCGGAAAACGGAAGAAGGCAATGGCATAGGCCGACAAGATCGAGATGACGATCTTGCCGATGGTAATCGCCAGCGCCATCTTGGCGCTGTTCCAGAGCAGAACCTGCACCGGATAGCCGGTGATGTGGCCGCCCTGGCCGCTCGTCAAGGCGTTCGTGTAGTTGGAAATCAACAAAGGCCCCGGCGTCAGGGGCATCTGTCCGCGGCCGATGACGCCGGCATCCCAGGTCGAGCCGATCAAGGCCAGATAGACCGGGAACGCGAACAGGATCACCGCCATGATCAGAACGAGATGGACCGGGAGATTACGGATTTGCCTGGCGCTCATGCGTAATGCACCTTGCCTTCCATCGAGCGGAACTGCAGCCAGACGAGTCCGCTCACGATGATCATCAGAATGACCGACTGAGCGGCCGAATGGCCCAGATTCAGATTGACGTAGCCGTCCATGTACACCTTATACATCAGCGTGGTCGTAGACCGGCCCGGCCCGCCGTGCGTGAGCGCGTGGATCACACCGAAGGTATCGAAAAACGAAAAGACCATGTTGATGGTCAGGAGATAAAAGGTGGTCGGCGAAAGCAGGGGAAAGAGGATCCGCCGGAAGAGCCGCCACGAGTTGGCCCCATCAATGGTGGCCGCCTCGACCACGGCGATCGGAATGGATTGCAGCCCGGCCAGGAAGAACAGGAAGTTATGGGCGATCTGCTTCCAGGACGAAGCCAGGATCACCAGCAGGAGCGCCTGTGCACCGTTGAGCTGATAATCCCAATGGAGCCCCCAATTGTTGAGCACCTTGCCGAAGATGCCGATGGAAGGATGAAAGATGAAGTTCCACAGCACCGCGGCCACCGCGGGCGCCAGCGCATAGGGCCACAACAGCAGCGTCTTATACGTTTGCGCGCCGCGAATCTGGCGATCGGCCATCACGGCCAGGAACAAAGCCACGGTCATCACGAAAAGGGTGACCGCCAGGGAAAAGACGATGGTGACCTGGAAGGCTTCCAGATAGAGGGGGTCGCTCAGCACCACACGGAAATTATCGAGAAACACGAACTGCGTGCGCAGGCCGAATGGGTCTTGCTTGAGGACCGACTGCTGGATGGCCTGGGCCGCGGGCCAGAAGAAGAAAACCGTGGTGATGATGAGCTGCGGCAAAAGCAGGAAGTAAGGCAAGATGCGATTGTTGAAGATTACGCGGCGTTGCATCGTATTCCTTTCGGAGAGACGACATCCTCATGGTCCCTCGCCGGGACCGGAGCGCACGGTCGGGCACCGCGACCTGGGCTTGCGCGTGCTCAGGCCGGGCCACCTGCCCCCCATCGCCGTGCGCCCCGGCAGTGCGGTTCCGCTCGGCGCGCGGCCGCGCGCCGAGCGGAAAGCGAGCCGCTTACTTGTACGTCTTCTCGAACGCGCGCAGGATCTCGTTGCCGCGCTTGACGGCGTTATCCATCGCCTGCTTGGCCGTCTGCTGGCCCTGGAACGCCTTCTCCCATTCCTCGTAGACGACGATGCGGATCTGCGGCATATCGCCCAGGCGCAGGCCGAGCGAGTTCTCGGTCGGCTGGGTGCGCGTCAACTGCTTGTAGGGCAGGTCGGCGCCCGGGTTCTTCTCGTAATAGCCGTCGGCCTTGGTCTTCTCATAGCCGCCATGGGTGATCGGCAGGTAGCCGGTCTCCTGATGCCAGCGCGCGTCCACTTCGGGCCGGCTGATGTACTTGAAGAACTCGGCCACGGCCTTGTACTCTTCCGCGGTGCGGCCCGGCGAGTTCATCACCCACAGGCTGGCGCCGCCGATGATCGAGTTGATCGGCACACCGGGCACATCATCGTAATAGGTCAGGTAGGTGACACCCCAATCGAACTTCGACTCGTTCTTGATGCGGGCGCGGGCCGCCGAGGAAGCATGGATCATGCCGCACTCGCCGGAGGGGAAGAGCACCGTCCCCGAGCCGTCGCGGCCGCCGTACTTGAACGTGCCTTCGTTCTGCATGTCAATCAGGGTTTGCAGATGGCGGACGTGCAGGTCGCTGTTGAACTTCAGCTCAGCATCCATGCCCAACATGCCGTTCGCCTTGGTGGCCAGCGGCACGTTGTGGATCGCCGAGAAGTTCTCCAGTTGCGTCCAGGTAGGCCACTCGAAGGTGAAGCCGCACTTGGTCGCGCCGCTCTCCACCAGCTTCTTCGCCGCGGCGCGCAGCTCGGCCCAGGTCTGGGGTGGCTTTTCCGGATCCAGCCCGGCCTTCTTGAAGGCGTCCTTATTGTAGTACAGGATCGGCGTCGAGCTATTCAGCGGCATAGAGATCATCTTGTCCCCTTCGCTGTAGTAGCCGCGCACGGCCGGGATGTAGATGTTGGGGTCGAGATTCCAGCCGGTTTCCTGCGCCAATTGATACACCGGCTTGATCGCGCCCTTGGCCGCCATCATGGTGGCGGTGCCGACCTCGAACATCTGGACGATGTGGGGCGCCTTGCCGGCGCGGAAGGCCGCAATGGCCGCGTTCATCGTGTCGGCGTAGCCGCCCTTGTAGATCGGATCTACGTAGTACTTGTCTTGCGACTTGTTGAAGTCCATCACGATGTTGACCAACACATCGCCCAGCGGCTTGCCCAGGCCATACCAGAACTCCACCACCACGCGGCCCGGAGGGGGCGTCGGCCGCGGCGCCGCGGTCGCGGTCGGGGCCGCGGCCGCCGGAGCTTTGGTCGGCTCAGGCGCTTTGGTCGGCTCGGCCGGCTTGGTCTCAGGCGCCTTGGTCGGCTCGGCCTTGGCGGCCGGCTGGGCCGGCGCCGGCGTGGCCTGCGGCGCACAGGCCGAGAGGAGCATGCTCAGAACAACCAGCATGCTGACGACAAACAACAACTTCTTCATGGTCTCGCCTCCTTGTGAGATGTAGATATGAAACCGCAAACAGCAAAAGCACAGGCAGGCCCGCTGCGATGTGCGCGCCGTGCCTGTAGGCTTGCCAATGTAAGACAGAGAGGATATGGGAGAAAAGGACCGTCCGGCCGCAAAGCCGACGCATGGGATGTCGAGATCCTGGGCATGAATGGCTCCATCGCGTTCACCGATCTCGTCCGATGAATGATTACGTGCTGCGTTGCAAACACAGAATCGCAATAAAATTATTATACCACAACTGGGCAAAAATCAAGCAAGTTGGGGGGTATCGCGCAGAACTGAGGGAGAAGGGAAAAAGAGAGGGTTTGGAGGCAACGGCGAAGCGGCCGCCTCCAAACCCTCATGATCTGCCCCCTGTTCCCGCCGGCAGATACGCCGGCTATGCCCGAATCAATTGCGGGTGGCCAACTGCCGATCTACCATGTAGAGCGCCGTGCCCGAATTGCCGACCAGCTTGATCGCCTCGATGATCTGGGTGGCGTTCTTCTCTTCCTCGACCTGCTCGTTGATGAACCACTGCAGCAAAACCTGCGTCGCATAGTCCTTTTCGGCCAGCGCGGTCTCGTAGAGCTTGGTGATCAGCGCGGTGACCTTCTTCTCGTGATCGAGCACCTGCTGGAAGAGATCGAGCAGCGAGGTCCACTCGGCCGGCGGCTGGGCGATCGGCCCCAGCAACACCCGGCCCCCTTGCTCGACGACATAGTTATAGAACTTCATGGCGTGCCCCTGCTCCTCGCCGGCCTGCGCGCGCAGCCAATGCGCCGCGCCGGCCAGGTTGTTGGCCTCGGCCCACGCCGACATGGAAAGATACAGATAGGCGGAATAGAACTCGTGCTTGATCTGTTCGTTGATCGCAGCTTCGACGGTCTTGTTGATCATGGATTGTGTCTCCTGTCCGGTCAATCTTGATATCCAAACGACCGCTTGTTATTGTAACAGAATCCCCAGACGTGTCAAGGAATCGTGCTGACAGTTGCCGCCCGACAGAACGGCCCGTTTGACAATTCAGGCCCGTCGGTAGTATGCTCAACCTCGGCTCGCGGCCAGACCGACGAGCCCATCTGCCCATCCAGCCAGCATCAGGACCGACCTATGTCACCACGCCAACTCATCTTCATCATGACCGACACCCAACGCCAGGACATGGTCGGGTGTTACGGTAACCCCGACATGCACACGCCCGGCCTCGACCGGCTGGCCGAACAGGGGGTGCGCTTCGATCGCGCGTACACCTGCCAACCGGTATGCGCCCCGGCGCGAGCCGCGCTCTTCACGGGCACCTTCCCCCACACCAACGGCGTGTGGGCCAACTGCAACCCGCTCGGCGACAACATCAAGACGATCGGCCAGCGGCTGCACGACCGAGGCATCCACACCGCCTACATCGGCAAGTGGCACCTGGACGGCGGCGACTACTTCGGGCTGGGCCGCTGTCCGGCCGGCTGGGACCCGGCCTACTGGTACGACATGCGCAACTACCTGGAAGAGCTGACGCCGGAGGAGCGGTTGCGCTCGCGTTCGCCGGCACTCAACCGCGATCCCACCCTGACCGCCGAATTCACCTTCGGCCACCGCTGCTCCGACCGGGCGCTCCGCTTCCTGGCGGCCCATCGCGCCGAAGACTTTCTGCTGGTCGTCTCCTACGACGAGCCACACCATCCGTTCGTGTGCCCGGAGCCTTACGCCAGCCTGTTCCGGGACTATCGCTTTCCCAAACGGCCCAACGTCTGGGATACGTTGGCCGATAAGCCGGAACATCACCGGGTTTGGGCCGGCGACATGCTCCATTGGGATCGCGACGCACTGGAGATCACGGCGCCGGACTACTTCGGCTGTAACAGTTTTGTGGACTTCGAGATCGGCCGCGTGATCGAGGCCATTGACCGTTATGCGCCGGATGCCCTGGTCATCTACACCTCCGACCACGGCGACCTGCTCCATTCGCATTGCCTCACCAACAAGGGACCGGCCATGTACGAGGAGGTGACGCGGATGCCGTTCATCGTGCGGTGGCCCGGCCAGGCGCCGGCCGGCGCCACCTCGCGCGCGCTAGTCTCGCACATTGACGTCGCGCCCACCGTGCTGGATTTCTTCGACCTGCCCACGCCGAAGACCATGGCGGGCCGTAGCCTGCTGCCGGTCTTCCGCCGACCCGAACAGCCCGCCAACGACGCGCTCTTCATGGAGTTCGGCCGCTACGAGACCGACCATGACGGCTTCGGCGGCTTCCAGCCCATCCGCGCGGTGCGCGACGAGCGCTACAAGCTGGTGATCAACCTGCTCACGACCGATGAACTGTACGATCTGGAAGAAGATCCGTTCGAGATGCACAACCTGATCGGTTCGGCCGACCATGCAGCCGTGCGAGATCGTCTCCACGATCGGCTGCTCGCGTGGATGAACGACACGCGCGACCCGTTCCGCGGCTACTACTGGGAGCGCCGGCCCTGGCGCACCACCGCCCGACCCGTCACCTGGGACTACAACGGCATGACCCGCCAGCGCGAGGAAGACGACTACGAGCCGCGGCAGTTGGATTACGCCACCGGACTGGAAATGCGCGCAGCCGTACGAAAGAAAGGATGAGGGAGAACCATGTCTGGCCACAAACGCATTGCGATCGTCACCGGCGCGGGGAGCGGCATCGGCCGGGCCGCCGCGCTGGCGCTCAGTCGCGAGGGGTGGACTGTGGTGTTGGCCGGCCGCCGGGCCGACGCCCTGGCCCAGGTCGCGGCTGCGGCCGCGGCAGGGGGCGGAGAGGCGCTCGCCGTGCCGACCGACGTGACCGACCCCGCGTCGGTGCGCGCGTTGTTCGGCCGTACCGCAGAGACGTTCGGCCGCCTCGACCTGCTCTTCAACAACGCCGGCATCGGCGCGCCGGCCGTGCCGCCGGAAGAGATCACGTTCGAACAGTGGCAGGCGGTCGTCCAGACCAACCTGACCGGCGCGTTCCTGTGCGCCCAGGAAGCGTTCCGCCTGATGAAGCGTCAGGACCCGCGCGGCGGCCGGATCATCAACAACGGCTCGCTCTCGGCCCACACCCCGCGGCCCAACTCGGCGCCCTACACGGCCACCAAACACGCCATCACCGGCCTCACCAAATCGCTGGCCCTGGACGGCCGGCCGTTCGACATCGCCTGCGGCCAGATTGACATCGGCAACGCGGCCACCGAAATGACCGCGCGCATGCAGCGCGGGGTGCTCCAGGCCGACGGCCGGATTGCGCCCGAACCGACCATTGACGTCGCGGTGGTCGCCCGCGCGGTAGTCTACATGGCAAGCCTGCCGCTCGATGCCAACGTGCTCTTCATGACCGTGATGGCGACCAAGATGCCGTTCGTGGGGCGCGGCTAAAGTTCATCGCGAATTCGCCTGAACCTGGATTGCCGTGCGGGCCGGGTGGCCGGACGCCCGACCCGCGCGCGTGATCTCACTCTTCGCTCGTAGCCTGGGCCACGGCGGCCGAGGCCGCCTGTCCGCGCCAATGCGCCCGCTCGGCCCCGTCCGGGAAGCGCGGCAACACGGTCGCATAGTCGGGCACGCTCACCCGATCGCCGGGCGCCAGCTCGGCCTTGTTGGCCCGCTCGATGAGCGGCTTGGGCGGCAAGGCATAGATGCCGATCTCTTCCCCGGGCCGGGCGTAGCGGCTGCCGACATAGGCCAACCCCAGGATGATGCCGTCCACATCCACGGCCGCGCTGGTCACATAGCCGATCGCCTGCCCCTTTCGGCTGATCACCGGGTCGCCCGTCTTCGGCATGCGCACGCCCCGCTCATTCATCCGGAAGCGCACCACCTGCATCGTGCGCGCCTTTTCGCGCTCGATGTAGGCGCGACGGCCGATGAAGTAGGGCTTGTGCAGCTTGACGTAGCCCGGAAAGCCCGCGCCGGCCGGCGAGATGTCGAACGGCCCGGCCAGCTCGTGGCCGTAGAGCGGCAGGCCGGCCTCGGTGCGGGTCGAATCGCGCGCGGCCAGGCCGGTCGGCTGGAGGCCGAACGGCTTGCCGGCCGCCAGCAACGTCTCCCAGAGCGCCGCGGCCCGCTCGGGATGCACGAAGATCTCGTAGCCGATATCCTCGCCCGTGTAGCCGGTGCGCGCGATGATCAGGTCGAAGCCCGCCAGCTCGCATTCGACCAGGCCGGTCTTGCGCACGCGGGCCAGGCGATCGGCCAGGCGCGCGTCGGCGGCCAGGCTCTGCAAGATGCGCAGGGATGCCGGGCCCTGCAACGCCAGGTCCACGCGCATGTCGGCGCCGGCTGCCGGATCTTTGAGATTGCGCAACGTGGCCGGCCGCAACACGCGCAGATCGGGCCGCGCGCGATCGAGCAGCACCTCGCCGTTGTTCACCGCGTTCAACCATGCCCAATCCTTGTCGGCGTTGGCGGCGTTGACCACGAGCTGAAACAGGTCGTGGCGCCGACGATAGACCAGCAGATCGTCAATCACCCGGCCGTCGGGATCGAGCAGGTAGGAATAGAAGCTCTCGCCTGGCGCATACCAGCGGACGTAATTGGTGCACACCAGGTCGAGGAACTCGACCGCGTGGGGGCCGCTCACTTCGAACACGCCCATGTGGGCCACGTCGAAGAGGCCGGCCGCGCGGCGCACCGCGTTGTGTTCGTCGAGCACGCCCGTGTACCACACCGGCATCTCCCAGCCGGCGAACGGCACGATGTGGCGGGTATGGGCCTTGTGCCACTCGTAGAGGGGCGTGCGCTTCAGAGGCGCGTTTTGCGGCTCGGCCCAGACAAATGCGGGCCGCTCGGGCCGCTCGCGCACTTCGGCGAACACGTGTTGGCCGACGAAGTACGGCTTGCGCAGCTCGAAACACTCCCGGCCGGCCGCGTTCAGCAACTCGACGCCCGTCGGCCGCGGGCCGTCGGCGGCGTAATCGGGCAGGCCGGCGCGGCGGCGCAGGTCGTCCACCGTCGCCCGATCGGCCGGCACCGCGCCCGCGGCCACGAGCAGGTTGCGCACGGTCGGGAGCTGGCCCGTCGGCACCACGAGCTCGACGTGGCCCGGCGCCACGAAGGCCTGGATGCCGCCCATCCCCTTGAGCGCGGCCAGACATTCGGCCGCGCGCTCGCCGTGCAACGCCAGCGCGCGGCACGCCTCGGCATGGCTCTGTTCCGCCAGGTCTTCGACCGTGAACGGGCCTTCGACCTTGGCCAGGAGATCGTCGCGGTCGAACAGGGTATAGCCGTCGCTCAAGGCCCGCAACCAGGCCTTGACCCACGCGTGGTTGGCCGGCTGGGTGCGCAGGAGGAACGCGGCAGCGTCCTCTTCGCTCTGCGGCAGGCGCATCACGAACACATCGTCCATGACGCGGCCGTCGGGATCGAGGATGAAGCCGGCGGCGGCCTGGCCGGGCGCCAACGCGACCACATCGTTGGTGACGATCTGCTGCAAGCCCGCCTCGGCGCGCTCGCCCGAAACCATCAACAGGCCGCAGTCGCTCACATCCAGCAACAGGGTGGTCGCGGCGGCAGCGGGCCGTTCCCGCGCGGGAACGGCCCGCACGCGGATTTCAGACGGCTCTTCGGTGATCGCCGCGTCCTGGCGGTGTAGGTCGGGGAAATGCGGATAACCCAGGCCGGCCGGATCGCGCTCCGCGGCGCCCCGTTCGGCCAGCGCCGCCACCTCGGCCTGCACTTCCTGCAACACCTCCAGCTCGATCTTGCCGCGCGGCAGCTCGCCCGCCAGGCCCTGATAGCTGAACGGCCGGATATGGGTGACGATCTTGTGGATCAGGCCGGCGATCTGATCCATCTCCTCTGGGCCGTAGCCGCGCTGGGTGAGCCACGGCGTGCCCAGGCGGATGCCCATCGCCAGCGAGGTCTGCGTATCGCCGGGGATGGTATTCTTGTTGGCTACGATGCCGGCGAGGTCCAGGATGCGCACGGCCGGTTCCCCGCGCAGGGGCGCGGCCCCGCGCGCGCTGACGCTGTTCAGGTCCAACATGCAGAAGTGGGTATCGGTGCCGCCGTAAGCCAGGCCCAGGCCGCGGCGCTGCAAGCCCTCGGCCAGCGCGGCCGCGTTTCTCTTGATGCGCCACATCAGGCGCTTGAACGACTCGGACGCGGCGATCTTGAACGCCACGGCCATGGCCGCGAACTTCTGAGGATGCGGGCCGCCCTGCTCGCCGGGAAAGACGGCCATGTCTATGCGCCGCGCCAGCTCCTCGTCGGTGGTCATGATGATGGCCCCGCGCGGGCCGCACAGCGTCTTGTGCGTGGTGCAGGTGATGACATCCGCGTGGCCGATGGGGTTGGGGAACGCGCCCGCCACCGCCAGGCCGGCCGGATGGCTGATGTCGGCCAGCAGCCGCGCGCCGACCTCGTGGGCGATCTCCGCGAACGCGGCCCAGTCGGGCGCCCAAGTATACGAGGTGAAGCCGGCGATGATCATCTTGGGCCGATGCCGACGGGCCAGGTCGCGGATCTCGTCGTAATCGAGCCGGCCGGTCGTCTTGCTGACGCCGTAGCTCACCACCCGGTAGCGCTTGCCGGAGAAATTGAAGGCGCTGCCGTGCGTCAGGTGGCCGCCCTGATACAGGTCCATGCCCATCACCGTATCGCCGGCCTCGACGAGCGCGTCGTAGACGGCCAGGTTCGCGGCTGCGCCCGAAAGGGGCTGGACGTTGACGTAGATCTCCTTGTCGCTCACGCGCTCGGTGGCGAAGAGCCTGGCCGCCCGGCGCTGGGCCAGCGTCTCGACGAAATGCACGTAGTCCACGCCCTTATAGA
Source organism: Chloroflexota bacterium (assembly GCA_037445695.1). Taxonomy (GTDB): domain Bacteria; phylum Chloroflexota; class Anaerolineae; order CG2-30-64-16; family CG2-30-64-16; genus CAKZKT01. The sequence goes on from JBBIKA010000056.1 coordinate 11,430, forward strand.
AGCGCCGATCGCCGTAGCGCCGATAGTAGGCAAGCTGTTGGTCGAAGTCGAGGAGGGTTTCTTCGTCATCGCGCGTCATGCGCAGGGGCGGATAGCCCTCGGCATAGACGTTGTTGAAGACCGAGCCGAGCGCCTGGCGCACCGCCAGCGGCGCCATGGACTCGGACGGGATCATGATGAGCTTGCGGATCTGGCGTTCCTCTTCAAAGCCGATGATGGCCTGGATGTCGGGGTCCACCAGGCCGAGATCGGCGCCCAGGAAGCAGTTCCAATATTCGCTGTGGCCGCGAGCGCGCGCTGCGGAATGGGTCATGAGGGCATTGCTCCTTTGCAAGAGAGGGTGGATGGCGTTATGCGATCAGAAGAAGCCCAGTTGGTCTTTGGCCTCCTGGCTCATCATGTCGGGGCTCCACATCGGCGTCCAGACGATGTGGACGTTGATCTCGTCCAGATCGGGGTAGGCCCGCTGCAGATAAGTCTGCACGCCGCCGATGATCTGGGGACCGATGGGACAGCCGGGGCTGGTGAGGGTCATCGTGATGTTCACGATCTTGCCGTCCTTCACTTCGACGCCGTATACCAGGCCCAGGTCAACGATGTTCAGGCCGATTTCGGGATCGTGGACGTTTTGTCGCAGTACTTCCAACACGCCTTCGACGGTGGCGGTAGGCATCATACACTCCTCTTGAATAGCACCCACGTGCCAGGCACTTTCAAAGTGCCTGGCACGTCAAGGTCAATAAGCTGCCACGAAGATATCGTCCCCTTCCACCTGCACCTCATAGGTGGGCGCCGGCTCCACGGCCGGCATGGTCAACGCGGCGCCGGTGCGCACATCGAAGCGCGCGCCGTGGCGCGGGCAGATGAGCTGACACCCCTCCAGCGTGCCCTCGCCCAACGGCCCGCCGTCGTGTGTGCATACATCCTCGAGGGCATAGAACGCGCCGTCCAGGTTGACGATGACGATCTCGACCCCGTCCACTTCCACGATCTTCTTGCGGCCAGGCGGGATGTCGGCGACGCGCGCCACTTTGACCAATCCGGGCATGTCACTCCTCCTCCTTCAATCCCCACACCGCGGCCTTGAGCGCCTTCAGCGGGAGCAGGGCGCACTTGAGGCGCACCGGCCCGACCTCGATGCCGAGCAGGTCGAGGATGTTTTCCTTGTCCCAGGTCTTGAGTTCGTCCAGCGCCTTGCCGATGATCTCTTCGGACATCATGGACGCGGCTGCGCGGCTGATGGCGCAACCGTGGCCCGTGAAGGCTACGTCGGCCACCTTGCCGTCGGCGATCTGCAGCTCCAGGGTGATCTCGTCGCCACACAGCGGGTTGCGGTCGTGATAGGTCAGGGTGGGGTGGGCGAGATGCCCGAAGTGACGCGGATGTTTGTAATGATCGAGAATCTCTTCGGCGTATAAATCCATGATGACTTCTCGCAATGACGCGTAAAGACACGGCAGGCCGCGCCTCTACGGCCGCATAGCTGCGCTAAAACGTGAACATCTCGACCACTTTGTGCAGTCCCTTGACCAGCAGATCCACCTCTTCCTTCGTGTTGTAGAGGTAGAAGCTGGCGCGGGCGCTGGCCGGGATGCCGTAGCGTTCGTGGAGCGGCTGGGCGCAATGATGGCCCGCCCGGATGGCGATGCCCAGGTTATCGAGCACGGCCGCGATATCGTGCGGATGGGCGGCCTCCAGCGTGAAAGCCACCAGGCCCCCGCGCTTTTCGGCCTCGGGGCCGAGGATGCGCAGGCCCTTCACCTCGCGCAGGCGCTGCATGGCATAGGCCGTCAGCTCGCGCTCGGCCCGATGGATGGCAGCCATGCCGACCCGCTGCAGGTAGTCCACCGCCGCGGCCAGGCCGATCGCCTGGGCGATGGCCGGGGTGCCGGCCTCGAACTTCCAGGGCAGCTCGCTCGGCTTGAAGCCGCTCAGATGCACCTCGCGGATCATGTCGCCGCCGCCCATCCAGGGCGGCATAGCGTTGAGCAGCTCGCGGCGGCCCCACAGCGCGCCGATGCCGGTCGGCCCAAGCATCTTATGGCCCGAAAAGGCCATGAAGTCCACGTCCAGGTCTTGCACGTTCACCGGCATGTGCGGCACCGCCTGGCACGCGTCGAGGAGCACCAGCGCGCCGACCTGATGCGCGGCCCGCGTCAGCTCCTTGACCGGGTTGATCGTGCCGAGCACGTTCGACATGTAGGTGAACGCGCAGAGCTTTGTGCGCGGGGTCAGGAGCTGCGGCAGGTCGTCGAGGATCAGCGTGCCGTCGTCGGCGACGCGGACATAGGCGATCTCGAAGCCCAGCTCGGCCGAGAGGATCTGCCACGGCACGATGTTCGAGTGATGCTCCATCTCGGTCAACAGGACGCGGTCGCCGCGCTTCAGGTTGGCGCGGCCCCAGCTTTGGGCTACCAGGTTCATGGCCTCGCTGGCGTTGCGCGTCCAGATGATCTCCTTGGGACAACAGGAGCCGATGAAGGCGGCCACCTTTGCCCGGGCGGCCTCATACTGCGCCGTGGCTTCCTCGGAGAGGGTGTGCACCCCGCGATGGACGTTGGCGTTCGTGTTCTCGTAGTAGCGCGTCAACGCCTCGATGACGCTGCGCGGCTTCTGCGAGCTGGCGGCGTTGTCCAGATAGACCAGCGGCAAGCCATGCACGCGGCGCTGCAAGATCGGGAAATCGGCCCGAATCGCCTCCACATTGAAGCTTTCGGGCTGAGCCGTGGGGGTCATGGTTTCCGGGAGCATGACCTACCTCTTTCGTAAAGCCCGCACCGCTTCCTTCGTCGTGTTCAGCCCGAGGGTCGCACATTTCAGGCGCGTGCTCGCCAGCTCGCGACCGAGGATGTCCAGGATGGTCTCGGCGGATGTCGCCTCTACCTCGGCCAGTGTCTTGCCGGTGAACATCTCGGTGACCAGAGAAGCGGCCGCCTGGCTGATCGTACAGCCTTCGCCTTCGAACGAAATGGCGTTAATGCGATCCTCGTCATCCACCTTCAGGTAGAAAGTCACGACGTCGCCGCAGCCGGGGTTGCCTCCCTTCTGGACGATCGTCGCATCTTCCAACGGGCCATAATGGCGCGGGTTTTCGTAGTGATCCAGGATGAAATCAATCTGCGCTTGGCGATCCATGGCTATAGTATAGCGGTAAATTGGTAAATTGGTAAATTGGGGAATGGTACTCACCGTTCGATCGGCACGCCGACCAGGTTGCCCCACTCCGTCCAACTGCCGTCGTAGTTGCGCACATTAGGATAGCCAAGCAAATACTTCAACACGAACCAGGTATGGCTGGAACGCTCGCCGATCCGACAATAGGCGATGACATTATCGCTGGGTTTCAGCCCCTGCTCTACCTCATAGATCTGGCGCAGCTCGTCGGCCGACTTGAAGGTGCCGTCTTCCGGGTTGGCAGCCCGCGCCCAGGGGACGTTGACGGCGCCCTTGATGTGGCCGGCGCGCAGCGCGCCCTCCTGGGGATACCCCTCCATGTGATACAGCTTGCCGGTATATTCGCCCGGGCTGCGCACGTCCACCAGCGGCCGGCCGGCGGCAATGTGCGCCAGCACATCGTCCCGGAAGGCGCGGATCTTGTAATCGGCCCGGTCCTGCGCGCGATATTCGGTGGCCGGATACGAGGGCACCTCTGTGGTCATCGGCCGACCTTCCTTCTCCCACTTGAGCCGGCCGCCGTCCATCACGGCGGTATTGGTATGGCCGAACAACTCGAAGACCCACAGCGCATAGCAGGCCCACCAGTTGCTCTTGTCGCCATAGAACACCACGAAGGTGTCGTTCGCGATGCCGTGGCGCGACATCAGTTGTTCGAACTGCGCCTTGTTGAGATAATCGCGCGCGATCGGGTCGTTCAGGTCGGCCACCCAATCTATCTGCACGGCGCCGGGAATATGCCCCCGAGAATAAAGCAAGACATCCTCGTTGGACTCCACGATGCGCACTTTGGGATCGTTCAGATGCGCAGCCACCCACTCTGTAGTGACGACTTTATCAGGAAAAGCGTAACCTTTAGCTGTCATGGTTCCTCCGGTATCGGTTACAGCCCCAACTTGCGCGCGATCTCGGCTTCCAGCTTGTTGCGCACCCCTTCGACGGGGATCCGATCCAGCACCTCTTCGAAGAAGCCCTGGATGATCATCCGCTCGGCGTTGGAGCGATCTATGCCGCGGGCCATCAGATAGAAGATGTATTCCTCCGGGATCTGGCCGGCCGTGGCGCCGTGGGTGCAGCGCACATCATCGGCCTCGATCTCCAGCCCGGGGATGCTGTCGGCGCGGGCCTGTTTGCTGAGGAGCAGGTTGCGGTTGGCCTGATACGCATTCGTCTTCTGCGCGCCGGGGTAGACCTTGATGTAGCCCTGGTACACCGCGCGCGCGCGGTCCTTGAGCGCGCCCTTGAAGAGCAGGTCGCTGCTGGCGTGCGCCGCCTTGTGGAGCTGGTTCGTATGATGGTCGAGATGCTGGCGGCCGCCCGGGAAATACAGCCCGAGCAACTCGCCGCTGGAACCCTGGCCCAGCAGCTCCATGTTGAGCCAGTTCTTGGAGAGCCGACTGCCCCAGGAGCCGATGAAGTAGCGCAAGGTGCTATCGCGCTCCAGGAACATGCGCTGGGTGCTGAAGTTCCAGGCGGTCCCCCCCAGGTTTTGCAGGTGCAGATAGTGCAACTGGCTGTTGGGGCCGGCGATCAGCTCGACCACGCTGTCGGTCATGCCGCCGTCGGCGCCCAGAAAATCCTCGGCCAGCGCCACGGCCGCGCCTTCCTCCGTGACGACGAGCGTGTGATGGTAGCCCGCGCGCTTGCCCGCACTCTGATACACTACCGCCTGCAGCGGCTTGTCGAGCACGACGTTGCGCGGCACATAGACGAACGTGCCGCTGTTCCAGAGCGCGAAGTTCAGCGCGCTGAACTTATTCTCGTCAATCGCCACCACGGTACCGAAGTACTTCTGCACCAGCTCGGGATAGCGCCGCACCGCGGTATCGAGATCGCAGAAGATCACGCCCCGCTCGAGCAGCGCCTGATCCAGCTCCAATCGGCGCACGGCGCCGTCCTGGAGGCCCAGATTGCCGTCGCTCTCGACTTCGGCCAGCGCCCGGGCGGCCTCGGCGTCCAACTCGGCCGCGGCCTCGGCCCCCGTAAGCGGAACGTAATCCGCCAGGTTGAAGCCGGTCAGCTTCGTCCGCCGCCACGTCTCCTCGTTGCCGGTGGGCCAGGGCATCTCCTCGTAAAAGCGCCACGCCTTCCGGCGCAGATCGAGCATCCAGGTCGGCTCGCCCTTGGCAGCGGAGACCGCTTCCACGGGCGTTATCATGGTTGTAGTACTCATCCGTCTCTCCCCCTCACCCGATCGAACCTTCCATCTGCAACTGGATCAGCCGATTCATCTCCACCGCGTACTCCATCGGCAGCTCCTTGACCATCGGCTCGATGAAGCCGGAGACGATCATCGCGCTGGCCTCATCTTCGGTCAGGCCGCGGCTCTGCAGGTAGAAGAGCTGTTCCTCGCCGATCTTGCTCACCGACGCCTCGTGGCCGACCGACACGTCTTCCTCGTCAATCTCGATGTACGGGTAAGTATCCGACCGGCTCTTCTCGTCCAGGAGCAGCGCGTCGCACACCACGTTCGACTTGGCGCCTGCGGCGCCCTTGGCCACCTTCAACAGGCCCCGGTAAGAGGCGCGGCCCCCGCCCTTGCTGATGGACTTGGAGATGAGCTGGCTGGAGCAGTTCGGCGCGGCGTGCACCAGCTTGCCGCCCGTGTCCAGATGTTGCCCCGGCCCGGCGAACGCCATGGAAAGGATCTGGCCGCGCGCATTCGGACCCAGCATGTAAACGGACGGATACTTCATCGTCACCTTCGAGCCGAGATTGGCGTCCACCCACTCCATCGTCCCGTTTTCGTAGACCAGCGCCCGCTGCGTGACCAGGTTATAGACGTTGGTAGACCAGTTCTGGATGGTGGTATAGCGGCAACGCGCGTCCTTGCGCACGATGATCTCGATCACGCCGGAATGCAACGAATCGGTCGAGTAGATGGGCGCCGTGCAACCCTCGACATAGTGCACACTCGCGCCCTCGTCCACGATGATCAGCGTGCGCTCGAACTGGCCCATGCTCTGGGCGTTGATGCGGAAGTACGCCTGCAGCGGGATATCGAGGTGCACCCCCTTGGGCACATAGACGAACGATCCGCCCGACCAGCAGGCCGTGTTCAGGGCCGCGAAGACGTTGTCGGTGGCGGGCACCACCGTACCGAAGTACTGCCGGTAGATATCTTCGTGCTCGCGCAGGCCCGTATCGCTGTCCACGAAGATGACCCCCTGCCTCTCCCATTCCTGCTTCAAGGAATGATAGACGGCCTCGCTCTCGTACTGCGCGCCCGCGCCGGCCAGGAACTTGCGTTCAGCCTCGGGGATGCCCAGCTTATCGAACGTCTCCTTGATGTCCGGCGGCAGGTCTTCCCAGCTCTGCCCCTGGCTCTCTACCGGCTTGATATAGTAGTAGATATCCTGGTAATCAATCGCGCTCAGATCCGCGCCCCAGGTTGGGATCGGCTTCGAGAAGAAGATGTCGAGCGCCTGGTGGCGCAACTCGCGCATCCAGTCCGGCTCGCCCTTCATCCGACTGATCTGTTCGACGATCTCGTGGTCCAGCCCCTTGCGCGCCTTGAACACGTAGTTCTCCGGCTGGCTCCACCCATATTTATATTCGCTCTTGACGCTCTCCAGCGCCTGGCGATCCATGTCTGTTGCAGGCATCGCAATCCTCCCAATCCCTAATCCCCAATTCTCAATTCCCAATCCCCACCTACGCCATCTCCTGCCCCGGCATCGGCTCGCCGAATTCCTCGCGCACCCAAGTATAGCCCTTCTCTTCCAGCTCCAGCGCGAGCTCAGGGCCGCCGGACAGGACGATCTGGCCGTTATAGAACACATGGACGAAGTGGGGCTTGATGTAATTGAGCAGCCGCTGATAATGGGTGATCAGCAGGACGCCCAGGTTGGGCCCCAGCAGCGAGTTCACCCCTTCCGCCACCACGCGCAGCGCATCTATATCCAATCCCGAGTCGGTCTCGTCCAGGACGGCAATCTTCGGCTCGAGCATGGCCATCTGCAAGATCTCGGCGCGCTTCTTCTCGCCGCCCGAGAAGCCATCGTTGAGATATCGCCGGGCAAAAGACGGGTCAATGTGCAGCTTCTCCATCTTCTGCGTCAGCTCTTTGCGAAACTCGCGCATCGGCATCAGCTCGGAGCCGATCGGCTTCGCGCTGCCGCCCTCGGCCACGGCCCGCTTGGCCTGCTCGGTATACCCGCGCACCGCGCTCACCGCCTGGCGCAGGAAGTTCGCCATGCTGACGCCCGGAATGGCGGTGGGATATTGAAACGCCAAGAAGATGCCGGCCCTGGCGCGCTCATCGGGTGCCAGCTTCAGGATGCTCTCGCCGTTCAACAGGATGTCGCCGGAAGTGACCACGTAATGGGGATGGCCGGCAATCGTATAGGCGAGCGTGCTCTTGCCCGAGCCGTTCGGCCCCATCAGGGCGTGCACCTCGCCCTGGCGGATGGTCAGGTTGACCCCGCGCAAGATCTCCTTGTCCTCGACGGATACATGCAGGTCCTTGATGACCAGTTCGGTAACCATAAACGATTTATCTCCTTATGTAAAATCAGCTTCGACGTTATGTCCGTGCTTCGATCTTCGCCCACGTGCCAGGCACTTTGGAAGTGCCTGGCACGTCTTTTTCAGGTTAGTGTTGTTATGTCCGCGCTTCGATCTTAAACTGACATCCGTGGTGGCCGTCCAGGGTGCACGTGACCAGCTCGACCGGCTGCTTGACCGCGTGGGCGAGCATCGTGCCCTCCATGTCGCAAATGGCCCGATTTTCGCGGGCCAGTTCGTAGTACGGGCAGGTGTATTCGTGCACCACAATCCCATCGGGCTCGAACCGGATCTCGGCCAGGATGCCCTTGGCATTCAGGAGCTCGGTCAACTTGGCGGCCCGCTCTTCGGCCGGCAGGCCGGCAAGCTGCTGCTCGTATTGCTCGGCCATGCGCCGGCCCAGCCGCGCCAGCAGCGCCTGCACCTTTTCGGGCCCCTCGGTGACCAGGATCTCGCGCAGGAGCGAGTTGGTGAACTCATCGTAGTGCTGCGGGAAAAGCGCCCGGCCCTTGGGCGTCAACGAGTACACGTGCCGCGGCCGGCCGCGCCCCCCGCGCTCAACACGCGCTTCAATGTAGCCATCGGCCAACAGGCCGGTGATCTGCTGCCGCACGGCCGTGGCGGTCACGCCCAGGGCATCTTCCAGCTCCTTGACCGTGCACGCACCCCGCCGCTGTAAGATCGTCAAGATCTCTCCGGCCGGACCATCGGTCAGTTGCCTGCTCAACATCTGTCACCCTTCTCCATTGCCGCTCTCGAACGTTGCGCTATCATACTGCGCCCGGCGATTTTAGTCAAATTCTCATGTGTAAAATATCAATAAATCGGCCCTCCGACGGTAGGCAGCCTTCCCAAGTCAAGAAAACATTTGACGCGTGCGTAACTACTGCCGCCTGAGATTAGGTTGCGCGTCTTGATCTCGTTCACCCCTACCCCCTTCCCCGCCCCCTGGTAGGGGGCGGGGAGAAGTCGAAAGGGGGTTTGCGGGCGGCAAAGCCGCCCGCAAA
>JBBIKA010000057.1:0-13521 GCA_037445695.1 Chloroflexota bacterium
GCCGGCCTGCTCCTGGCGGCCGGCCCTGCGGCGTACACGGTCGTGGCCATCGGCATCGCGGCCGCCGTCGTTTGGCGGGCCGAGTTGGCCGGGCTATGGCGCGAGGTCGGCCGCGCCCGCCGCGCGGCGGCCCTGGCCTTCGCCGTAACGTTCGCCTTCGCCGCCACGTGCTTCTTCTTGTCGCCCGAGGGCCTGGCCGCCGCGGCCGATCTGTTGGGCCACTGGCTGGTCGGGCTGTTGCCGACGGCCGGGGAATACGGCGCCTGGGACATCGTGCGGCGTCTGCTCATCAGCGAGCCGCTGGTGCTCGGCTTTGGCATCGCCGGCCTGAGCGCCGCCCTGCGTCGCGGCGAGCCGTTCGGCCGCTTCGTCGGCAGCGCGACCGGCATCGCGTTCCTGGTAGCGGTCGTGGGCCAGGGTCGGCATCCGCTGGCGCTGGGATTGGTCGTGCTGGGGTTGGTCCTCCTGGCCGGGCCGGCCGTGGCCGCGGCGTTGCGCCCTCTGCCTGCGTGGCGCGGGCAAGCCGACCCGTGGCTTCTGGTGGCGCTGGAGCTGGTCTTGATCGCCACGGCCGCCCAGTGCGTGCCGGGCGCGCTCAATCCCACCAACCGCGCCGATTGGATCCAGCTCTATACCGCTTTAGGCGTCATCGCCTCTACCCTGGCGGTCTTGCTATGGTTGATCTATGGCGCGTTCGGTAGTTGGCAGACCGTGGCCGAGGCACTCCCCGTCGTCTTGCTGGTCGTGGGGCTGGCGTGGGGCGTGAACCAGCTCTCGGGGCTCAACTACGATCGCGGGGCCGAACGCCGCGCGGCCGTGTTGATCGCGGCGCCCGATGCCGGCTCTCTGGCCAATCTGCGCGCTGCGTTGCGCGATCTGGCCGCGCTGAAGGGCACGGGCGCGCGCGAAGCCCGGCTCGACCTGATGTTGGGCGAGCGCCTGGCCCGCAGCGTGACGCCGATCTTGCGCTGGGAGCTGCGCGATCTGCCGAACTTGCGGGTGGTCAATGCGCTTTCGGCCGATCGGCCGCCGCTGGTCATCACCGCGGCCGATGCCACGGCCGCGCCCGGGCCCACTTACAGCGGCGCCGAGTTCACCGTCTTGCGCTGGTGGCGGCCGGAAAGCCTGCAAGGTGTGACAGCGTGGGTGCGCTGGTTGATCTACCGCGAGGCGGCCGGCGCAGGGGTGACCGAAAACGCGGTGTTGTGGGTGGATCGGGCCGCGGCTCAGCCATAACGTCGAATCTTTCAGCGGAGAATCGTGCATATGCAGGACGTCGAAGCCAAATCGTCGAGCTTTCTCGATCGGCCCTTTGCCGCACTGACGCGCTGGGATGCCGAGAAAACGTTGTGGGCCATTTTACTGGTCGTGGCGCTCCTCAGCCGGACGATCGGGCTGGGCGATCGGGCCATGAGCCACGATGAAAGCCTCCACACGGTCTACTCCTGGCAGTTGTACGACGGCCGGGGCTATCAGCATCAGCCGATGATGCATGGCCCGCTCAAGTTCATCCTCAACGCGGCCGTCTATTTCCTGCTCGGCGTAGATGATTGGACCTCGCGCATCCAGGTGGCGCTCTTCGGCGTGGCGATGGTGTGGCTGGCGTGGTTCTTGCGGCGCTGGCTGGGCAAGACCGGCGCGTTCGCGACCGGCGTGATGTTCGCCATCTCGCCCGCGCTGCTTTACTATAGCCGCTACATCCGCGATGAGGTGATGTTGTGTTCTCTGCTGGTGCTCCTGGTCTTGTGTCTGTTCCGCTATCTGGAAACCCGCAGCACCGCCTGGCTCATCGGCACGGCCATCACGCTCGGCTTTGCGTTCCTGACGATGGAGGCCTCCTTCATCTTCGGTGGCGTCTTCGGCGCGTTTCTGGTCATTGCCCTGGCCGTGCAGCTATGGGCGATCGAGTGGCCCGCGGCCGACGGTTCCCTCGCGGTGGCGGCGGGTCGTCGCGCGTCGTTCCGCATCGTGATGGTGGTCGCACTGGCCGCGTTGGCCGCCGGCCTGCTGGCCTATGTCTTTCGGGTCAAGCCGTTCGATCTGATCCTGCTCGGCATCGGCGCGGCCGCCACCCTCATCCTGGCCGTTTTGGTGGCGGTCACCTGGCGCATGAAGCTGCGCATCTTCGCCGAGCTGGATCTGATCGTCCTGTTGATCACCCTCGTGTTGCCGTTCCTGTCGGCGGCCGTCTTGAAGCTCGTCGGCTGGCAGATCAGCCAGTTCAACAACCCGGGCCAGATCACCCTCCAGATGATCTGGCAGGGGTTCACCGTGCTGCTCGTCATGTTCGTCCTCAGCGCGCTGGTCGGCTGGTTCTGGCTGCGCACGCGCTGGTTCTATGCCGCGGGCCTCTTTTGGGCCATCGAGATCCTCTTCTTCACCACTTTTCTGACCAACGGCCAGGGGATCGGCACCGGCTTGATCGGCTCGCTCGGCTACTGGATAGATCAGCAGGCCGTGATGCGCGGGGGCCAGCCGTGGTACTATTTCTGGGGGCTGGTGCCGCTCTATGAGTTCCTGCCCCTTTCGCTCAGCCTTGGGGGGACGGTCGCGTGGCTGATCTGGTTCGTCCGGGGGCGCTATCGGAGCGCGGCCGGCGAGCGCGGGGCGCTTGATAACGGGCTGGAGACCGGGCGCCCATCTGCGTGGACGCGTCCGGCCCCCGGTCGGCGCAGGCCGACCCCGCGGCCCACGGCTCCTTTGCCTCGCATTGATGCGGAGGAGGCCCTGACCCCTGTCTTCGACGTGCAGGCGACCTTCGAGGCGTTCCTCGTGTTCTGGTTCCTGGGCACCTGGGCGGTGTTCACCTATGTGGGCGAAAAGATGGCGTGGCACGTGACCTATTTCGCCACGGCCATGGCGCCCCTGGCCGGTCTCTGGTTCGGCCGGCTGTTCGACAGCATCTCTTGGGCCGAGGCGCGGCGTCGCGGGGGCTTCTGGCTGATGCTCATGACGCCTCTGGCCCTGTTGACCCTCAAGGCGGTCTTTCCGGTGGCGGCGAAGAAGCCGTTCAGCGACGTCTCGATCGTCGGCCTGAGCAATACGGTGCAATGGCTCGTGGCGTTGCTGGTCGCGCTGGCGCTGATCTATCTGATCTACGATCGGGTGCTGGCGCTGGGCGGCCGCCAGAGCCTGCGCCTGGTCGCCCTAGCCCTGGTTGGGCTGCTGGCCGTCTTTACCGTTGCGGTGGGCTATCGCTTCGCGTTCATCAACTACGATTATGCGACCGAGCCGATGGTCTACGCGCATGCCACGCCCGACATCAAGCTGGCCATGGCGCAGATCGAGGAGATCTCGCGCAAGACGGTGGGCGACCATGCGATCAAGGTGGCCTATGACGACGATTCGACCTGGCCGCTGGAGTGGTATCTGCGCGATTATCCCAAGAAGGCGTACTTCGGCGCCAGTCCCAGCCGGGAGGCGGTGGACGCGCCGGTCGTCCTGGTGGGCGATAAGAACCTGGCCAAGGTGCGGCCCTATCTGGGCGACCGCTATTACGAGTTCAACTACCGGCTGATCTGGTGGCCGCGGGAGACGTACAAGGGGCTTTCGGTGGCGCGCGTGCTGGAGGTGTTGCGCGATCCCCGACAGCGCGGCCTGATCTGGGATGTGATCATCCACCGGCGCTATACGACCCCCACCGCGCAGTGGGATCCCGTGCATCGCTTCAGCATGTTCGTGCGCAAGGATGTCGCGGCGCAGGTGTGGGATTGGGGCCTGCCGGCGACCGCGGCCGTCGCGGCCGAGACCAAGGAACCGTATGTGGCCCGCGAGGTCAAGGCGGTTCAGGAGATCGGCACGGTCGGCGTGCCGGGCAAGGGGCCGGGCCAGTTTGCGTTCCCGCGCGCGGTAGCGGTGGATGGCCAGGGGCGCATCTACGTGGCGGATTCGGGCAACAACCGGATCCAGGTGTTCAGCGCGGATGGCTCCTTCGTGCGTCAGTTCGGCAGCACCTGCAAGCTGGACACGAAGGAGGGGTGCCAGGGAGATGGCCGCGGCCAGTTCAACGAGCCGTGGGGCATCGCCGTAGACCGCGAAGGCAACATCTACGTCGCGGATACCTGGAATCACCGCATCCAGAAGTTCGACAATGCCGGCCAGTTCCTCACCATGTGGGGCGTCTTCGAAGCGACCGGCGGCGAGCTGGGCAAGCCGTTCGCCTTCTACGGCCCGCGCCAGGTGCTCGTGGGCCGGGACGGCAAGATCTATGTGATGGACACCGGCAACAAGCGCGTGCAGGCCTTCAATCCCGATGGCTCCTTCTTCACCCAGTTCGGCGGCGGCGGCGTGGTGGAGGGGCGCCTTGACGAGCCGACCGGCATTGCCCAGGACGCGGCCGGCAACTGGTACATCGCGGATACCTGGAACCGGCGCATCCAAAAGTTCGACGAGCGCGGGGGATACCTGGCGCAGTGGCCCATCTTCGGCTGGGCCGGCAACTCGGTGGTCAACAAGCCGCAACTGGCGGCCGATGCGCAGCGCGGCATCGTTTACGCGACCGATCCGGAGAACTATCGGGTGTTGGCGTTCGGGACCGATGGCAACCCGCGCTTTGCCTTCGGCCGCTACGGCAACGACCTGCAATCCTTCACCCTGCCGGTGGGCATCGCCGTGGGGCCCGACGGCCGGATCTACGTGGCGGACTCCGACGCGCATCGGATCGTGGTGTTCCCGGCGCAACAGTAGCCGGTTCAACCGTTGTGCATCGTGCGGGCCGGTGCTATAATTGCTTATCAGTGGGAGCTGCCAGCCAGGCTAGTGCTTTGTTAGCTTAGATTTTGTACTTTACCGCATTGACCCCCACCCCCGGCCCCGCCCCCTTTTCGCGAAATTTCGCGAAAAGGGGGCGGGGAGAAGGCGGAATGGGGTTTGCGGGCGGCGAAGCCGGCCGCAAACCCCCCTCCTCGGTCCCCCCGTTCTCCCCTGAAAGGGGAGAACGGGGGGCGGGGGTGAGGGGTTACACGGTCCACCAAATACGTGCCAGGCACTTTCGAAGTGCCTGGCACGTGAGAGGAGATTTTGGGTCAGGAGGCATCTTTGAACTTACAGGAATTCCAGGCCAAACGCATCTTCGGCCAGTTCGGCATTCCCGTGCCGCAAGGCGAGGTGGCGATGACGCCCGCCGAGGCGGCCGCGATCGCGGCGCGCATCGCCGGGCCGGTGGTGGTGAAGGCCCAGGTATTGGTGGGTGGCCGCGGCAAGGCCGGCGGCATCAAGCTGGCCAAGACGCCGGCCGAGGCCGAGGAGGTGGCCGGCCGCATCCTGGGCATGACGATCAAAGGCTTGACCGTCAAGAAGGTGCTGGTGGATCCGGCCGCAGATATCCGCCAGGAACTCTACCTGGGCCTGGTGCTCGATCGCACCCGGCGCCGCGTCGTGGTGATGGCGTCCAGCGAAGGCGGCGTAGACATCGAAGAGGTGGCCGCCCGTTCGCCCGAGAAGATCCTCACCGTGGCGGTGAACCCGTTCCTGGGCCTGCGCGAATATCAGGCGCGCGATCTGGCGCTGGGGATCGGCCTGCCGCGCGAGCAATGGGCCGCGTTCACCCGGATCTGTCAGGGCCTGTACGAGTGTTACATGAGCTGCGACGCCAGCCTGGCCGAGATCAACCCCCTGGCGGTGCTCGGCGATGGGACGCTCAAGGCGCTCGACGGCAAGATGGTCCTCGACGATAGCGCGCTCCCGCGCCATCCCGACCTGGCCGCGCTGCGCGACGAGGACGACGAGACGGCCGAAGAGCGCACCGCGCGGCTGAACGACCTGAGCTACGTGAAGCTCGACGGCGAGATCGGCTGCATGGTGAACGGCGCAGGCCTGGCGATGGCGACCATGGACATCATCAAGTACTACGGCAGTGCGCCGGCCAACTTCCTGGACGTGGGCGGCGGCGCGAAGGCCGACAAGGTGGCGGCCGCGCTGCGCATCATCCTCAGCGACCCCAACGTCAAGGCCGTCCTCTTCAACATCTTCGGCGGCATCACGCGCGGGGACGAGGTGGCGCGCGGCATCCTGGCCGCGTTGGCCGAGGTGCCCACCCGGGTGCCGATGGTCGTGCGGCTGGTGGGCACGAACGCGGAAGAGGGCCGGCAGATCCTGGCCCAGGCGCAGATGATGACGGCCGAGACGCTGGCCGAGGCCGCGCAGATGGCCGTGGCCGCCGCGAAGGGGGCATAGATGAGCATCCTGGTCAATAAAGACACGCGCCTGCTCGTGCAGGGCATCACCGGCCGCGAAGGCGCTTTTCATACCGAGCAGATGATCGCCTACGGCACGAAAGTGGTGGCCGGCGTGACCCCGGGCAAAGGCGGCACGTGGGGGGTGGGCAATACTCCCATCTTCGACACGGTGCGCGAGGCCGTCTACGCCACCGGCGCCAACGTCAGCATCATCTACGTGCCGGCCCGTTTCGCGCCCGACGCCATCCTCGAGGCCGCCGACGCCGGCATTCCGCTCATCGTCTGCATCACCGAGGGCATTCCCGCCCTGGACATGTTGAAGGTGCGCGCCTACCTCGACACTACCGCGTCCCGCCTGATCGGCCCGAACTGTCCCGGCCTGATCACTCCCGGCGAGGCCAAAGTCGGCATCATGCCGGGCTACATCCACACCCGCGGCCGGGTCGGCGTGGTCAGTCGGTCGGGCACGTTGACCTATGAGGTGGTCTATGCGTTGACCCAGCGCGGCATCGGCCAGTCCACCGCGGTGGGCATCGGCGGCGACCCGATCAACGGCACCAGCTTTGTGGATGTGCTGAAGATGTTCGAGGCCGACCCCGAGACCGATCAGGTGGTGATGATCGGCGAGATCGGCGGCACGGACGAAGAGCGGGCGGCCGAGTTCATCAAGACGAAGATGACCAAGCCGGTCACCGCGTTCATTGCCGGCCAGACCGCGCCGCCGGGCAAGCGCATGGGACATGCCGGCGCGATCATCAGCGGCGGCAAAGGCACGGCCGCGGACAAGATCGCGGCGCTGCAGGCGGCCGGCGTGCGCGTGGCGCGTCACCCGGGCGAGATCGCGGAGCTGGTGGCCGAACGCATGTGACGACGGTGCGCAGATGGCGGGCCCGCAAGCGCCGACCGAACCCCCTCCCCAGCCTCAGCTCGACCTCAGCCCGTATGAGGGGTATTGGGTCGCGCTGGTCCGTGGGCAGGTGGCCGGGATCGGCCGCACGGCCGAGGCGGCGCGGCGCATGGCCCGACATGCCCGGCCGCGCGAAGAGCCGGTGGTGCTCCTGGTACAGCGCGTGCTGCGGCCGGATGAATGACCGGCCGCGAGACCATCCAGAGGATGGCCTCGCGGCAGGATATCGAGGCGCATGGAAGTGGCTGATCGAGAGGGAGTTGCAATGGCGCACGCCGAGGCGGTGATCGCGTTGATTGCAGAGCAGGGCCGGCCGGCGTGGCTGGTGGGCGGTTATGTGCGCGATCGTCTGTTGGGCCGGCCCACGCACGACCTGGATGTGATCGTCCCCGAAGGCGGCATCCGGCTGATGCGCACCATTGCCAACGCGTTCGGCGGCGCCTGTTTCGTCCTGGATGCCGAACGCGACGTGGGCCGCGCCATCCTCCGCAACCAGAGCGGCAAGCCGCTGGAGGTGGACGTGGCCCGCCTCCGCTCGCCGGACCTCCACGAGGACCTGAGCCTGCGCGACTTCACCGTCAACGCAATGGCGCAGGAGATCACGCCGGCAGGCGTCTCGGCCGACCTGATTGACCCCTTCGATGGTCAAGGCGATCTGCACAAGAGGCTCATCCGCGCGGTCACCGAAAGCTCGCTGCGCGACGATCCGCTGCGTTGCCTGCGCGCGGTGCGTCAGGCCGTGGAGCTGGGCTTTCGCATCGAAGAGGCCACCTACAACCTGATCCGCCGCGACGCGGCCCTGCTGGCGAACGTGGCCGGCGAACGCGTGCGCGATGAGCTGATGCGCATCGTGGCGGTCTCCGGCGCCTGGCAACATCTGCGCCTGCTGGCCGATCTGGCCATCTTGCCGATCGTGTTGCCCGAAGCGGCCGCGCTGATCGGCGTGACGCAATCGCCCCCCCATTATCAGGATGTCTTCGATCATACCCGCTCGGTCATGGCCCACATGGAGGGCCTCCTGGCGCTCCTGTGGCCCGAGACATTTGCCGTGCCCGCTCCGGTTGCGGATGATGCGACGGTGATCGCGGCGGCGTGGCAATGGGCCGCTGTGGCCGAGCTCCTCGCGCCCTATCGCGATGACCTGCGTCGGCATCTGAGCCAGACGCTGGCGGCCGGCCGCACGCGGCGCGATGGGCTGTTCTGGGCCGCGCTGGCGCACGACTGGGGCAAGCCCGCCATGCGCACGGTAGATGCCGACGGCCGCGTGCGCTTCTACGAGCACGATCAGTGGGGCGCGGTGCTCGTGCAACATCGGGGCGAGGCGCTCAAGTTCGCCTCGGATGAGATCGCCTACCTGGCGCGGCTCGTGCACGGGCACATGCGGCCTACCCACCTGGCGCACGACTATCCGCCCAGTCGCCGGGCGCTCTATCGCTATTACGTCGCCCTGGGCGACGCCGGGCCGGAATGCGGCCTGCTCAGCCTGGCCGACAGCATGGCGACGCGCGCCGCCCCGCCCGACCCCGAAAGCTGGCGCCAACGCCTGGCGGTGACCGGCCAACTGTTGCATGTCTTCTTCCGCGAACGCCAGGAGCGCCTGGAGCCGCCCCCCTTGCTGGACGGCCACCAACTGATGGCCGAGTTCGGCCTTTCTGCCGGCCCCCAGATCGGTCGGCTGCTGGATGCCCTGCGCGAGGCCCAGGCGGTGGGCGAAGTGACCACGCTCGCCGAGGCGCGTGCCTGGCTGGCCGAGCGCATCCGGGCGGGTTGATCTCCATGTGCAACGTCAACATCGCGGTGGCCAAGGCGCCGAAATATGCCGTGCGTGAGAGCGGCGACTCGGTCGAGGTCGTCGAGCGGCCGCGCGGGGGCCTGTCGGTCGTCATGGCCGACGGCCAGCGCAGCGGCCAGAGCGCCAAGGCCATCAGCAACATGGCGGTGCGCAAGGCGTTGAGCCTGCTGGCGGAGGGGGTGCGCGATGGCGCGGTGGCGCGCGCCGCGCACGACTACCTGCGCACTCAGCGTCGCGGCCAGGTATCGGCCGAGCTCACCATCATCTCCGTGGATCTGGAGACCCGCACGCTGGTCATCTCGCGCAACAGCCAGTGTCCGGTGTTGTTGTACGAGGCGGCCGGCTGGCGCGTCCTGGACGAGCCGGCCGAGACGGTCGGCATTCGGGAGCGCACCCGGCCGGTGATCGTCGAGCTCCCGCTGGCGGTGCCCCAGACGGTCATCGCGTTCACCGACGGGGTCCTGCACGCGGGCGGGCGTCGCGGGCTCAAATGCGATCCGCTGGCCGTGGTGCAGGCGCTCGCCTGTCAACCCGCGTGCACGGCCGCCCAACTGGCCGATGGCCTGCTGGCGGCCGCCCTGGCCGCCGACGACGGCCGGCCGGCCGACGACGTGACCGTGGTGGTGGTGCAGATCGGCGAGCGGCCGGCCGACGAGGAGCTGGAAGTGCGGCGCATGACGGTGACCTTCCCGGTGCCGCCGATCTGACCTCGGAGCCGGGCGCGATGGCCGGGCCGTTGATTGCCGTAGTCGGTGTCTGCGCGGCGGGCAAGTCCACCCTGGTGGCGGGCCTGCGGGCGCACGGCTGGAATGCCCGTCAGGTCGCTCAGGAACACTCCTACGTCCCCGACATGTGGCGGCGCATCACCGGTCCTGACATCCTGATCTACCTGGATGCGGAGCTGGCGACGGTGCAACAGCGGCGCCGTGACCCCAGCTTCGACGCGGACCTCCTGGCCGAAGAACGCCGCCGGCTGCGCCACGCGCGGCAACATTGCGACATCTACCTGGCGACCGATGAATTGACGCCGGAGGCAGTGCTGACGACCGTCATGGGGCGGTTGCAGGCGATCGCGGCGTGGTCTTTTTGACAGTCTACCATCGCGGCATTATAATCATTTTGTTTGTCTTCATGACAACGAATCGTAACCCCGGAGGGGAGAGGAACGCATGCAGAGTCGCAATTCAGTCGTCTTGGGCCTGATCATTTTCATGGCCCTGATCGCCCTTTACATCGTTGCGCCCATCCAGCACTGGTCCGGCCTGCTCAACTTGCTGGTGTGGCAACCGCCGGAGGCCCGAAGCCTGGATTTCAAGCTGGGCCTTGATCTGCGCGGCGGCACGCAGGTGTTGTTGCAGGCCCGGCCGGCGGCCGGCCAGCGCTTCACGGCCGCCGATATGGAGGCGGCGCGCGTCATCGTGGAGCGCCGCGTGAACGCGCTCGGCCTCACCGAGCCGCTCGTGCAGTTGCAAGGTGAGAACCGCATCATCGTCGAGATGCCCGGCGTGGACAACCCCGATCAGGCCGTGCAAACGCTGAAGAACACGGGCCAGCTCGAGTTTGTCGAAATGGGGCCCTCGGCCAACTCGCCTTATCCCCGCATCGCCCAGGGTGTTTACGTGCGGACCACCGGCAACGATCGGGTGCCGACGGCCGAAGAGCTGGGCAAGACGGAGTTCCCTTATCCCGATGTAGTGTTCAAGACGATCATGACCGGCCGGGACCTGAAGAACGCGGCCGTGGCCCTGGATCAATATGGCGCGCCGGCCATCACCTTCGAGCTGACCGACAACGGCGCCAAGATCTTCGCGGACTATACCCGCGATCACGTTGGCGACATCCTGGCGATCGTCCTGGACAACGTCGTCCTGTCGGCCCCGCGCATCCAGAGCGCCATCCCCGAAGGCCGCGGGGAGATCACGGGCAAGTTCACGCGGGCCGAGGCCGAAAGTTTGGCCGTGCAGATGCGCTACGGCGCGCTGCCGGTGCCGCTGGATGTGGTCAATCGCCGCACGATCGGTGCGACCCTCGGCGCGGACTCGGTGCAGGCGAGCATCCGGGCCGGCCTGATCGGCCTCTTTACCGTGTTGCTCTTTATGGTGGTCTACTATCGGTTGCCCGGGCTGATGGCGGCGCTGGCCCTCCTCATCTATGCCCTGCTCAACCTGGCCATCTACAAGATGATCCCCATCACGTTGACCCTGCCGGGCATCACCGGCTTCCTGCTCTCGACCGCGATGGCCGTAGATGCCAACATCCTGATCTTCGAGCGCATGAAAGAAGAGCTGCGTTGGGGCCGGCCGTTGCGGTCGGCGCTGGAGGCCGGCTTCAGCCGGGCGTGGTCTTCGATCTTCGATTCGAATTTTTCCACCCTGATCACCTGCGCGATCCTGATCATGTTCGGTCGCACCTTCGGCGCCCAGGCGGTCCTGGGCTTTGCGTTGAACCTGGCGATCGGTGTGTTGATCAGCATGTTCACGGCGGTCACTGTGACGCGCACGTTCCTGCGGGCGATCTTCCAGGGCGAACGCAGCGAGGCGTTGCGCGAGAAGCGCTGGGTGTTGGGATTCTAGACCAAGCGAGGGGGAAACCGACATGTTTCGTATCGTAGAACATCGCAGGTGGTATTTCCTGCTTTCCCTGTTGATCATTGTGCCCGGCCTGGTGGCCATGATCTACGCGACGGCGACCACGGGCCGGCCTTTCCGGGTGGCAATTGACTTCACCGGCGGCGCGATCTGGGAGCTGGGCTTCGATCAGCCGATCCAGCCGGCCGATCTGCGCGCCATCTTCGTGAATGCGGGCTTCAACGACACGGCCGTGACCACGGTGGGAGACGGCAAGACGGCCCAGGTGCGCCTCAAGCCGATTGATGAAGAGCAGAAGATCGCGCTCATGTCGGCGGTGAAGGACAAGTTCGGCAATGTTCAGGAGATCCAGTTCGCCCTGGTGGGCCCGGCGATCGGCAGCGAGGTGACCCAGGCGGCCATCGTGGCGGTCTTTGCCGCCTCCATTGCCATTACCCTCTTTCTGGTGGTGGCGTTCCGCAAGGTGCCGCACTCCTTCCGCTATGGCATCTCGGCCGTGATCGCCATGGTCCACGACATCCTGGTGACCCTGGGCCTGTTCAGCATCCTCAGCCTGTTTCTGGGCTGGGAAGCCGATGCGCTCCTCCTCACCGCCGTGTTGACGGTGATCGGTTTTTCGGTCCAGGATACGATCGTGGTGTTCGACCGTATTCGCGAGAACTCGGGCAAGTATCGCGGGGAGTCTTTTAGCCTGATCACCAACCGCAGCCTGCTGGAAACGTTGCACCGGTCGCTGGCGACGCAGCTCAACGCGCTGTTCATGATGGTGGCCCTCATGTTCTTCGGCGGCTCGACCATCCGCCAGTTCGTCGCGGTGATGTTCTTCGGCCTGATCAGCGGCACTTACTCTTCGATTTTCAACGCGGTGCCGATCCTGGTGGCGTGGGAAGAGCGCGACCTGCTGGGGACGAAGAAGCAGAAGGCCCCACTGGCGGTCGAGGCCGCGTGAGCCGATGCGTGCCTTGCTCTGCGACAACGGATTGCGCTACGATCCGGACTATCCCGATCCGCGGCCGGCCCGCGGCGAGGCGCTGATTCGCGTCCGCCTGGCCGGCCTGTGTTCGACCGATCGGGAGTTGCTGCGCGGCTACATGGGCTTTCGGGGCGTGTTGGGGCACGAGTTCGTCGGCGAGGTCGTCGCGGCGGACGATGCGACGTGGCTCGGCCAGCGCGTCGTGGGCGACATCAACGCGGCCTGTTATCGGTGCGAGACGTGCTTGGCCGGCCGGCACACCCATTGCCCGAACCGCACGACCCTGGGCATCTTCGGCCGCGACGGCGCGTTCGCCGAGTATCTGACCCTGCCGTTGCCCAACCTTTACCGCGTGCCGGCGGCCGTGTCGGATGAGCGCGCGGTGTTCACCGAACCGCTCGCCGCGGCGTGCGAGATCCTCGAGCAAGTCGCCATCCGGCCGACTGACCATGTGATCGTGGTGGGGGACGGTCGGCTGGGCCTGCTGGTGGCGGCGGTGTTGCGCCTGACCGGCGCCGACCTCCGGCTGGTCGGCCGCCATCCCGAGAAGCTGGCCATCGCGCGCGGCTGGGGGATCGCCACGCAGGAGGGGGGCGCCGGCCTTCCTGAGCGCCGGGCCGATATGGTGGTCGAGTGCACCGGTCGGCCGGCCGGCTTCGAGCTGGCGCGGCGATTGGTGCGGCCGGCCGGCGTGCTGGTGTTGAAGAGCACCTATCACGGCGAGCTGACGGTCAATCTGACGAGCCTGGTGGTGGACGAGATCACGCTCGTCGGCTCGCGCTGCGGGCCGTTCGCGGCCGCGCTGCGGCTGCTCGAGGCGGGCCTGGTGGACCCGACTCCGCTGATTGCGGCACGCTATGGGTTGGCCGACGGCGAGGCGGCCTTCGATTTGGCCTTCAATCGGGGAGCGCTGAAGGTTTTGCTGGAGCCTTGAGGGGAGAAAATTCATGAGCCGGTAGGGGCGCACAAAAGGGGACCGCCCGGCGATAAAATCGCCGGGCTACCGAGCGACGCCCCGTTAACGGGGCTGGCCCCATGCCAACGGGGTTCCAGCCCGGTTAACCGGGCGCTGCCTGGTAGCCCGG
>JBBIKA010000057.1:13621-20086 GCA_037445695.1 Chloroflexota bacterium
TCCAGCCCGGTTAACCGGGCGCTGCCTGGTAGCCCGGACATTCATGTTCGGGCGGTCTGGCCCTGCAGCGCACGCCTTGGGATTACCAGAATAATTTCTTAACATGCATTCGTGCGCCCCTGCCTGGACGCACATTGGTGCGCCCCTACTAATGGCCGCAGGTTGCGCAGCTTCCGCCGGCGCACGATCCGCATGATGAGCCGCTGCCCGCCACCAGCCGGCTGTTGCCGCTGGCATCCTTGCCGACGGCTGCGAAAAGCGAGATCAGCCGGCGGCCGGTCAGCTCCGCGCAATAGGGACAGGCCACGGGCTCGTCCGCCTGGCTCATCGGACGGAGCACCTCGAAACGCGTTTCGCAATTGGCGCAACGATATTCGTACAGTGGCATCATCTCACCTCGACGAAGGATTGGTTTGAATTGTAGCCCGGATTCAGCAGGACGTCAAGCTGACGCGCGGCCTTGTACGGTGACGACGTTCCTTCTGGTGCTGCTCGCCAGCCTGGCCGCGGCGGGTTTCGGCCCGCCCGTGATCACCGATGGCCGGCCGGGCGGCCTGCGCCTGTATCCCGAACACATGCGGGCCGCCCATGCCCTGGCCCGGCCGCCCGCCGTCACCGCGGCCGCGGCCCTCGTCGTGGATCTCGACGCCGACCAGACGCTTTACAGCCGCCGGCCGAACGCGACCTGGCCGCCAGCCAGCACGGCCAAGCTGATGACTGCCCTGGTGGTCGTGCGCCACGTAGAGATCGGCCAACAGGTGATCGTCTCGGCCCGGGCGGCCGGCACGCCGGGCAGTCGGATGGGATTGACGGCCGGCGAAACGTTGATCGTGCGCGACCTGCTCTACGGCCTGCTGTTGCCTTCGGGCAACGATGCGGCCGTCGCCCTGGCCGAGCATGTGGCCGGCAGCGAAGCGGCCTTCGTCGGCCTGATGAACGAGGCCGCGGCCGGCCTGGGATTGCAGAGCACGCACTTCGTCAACGCGCACGGCAGCGACGCGCCGGGCCAGCTTACCACCGCGGCCGATCTGGTGATCCTGGCGCGAGCCGTCCTCGCCGATCCATTGCTTGCCCGCATCGTCGCGACGCCGTCCGCCCAGGTTGCCGGACGCCTGCTCAAGAACACCAACGAGCTGCTCGGCCAGGATCCGCGCGTGGACGGCGTCAAGACCGGCACGACCGACGCGGCCGGCGAATGTCTTGTCGTTTCGTTGACGCGCGACGGCCATCGGCTGGTCGCCGTCGTGCTCGGCAGTCGAGAGCGCTACGCCGACGCGCGGCGCCTGCTCGACTTTGCGCTGGACGGCTGGCAGTGGCAAAATATCGGATTGCCGGACAACGCGCTCGCGTGGACGAGCGGGCCGGACGGCACCTCCTACCGGCTGCGGAGCGTTTCGGCGGCCGATCTGTTTTTGCCGCGCTGGCAGTGGACGCTGGTACAGCCGGTGCGCAGCCTGGACGCGGCCGCAGTTCTCACCGGCACGTTGCCGGTGGGCACGCTGACGTGGACCTTTGCCGGCCAACCGTTGGCCGTGATGCCTCTGACCGTCTGGTCGGGGCCCTGAGGATGGCGGTTCATTTGTATGGCTGTTGAACGATTGCAGAAGATCCTGGCGCAGGCCGGCCTGGGCTCTCGCCGTGCGTGCGAAGAGCTGATCACGGCCGGCCGCGTGAAGGTGGACGGCCGCGTGGTGACCGAGCTGGGCACAAAAGTAGATGCGGCCGGGGCCGAGATCACCGTGGACGATCGGCCCATCCGTCGTCAGTCCCTGCGCTACATCATGTTGCACAAGCCGGCCGGCTATCTCTCCACCACCGACCCGCGCGCCGCCTACCCGTCGTGGACCGAGCTGGTCCATACGCCCGAGCGCCTCTTTCCGGTCGGCCGGCTGGACCACGATAGCGAGGGGCTGCTGCTGTTGACGAACGACGGCGATCTGGCCGAACGTCTGTTGCATCCGAAGTACGAGCATCCCAAGACGTACCTGGTGCAGGTGGCTGGCGTGCCCACCCCGCGTAAGATCCGGCGCCTGCAACACGGCGTGATGCTGGATGACGGCCCGACCGCGCCGGCCGACGTAGAGCTGTTGCGCGAGCCGCCCCCCGGCTTCCGGTCCTCCGCTTCTGATGCCGGTGGCCGAGACCCCGACGGCCGGCCGACGCGTTGGCTCAAAGTGACCCTTTACGAGGGGCGCAAACGCCAGTTGCGCCGCATGGTCGCCTTGCTCGGCCATCCGGCGTTGCGGGTCATTCGCATCGGCCTGGGGCCGCTGACCCTGGGCGATCTGCGGCCGGGCCGCTGGCGCGATCTCACGCCGGACGAAGTGCGTGGCCTTCAGGAGGCGGCGCGACGCGGCCGGCCGGACGCGGGGGCCTCTATAACCAGAAGCGAAAGGAAGAAGCAAGCATTGTTGCCTGCCACAATTGCCATAGATGGCCCGGCCGCCTCGGGCAAGAGCACCATCGGCAGCCGGCTGGCCAAGAAATACGGCTATCTCTATCTCGATACCGGCGTGATGTATCGCGCCGTGGCCGCGGCCGCCCTGGCCCGTCACATCCCGATCGGCGATGAAGCGGCCGTCACCGCGCTGGCGCGGCGGATCGCCATCCAGGTCCTGGCGCCCACCGTGGCCGATGGCCGCGATGTCACCGTGCTGGTGGACGGCGAGGACTATAGCTGGGAGATTCGCAGGCCCGAAGTCGAGCGCGTGGTGTCGCCCGTGTCGGCCTATGAGGGCGTGCGTGAAGCGATGGTGCAACAACAGCGGCGCATCGCCCAACAAGGCCCGGTCGTCATGATGGGCCGCGATATCGGCACGGTCGTCTTGCCCGCTGCCGATCTCAAGATCTATCTGGATGCGACCCTGCGCGAGCGCGCGAACCGGCGTTATCGCGAGCGACTGGCCCGCGGAGAGCAGGCCGATTTCGAGCAGATCCTGGCCGATCTGCGCCGTCGCGATGAGATTGATTCGGGCCGCAAGCATTCGCCGCTGATGCCCGCGCCGGACGCGATCATGATTGACAGCACGAACCTATCCATTGACGAGGTCATGGAGCGGGTCGAGACCCTGGTGGCGCGCTGGGTCGCCGCCCACGCCGATGGAGCAGAGCAGCACCGTGGCAAAGCGTAGGCGTTGGATTCCTCCCGGACGTTACTTTTGGGGTCTGGTCTTGCGCTTCCTGATCTGGCTCTTCGTCAAGGTCGAGATACGGGGACTGGAGAACCTCCCGCGGCACGGCCCCGGCATCATCTATTACAACCACATTCATTGGCTCGACCCGGTCTTGATCAGCGGCAAGCTGTCGCGCTACAACGTGCCTCTCACCAAGATCGAGGCTGCTTCTTGGCCGCTGGTCGGCTTTCTGTTGAAGGGCTATCACGTCATCTTCATCCGCCGCGGCACGGTGGACCGTCGGGCGCTGACCGCCACCTGGCAGGTGCTGGCCGACGGCGACATCTCTGTCATTTCGCCCGAAGGGACGCGGAGCCCCGACGGGACGCTGAAGCTGGCCAAAGAGGGGCTGGCCTTCGTCGGTCGCCGCGCGGCCGACGCCTGGTGGATTCCCTGCGCCGTCATCGGCACGCCGAAGTTCCGCTTCTCCATTCCGCTCCTCAAGCGCACGCCGGTCGTCCTGATCTTCGGTCGGCCGTTTCGGGTGCGCTGGCCCGCAACTCAGCCCGAAAGCACCGGCCGCGAGATCATGCGTGCCGTGACCGACGAGGCGATGGCCCAGCTTGCCGCGCTCCTGCCGGCCCACATGCGCGGGGACTACGCCGACGCCGACCCATCTCGGCGACAGTGGATCGAGTTTCTGTAACGTTCGAACAGGGGGTCTCATGTGTGGCATCGTAGGGTATATCGGCCCGCGCAATGCGGCGCAGATCATCATGGATGGCCTGCGCCGGTTGGAGTATCGGGGATATGATTCGGCCGGCATTGCCGTAATCCAGGATGGCCGGATCGCCGTCCGGCGAGATGCCGGCAAGCTGAGCAACCTCGCCGCCAGGCTGGAGCAAGCGCCCCTCGCTGGCCATATCGGCATCGGCCATACCCGGTGGGCCACCCACGGCAAGCCCAGCGAACGCAACGCCCATCCCCATGCCGACTTCTCGGGTCGGCTGGTGGTGGTGCAGAACGGGATCGTGGAGAATTTTCGCGAGCTGCGCGCCGACCTGGAGGCCGAGGGGATCGAGTTCAAATCGGATACCGATACCGAGGTCATCGCGCACCTGATCGGCTTGCATTGTCGGGAGGGGGCGCCGTTGCCCGAAGCGGTGCGCCGGGCGCTGGCGCATCTGCGCGGGCCCAGCGCGATCGTCGTCCTGTCGCTCGATCGGCCCGATGCACTCGTTGCGGCCCGGCTGGGCAATGCCGGCGGCGTGACGATCGGCTTCGGCGAGGGCGAGATGTTCATTGCTTCGGACATGCCCGCGATCTTGGAGCACACCCGGCGCATGGCCTTCCTGGAGAACCGCCAGATGGCCGTGGTGACCCGAGAAGGGGCCGCTTTCAGCACCTTCGACGGCCGGCCGCTGCAGCCGGTCGTGCACACCATCCCGTGGGATCCGGTCTCGGCGGCCAGGGGTGCGTACAAGCATTTCATGCAGAAGGAGATCTACGAGCAGGCCACTTCGTTGACCGATACGATACGCGGCCGGGTAGACTTGGCCGCGGGCGAGGTGTACCTGGAACAGCTCACCCTGTCGGCCGAGCAGGCCCGTCGCCTGACCCAGGTGGTCAGCGTGGCGTGCGGCACCTCGTACCATTCCGAGCTGGTGGGCGCGTTCATGTTCGAGCAACTGGCCCGGCTGCCGGTGCGCGTGGAGTATGCATCCGAGTTCCGCTATCGCGATCCGGTCGTTGACCCGAACACGCTTCTACTGGCGATCACCCAGTCGGGCGAGACGGTGGACACGTTGGCCGCAATGGAGGAGGGGCGCAACAAGGGCGCGCACCTGGCCACGATCGTGAATGTGATCGGCAGCCAGGCGGCGCGCGTCAGCGATAGCGTGATCTATATGCACACCGGCCCGGAGATCGGCGTGGCGTCCACCAAGGCGTTTACGGCTTCGCTGGTAGATCAATACTTGCTAGCGGTGCATCTGGCCGGCCTGCGCGGCACTTTGCCACCCGAACGGCGCCGCGCGTTGCTCGATGATCTGGCCGCGCTGCCGGCGCTCGTCGGCCGCGTGCTCGAGCCTGAGACGCACAAGGTCTATGAAGAGCTGGCGCAACGTTTCTTCCAGTTTACCAATTTCCTTTATTTGGGCCGCGGCATCAACTATCCCATCGCGTTGGAAGGCGCGCTTAAACTGAAGGAGATCAGCTATATCCATGCCGAAGGCTATCCGGCCGGCGAGATGAAGCACGGGCCGATCGCGCTGATTGACGAGCACATGCCTGTGGTGGCGATCTGTCCTCAGGACGGCGTTTACGACAAGATGATCAGCCAGATCGAGCAGGTGAAGGCGCGCGGCGGGATCGTCATCGGGGTGGCGACGGAAGGGGACGATTTCATTGCCACCAAGGCCGATCATGTCTTGACCGTGCCGGCGGCTTCGCCCCTCTTGACGCCGGTGTTGACGGTGATCCCGCTTCAGTTGCTGGCGTACTATATTGCGGTTCGGCGCGGGGCCGATGTGGATCAGCCGCGCAATCTGGCAAAAAGCGTGACGGTGGAGTAGGCGTCCGGCCCCCTGGCTCCCCGATTTGGACGAGCGAGAGGCGGGGCCAGGGGGCCATGCTCATTTGACCGTCAGCGGCAGGCCGGCCATCATGAAGAGCACACGGTCGGCGACGGCCGCCAGGCGCTGATTGGCGCGGCCCAGCGCGTCGCGATACGCGCGACCGAGCGGGTAGGGCGGCACCAGCCCCAGGCCCACCTCGTTGCTGACGACGATCCAGGTCGCGCTGCCCGCGCGATAGGCCGCCAGCAGGGCCGAGACCTCGGCATCCACCGCGGCCTCGGCCGCGTGGGCCGTGGGTTCCTCGCCTAACGCCAGCACGGCATTGCTCGCCAGCAGCGTCAGGCAGTCGAGCAGCACGACGCGCGCCGGCCCGATCGCTTCGGCCGGCGCCGCGGCGATCAACGACGGCGCTTCCAGCGTGCGCCAGCCCGCCGGCCGCGCGGCCCGGTGCGCGGCGATGCGCGCTCGCATCTCGTCGTCGAACGCCTGCGCGGTGGCGATGTAGAGCACGTCCGGCCCGGCCAGCTCCAGCGCCAGCTTCTCGGCATGCGTGCTCTTGCCGCTGCGCGCGCCGCCCAGAATCAGAATCAATTCCTTCGTCATATCTGTCCTTCTTGGTTTGCGGCGCTGCTGCGCCGCTTTGCATTGCGGGGACATGTCCCCGCTTTGTGCTCGACAGCGGCGACCCATCGCCGTAATCCGAAAGCGGCGTCATGACGCCGCAATCCGAAAGCGGCGGCGTGCCTTTTGGATTGCGGGGACGTGTCCCCGCTTTG
>JBBIKA010000058.1:0-20012 GCA_037445695.1 Chloroflexota bacterium
GGTGCCTGCGTGGCCCCGTTCAGGGGGCTTCCATGTCGTAGCCGGACGGCGTTAGCCTCCGGCGGGCGTTCGAGATGGCGACAGTGACATAAGCCGAGTTATTTCGGTCATCATCTTGCGGAGGCTGTTCATGCTCGCATATATTGCGCGACGTGTTTTATTAATGATCCCGACCGTCTTTCTGATCTCGATCATCTCTTTCATCGCCATCCAGTTGCCGCCCGGCGACTATTTGACTTCCTATGTGGCCCAGTTGCGCACGATGGGCGATAACATCGAGCAGGAAGCGATTGACAGCCTTCGGGAACGTTACGGCCTCGGCGAGCCGATTTATGTGCAATATACCAAATGGATCACCGGCATCATCCTGCGCGGGGATTGGGGCCAATCTATGGAGTGGCAGAAGCCGGTGAAGGAGCTGATCGGCGAGCGGATCTTGCTGACCGTGGTGCTTTCGCTGGTGTCGCTCCTGGTCAGTTGGTTTATTGCGATTCCGATCGGCGTCTATTCCGCCACCCACCAGTATTCGCTCCTTGACTATCTCATGTCCATTATCAGCTTCATCGGCGTCGGCATCCCGGGCTTCCTGTTGGCCCTCATCGTGATGTACTTCGCCCAGGCCCGCCTGGGCTTGAACGTCGGCGGGCTCTTCTCCGAGCAGTACATCAACGCGCCCTGGTCGGTGGAGCGGGTGATAGACATGCTCAAACACCTGTGGATCCCGGTGCTGATCCTGGCCGTGGAAGGCACGGCGGGCGGCATCCGCACGACGCGCGCCAACCTGCTCGACGAACTGAACAAGCCTTATGTGGAGCTGGCGCGCGCCAAAGGGCTGAACGAATGGAAGCTGATCTGGAAATATCCGGTGCGCGTGGCGTTGAACCCCTTCTTTAGCACGGTCGGTTGGTCGCTGGCGAGTCTGATTTCGGGCGCCACCCTCATTTCGGTGGTGCTCAGCCTGCAAACGACCGGCCCCATGCAATTGCGGGCGCTGACCTCCCAGGATATGTACCTGGCCGGCAGCTTCCTGTTGATTTTGAGCGTGCTCACGGTGATCGGCACGCTGATCTCGGATATTTTGTTGGCGTGGGTAGACCCCCGCATCCGTTTGGAGAAATGAGATGAGCGACGCGACCTCTCTTAATGCTCAGGTCGAGAGCCAGGCCCTGGACGAAGAAATCATCAGCAGCGGCGAGAGTGTTTATGTGGCGCCGCCCTGGAAGCTGATGTGGTGGCGGTTCAAGAAGCATAAGATGGCAATGGTCAGCGCGGCCATCTTGATCTTGGCCTACTTTACAGCCGCCTTCTGCGAATTCGTGGCGCCCTATGACCCGGATATGCCTTTCATCCAGTACAAATTCTCGCCGCCGACGAAGATTCACATTCGAGACGCCGAAGGACGGTTGCATGCGCCGTTCATTTATCAGACGACGCGCGGCATTGATCCGGTGACGGCACAACCGACCTATGTCGAGGATACGACGATCCGCTATCCGATCCAGTTCTTCGTCAACGGCTTCGAGTACAAATTGCTCGGCCTGTTCCCGGCGAAGCTGCATCTCTTCGGCGTGCCCTCGGCCGGCGAGAAGCAAGGGGTCTTCCTGTTCGGCGCCGACCGCCTGGGCCGCGATATGTTCTCGCGCACCGTTTACGGCGCGCGGCTTTCCCTCTCGATCGGCCTGGTCGGCGTCTTCCTGAGCTTGATCCTGGGGATCATCCTGGGCGGCGTTTCGGGCTACTACGGCGGCTGGGTGGATACCGTCGTCCAGCGCACCATCGAGTTCATCCGCACCATCCCGACGATCCCCCTGTGGATGACGCTCAGCGCCGCGCTGCCGGCCGATTGGCCCATCGAGCGCGTCTATTTCGGCATCACGGTCATCCTGTCGCTGGTCGGCTGGACGTGGATGGCGCGCGTGGTGCGCGGCCGCTTCCTGGCCATGCGCGAGGAAGATTTCGTCCTGGCCGCCCGCCTGAACGGCGCGCGCGAGATGCGCATCATCCTGCGCCATATGGTGCCTTCCTTCCTCTCCTACATCATCGCCGCGCTCACCCTCAACATCCCCGGCATGATCCTGGCCGAAACCGGCCTCAGCTTCCTGGGCCTGGGGTTGCGGCCGCCGGCCATCAGTTGGGGCGTGCTGCTGCAAGAGGCGATGAACCTGCGCTCGCTGGTGCTTTCGCCGTGGGTGCTGACGCCCGGCTTCGCGGTGGTCATCTCGGTGTTGGCCTTCAACTTCGTCGGCGACGGCCTGCGCGATGCCGCCGATCCTTATGCTCGCTAGGAGCCCGCGCTATGAAACAAGAGCAGCTTCTCGTCGAAGTTCAAAACTTGAAGACTTACTTCTTCCTGGATGAAGGGACCGTGCGGGCGCTGGACGGCGTGGATTTCAACATCTACCGCGGGCAGACGTTGGGCGTGGTGGGCGAAAGCGGCTGCGGCAAAAGCGTGACCGCGCGTTCGATCCTGCGGATCGTCCCGCGGCCCGGCCGCATCGTCGAGGGCAAGATCACTTTCTATCGGCAGATTGACACGAACGGCCGGACGGCGGGCCCCGGCAGCGGCGGGCAGATCGAAGAGATCGAACTGACCAAGCTCGACCCGACCGGGCCGCTGATGCGCAGCATCCGCGGGGCCGAGATTGCTCTGGTGCCCCAGGAGCCGATGGCCTCCCTCAGTCCGGTGCACACGATCGGCAACCAGATCATGGAGACGATCATGTTGCACCAGAAGGTGAGCAAAGAAGAGGCCCGCGCGAAGGCGATCCAGATGCTGGATATGGCCGGCTTCCCGCAGCCCAAGCAGCGCATTGACTCCTATCCTCACCAGCTTTCGGGCGGCCTGCGCCAGCGCGCGGTGATCGCCATGGCCCTTTCGTGTCACCCCAGCCTACTCATCGCCGACGAACCGACCACCGCGCTGGACGTGACCACTGAGGCGCAGATCTTGCGTTTGATGCGCGGGCTTCAGCAAGAGCTGGGCATGGCGATCATGTTCATTACGCACAACCTGGGCGTCGTGGCGCAGATGACCGAGGATGTGGTGGTGATGTACATGGGCCGGGTCGTCGAAGAGGCGACTGTGGACGACATCTTCCACAATCCCAAGCATCCGTATACCCAGGCGCTCTTGCGGTCCATCCCCCGTCTGGGACCCAAGACGCAGGAACGTCAGATGTTGGAAACCATCCGGGGCACCGTGCCAGACCCCTATGCCATCCCCAAGGGGTGTGCCTTCCATCCGCGTTGCATTAAACGCATCCCGGGCGTCTGTGACCGGATGACTCCGCCCTATGTCGAGGTGGAGCCGGGCCATCGGGTGCGTTGCGTGCTGTACGGGGAGCCCATCAAACAGGAGTGACCGGCTTGGACGCACGGCCGACGGGGGAATATCGGCCGTGCCATCCGGCTTACTGCATGAAGATCTTCCTCCTCTTCCCGCCTTATTGGACGCCGGCGATGCCGCACCTGGCACTGCCGGCGCTCTCATCTTTTTTGCGCTCGCGCGGCCTTGCGGTCGTTCAGCGCGACCTGAACCTGGAGGTCTTCGAGCGCGTCCTGACCCGTAGCTACCTGGAGCAGAGCCTGGCGCGCTTGCGGCGGCCGGCGTCGCGGCCGCCGGCCGCCGCGCCGGACAAGGTGCGTTGGGCGCTGGAGGTCGGCCCTCGCCTGGCCGAACAGATCGAACCCGCGGTCGGCGTGATGCGCAGTCCGGCCTTCCTGGACGGCCCGACCGGCCTCCAGGCTTTCCTGACCGTCGTCCAGAGCCTGCAGGTGGCTTCGCTGCCGTTCTATCCGGCCGCGCTCGATCTGCTCGGTTACACGTCCCCCGCGCCGGTGGCCAGCAGCCGGAGCCTGCTCCAGGCCGTGCGCGATGAGCAGCACAACATGTTCCTGGAGATCTTTCGCCGTGGCATCCTGCGCGACATCGGCCGTGAACGGCCCGACATCGTGGGCATCTCTATCCCGACCGAGGGGCAGATGCTGGCGGGCATGACCCTGGCGTACCTGATCAAACAGAGCGGGTTGAGCTGTCACGTGACGGTGGGCGGCCCGCACATCACGATGTTGCGCGAGCAGCTCCCGAAGGTGCCGGCGCTCTTCAAGTTGATTGACAGCGCCGTGGTGTTCGAGGGGGAAGAGCCGTTGTTGCGCCTGGCCGAGGCGCTGGCGGCCGGCCGCGACCTGGCGGCGGTGCCGAACCTGATCTGGTGGGACGGTGTGGCGGTGCGGGTCAACGGATCGGCGATAGCGTCTGGCCATGTGAGACCACCCGGCCGTGAGGTCGCCGGGCTATCGGACAGTGCCCCTTCAATGGGGCAGACGCCGGCCGGCCTTCCCGATTTCGATGGCCTGCCCATCGGCCGTTACCTGGCCCCCTACCCGGTGCTCCCGCTGCTCACCGCGCACGGCTGCTATCACGGCGACTGCGCGTTTTGCAACGTGGGCTATGGCCGCGGGGGACACTTCCGGCCGCTGCGGCCGGCGCAGGTGGTCGAGCAGATGCTGGCGCTGCAACAGAAGTACGGCGTCCACCACATCTTCTTCGCAGACGAGGCCATGACGCCCCACAGCATGCGCGCGATGTCCGCCTTGTTGGAAGCGCGACGTCGCGATGGTGCCGCGACCATCCATTGGTGCGGCTGTATGCGCTTCGAAAAGGCCATCACGCCGGCGCTCCTGGAGAGCATGAGCCGGGCCGGCTGTCGGATGCTCCTCTTCGGCCTGGAGACCGCTTCGGAGCGGATGATCGCGCTGATGGACAAAGGCACCCGCCGCGAGACGATGAGCCGCATCTTGCGGGAAAGTGCCGCCGCGGGCATCTGGAATCACACCTTCTTCTTCTTCGGCTTCCCCACCGAGACGCTGGAAGATGCCCAGGAGACGGTGAATTTCGTCTACGCGCACGGCGACGTGATCCATTCGGCATCGCCCGGCGAGTTCGTGCTGGAGCGCTATTCGCCCGTGCATCGCATGCCGCAGAAGTTCGGCGTCCGGCGGATCATCGAGCGGCCCGAACAGGACCTGGCGATCTATTTCGATTATGAGCTCGAGTCGGGCCTGGACGAGGAGATGGCCCATACGATCACCGAGCGGTTGTTGGATGTGTTGCCCGGCAAGCGCTACGGCCAGTATTACGCTCAGGACACGTATCGGCTCCTGTACGCCGCCTATCTGCACGAGCAGGGGCTTCCGTTGCCCGGCTGGCTGGAAGATGAGAAGCCATGAGCGCAGGATACCTGATTTGGGATTTCGATGGGACGTTGGGCTATCGTGAGGGTCGCACCTGGAGCGTCGCCTTGCTGGAGGTGCTCGACCGCTATCTGCCCGGCCATCCCTTGCCGATATCTGCGGGGCCGAGGCCATGGGCATCCCGGCCGTGCTGGTGCGCAAGCCGCACCCTGAGGCCCGGCGCTTTTGTCCTGATCTTGCGGGCGTGGTCGAGATCGTGGCGGACGGCCGGCCATAGCTCAAATTCGAAGAGCCATATGCTGTTCTCGTTATGGAGGATTCCCATGCACCCAAACCTTTCCCGCCATGTTGCAGCGGGTGAAATCATCAAGCCCTGGCTGATCCTGGGGCCGTTCTACGAGGATCTGTCGGCGACCGTCCAGGGGTTGACCCTGTTCGAGAGGCCCGGCGCGGAGGTGGGCCGTGTCGCGATGGCGCAGATCGTGGCCGAGGCGCAGAGCATCCTGGCCGCGCGGCCCCTCGAGGGGGAGGCGATGACTTTCCGGGGCCAGACGATGCGCTGGTCGCTGGTGCGGAGGCCCGAAAATTACCTGTCGTGGGGCCGCTACAACATCTCCAACCACCTCGGCGCGGCGTTCCTGACGACGATCGTGGCGGCCGAACAACCCGGCGTCCGCTCATGGCGGCTGGTGCTCGGCATCACCGAGCGGGCGATCGTGGCGCTCAACGGGACGACCGTCTACGACACCGACGCCCACCCGGTCAAGCCGGCAGAGGGCGTCTACGAGCACCGTTTCGAGGCCGCGTTGGCCGCGGGCGAGAACATCGTGACCGTGGCGCTCTTTCGGCTGGGGCGCATGGCGCAGGTGGGCTTCCGGCTGGAGGCGACCGACGCCGCGCTCGACGTCCGCATCCCGCTCGGCCCGGGCCTCACGCCGGAGCAGCGCGCGGGCATCGAGGCGCAGATCGCGTCCATCCGTCTGGCGCGCGATGTTTTCTACGGCGAACACGAGATCGGCTTCCGGCTGGGCGTCGCGCCCGATCCCGCCGCTCCGCTGATCGCCCGGCTGGTGGGCGACGACGGGACGCCGGTCGCGGAGGTCACGCCGACCGCGGCCGGGCCGGTCTCCTTCGGCCCCGGCGCGACGTTCCCCGACGGCCACTATCGCATCGAGTGCGTCTGGACGATCCCCGGCCGCTCAGCTTCAACCTTGACCTCGACCTCATACGCCATCCACAAAGTCACGCCCGTGCCCGCCATGCCCGGCCTCGAGCGCATGGCCGAACGTCGGCGCATGGTGCTGGAGCATTACGCCGGCTTCCTCCACAAGGGCGCCCGGCCCGACATCTGGCGCGAGGTGGCGCGCTATGCGCTGGGCCGCTACGACGAGATTGACGAGAACGTCATTCGGGACACGTGCGAGTTCATCGCCGCGCGCAAGGATTGCGCCGATTTCGTCATCCAGGGCATCCTGCGGCTGATGATGTGGGAGCGCGACAGCGGCAGCCCCAAGCTTAGCCCGCAGATCCACGCGATGATGAAAGACACCGTGCTCGGCTTCAAGTATTGGGTGGACGAACCGGGCGATACCGTGATGTACATGGGGTCGGAGAACCACCGCTTCCTGTTCCACGTGGCCGAGTGGCTGGCGGGCCTGCTCTTCCCGACCGAGGAGTTCACCAACAGCCGGCAGAACGGCCTGTTCCATTCGCAGAAGGGCTATGTTTACATCACGGAGTGGCTGCGCCAGCGCGGGCGCTTCGGCTTCGACGAGTGGCACTCGAATTCATACTATCCGGTCTGCATCTGCCCGCTCATCAACGTCTACGACTTCGCATCGCACGAAGGGCAGTACAAGCTGCGCCAGATGGCCGGCGCGGTGCTCGACACCATGTTCTTCAATCTGGCGGCCGACAGCCTGAACGGCGTGTTGGGCACGACGCACGGTCGGAGCTACGGCATTTACGTGAAGTATCCCGACTTCGAGGGCACGTCGCCCATTGCCTGGCTGCTGTTCGGCGTCGGCTCGCTGAGCGTCGGCAGCGACGGGATGGGGCCGGTGGCGGTTGCCTCCAGCCTCTACCCGCTCCCGAAGATCCTGGCCGACATCGCGACCGACGATCAGGCCGTGGTCGAGTCGAAGATCCGGCAGGGGATCCTGCGCACCAGTGCGCGCCACGCCGATTTCGTCGTCTACCGCACGCCCGACTACCTGATCTCCGGCCTGCAGGATCACCGCAAGGGGGAGTTCGAGTCCTCGACGCACGTGGCGCAGGTGACGCTCGGCAACAAAGTTGTGATCTTCTGGTCGTGCCCGCACACCTCCGGCGAAGGTTCCGGCTTGCGCCCCGACTACT
Source organism: Chloroflexota bacterium (assembly GCA_037445695.1). GTDB lineage: Bacteria > Chloroflexota > Anaerolineae > CG2-30-64-16 > CG2-30-64-16 > CAKZKT01. Next base: position 7,552 of record JBBIKA010000058.1, read on the forward strand.
GGTCGGGCAGTACGACGTTGCCGCGCGTGATCCAGCACCGCAACGTGATGTCGCTCACCTGGCGGCTGACGTGGCGCGCGTGGATGAGCCACTGCTTCTTCGAGCAGGAGCGCTTCGACGAGGTGCGCTTCGACGGGAAGTGGGCGTTCGGCCGCGTGGGCAGAGGCTACGTCGGCATCTACTCGCAGAACGGCTTCACGATCGGCGCCGAGGGCCAATACGCAGGCCGCGAGCTGCAGTGCGCGGCGCGGGAGAACACCTGGCTGGTGGAGTGCGGCCGCGAGGCGGACTGGGGCTCGTTCGATGCGTTCGTGGCCGGGCTGAAAGCGGCCGAGATCGTGGCGCAGGACGGCGCGCTCTTGTATGTCTCGCCGTCGGTGGGCCGGTTCGTCACCGGCTGGGACGTGCAGCCGACCGTGAACGGCCAGCCGATCCAACTGCACGGCTATCCGCTGGTGGATAGCCCGTGGGCGCACGCCGATTTCGGGTCGGGGGAGCTGGTGATCCGGCACGGCGAGGATGCGTACGAGTTGTGGTTCAATCAGTGATTCGGGAGAAATCCAATTATGAGAAAAGTGGTGGTGCTTGAACATGTTTCTATTGATGGTGTCGTACAAGCTCCAGGTGGCCCAGACGAAGACCCCAGCGGCGGCTTCAAGTATGGCGGGTGGATCGCGCCCTATTCTGATGCGATTCTTGGCGCGGCTCTGAGAAGGCAGATGAACCTGCCTTTCGATCTGTTGTTAGGGCGCAAAACCTATGAGATTTGGGCGCCGTACTGGCCGCACCATGCGGACGCCTGGCCGGGCGTCAACGCGGCCATCAAGTACGTCGCCTCGCATACAATGACGTCTGGCGAATGGCAGCCGGCCGTGTTTTTGAACGGAGATATCGCTGAAAAAGTCGCCCAAATCAAGCAACAGCCAGGGCCCGATTTGCACGTTTGGGGGAGTAGCCACCTTCTTCAGACGCTCATCCGGCATGATTTGGTTGATACCTTCTGGCTGATGATCTATCCGATCACGTTGGGCGTTGGCAAGCGATTGTTTGCCGATGGCACGATCCCGGCGGCGTTCAAGCTGACGGAAAGCCTCGTCAGCTCGAAGGGCGTCATTGTCGTGAATTACGAGCGTGCCGGCGCAGTCACGACAGGTCGTCTGGACGGTTAGCAGATCAACACATGGAGAGGACAAAATGGCAGTTCGATTGGTGATCACGTTTACGGCTGCGCCCGGCCGGGGCGCCGATCTGGCCGCGGCGTTCAAGGCGCGCTGCGCTGAGGTGACGGCGCAGGAGCAGGGCTGCGAGCAGTATGAGATTTTCCAGAGCGCGGTGGATCCCGACCGGCTGGTGCTGCTGGAGCGCTGGACGACGCAGGCGGATCTGGATGCGCACGCGGAGCTGAACAAGAGCCGGCCGCCGTTGCCGCGGGAGCTGTTTGCGGGGGCGACGGAGCGGGAGGATTATGTTTATAATCGGACGCGGTAGGGGTGTTGGCGACGCGTAGCAGGAGGCGTGAGGATGCCATTCTATCAGCTCTTCTATCATTTGGTGTGGACGACGAAGAACCGAGAGAATACGGCGCGTTCTCATTCGATAGCAAGCGTTTGCCAAATTACATTGCCTATGTCGAGCATCAGAAAGAACATCATGCCCAGGGAACAACGATTCCGATTTTGGAGCGCATTTCAGGAGAAGGCGTCGTGCGCATCGGGGAGTCTGCGGGGTTGTATGTCGTGAGTGACGTTGCCTGGCGTGCGGAGCTGGAGAACATGGCGGTCGTCCAGCTGAATTGATCCGGCGCGCTGTGCGTCACGCCTGACCGCCCGGCGATGAAATCGCCGGGCTACCCCGCGACGCCCCGTCAACGGGGCTGGGGCATGGCCGGGGCAGCCGGATTCATCCGGCGCTGCCGGGTAGCCCGCACATTTATGTGCGGGCGGTCTGTCAAACTGAATTCGATCCGAGGAGTACCGATGCCGATCATCGAACCGGAATTCATGGAGCTCACGCGCTCCCTGGACATCGCGGCCTGGTGGGAGGAGAACGAGCGCTGCCAGGTGTTGAGCACGAACAAGCCGCGCTGCTCGGCCTCCTTCTCGCCGGACGACCATTGGATCTTCGAGTTCATGTCCGTGCCCTCCACCCTGCGCTACTATCAGGACACGGACTATCGCAACGCCTTGCATCGTGAGGTCAACGCGATCACCCTGAAATATGTGGGCCGGGCGTTCTTCGACGAAGATACCTGGCGCACCTCGCCCAAGCGCATCGAGAACCTGTTCGGCAGCGAGTTCGCCTATCACGAGGGGAGCACGCCCTGGCTGATGCCGGTGACGGACGACCCGCGGGAGTTCGCGCGCGTGCTCGATCGGGCCGAGGCCACCGATCTGCGCAAGTGGGCGTTGCCCGAAGAGTACCTGGCCGAATGGGAGGCGCGCAAGGCGGCCGGCAAGCCGTTGCCCAAGCTGGGCACGGGCAGCCGCGGCCCGGCCACCATCATGACCTCGGTGCTCAAGCCCGAAGTGCTCTTCCTCTGGTTCTATGACTATCCCGACCTGATGCGCCGCTTCCGCGACATCCTGGCGGCCAAGATGGTCGAGTTCAACACCATCCTGCGCGAGTTCAGCGGCAACACCACGCCGGGCTGGTGGATCACCGATGATAATTGCGCGCTGTTCAACCGCAAGCTCTACCGCGAGTACTGCTATCCGGTGCTGGAGAAGGTCTTGAACGCCATGGCGCCCGGCGACGCGCTGCGCTATCAGCATTCGGACAGCGCCATGGGCCATCTGCTGGACATGCAGTACGAGCTCGGCATCCGTTCGGTCAACTACGGCCCGACCGTGGATGCCGGCCTGATCCGCCAAAAGATGCCCGATGCGCTGATCAACGGCCAGCTACCGCCGCTGCTCCTGCGCGACGGCAGCCCCCAGGCGATCCGGCAGCGGATCATCGAGGATTTCCACAAGGCCGGCGCCAACGGCCGCCTGAATGTCACCACGGCCGGCTCGCTGGCGGCCGGTACCGGCGTGGGCCGCATGCGCTGGTTCATGCTGGTGGTGCAGGAAGAATGCCGGTACGATCGCTGAGCCCTATGGCCTGACCGGCCAGAAACCAATCGTCACAGCACATCTTTCAGGAGCAAGAACATGAAAATCACGATCATCGGCGCGGGGAGCGCCCAGTTTTCCCTCGGCATGGTCAAGGACCTCTGCCTCACCGAAGGCCTGTCTGGCAGCCATGTGACGTTCATGGACATTGACCAGGAACGCCTGGCCATGATCTACGAACTTGCCACGCGCTACGCCGGACAGATCGGCTCGCGGCTGACCTTTGACAAGACGACCGACCGGGCCGCCGCGCTCGAGGGCGCCGACTTCGTCATCAACACCGCCTACGTCCTCGGCCACATCGTCGAGGCGCAGATGCGCAACCTGTGCGGCACGAAGTACGGCTACTATCACGCCGGCGGGTTCTTCGGCGCGTACCATCAGCTCCGCCTGATGCTCGACGTGGCACAGGACATGGAGAAGATCTGCCCCGACGCCTGGTTGATTCAGGTGGGCAACCCGGTCTTCGACGGCACCACCCTGATCACGCGCGAGACCAAGATCAAGACGTGCGGCCTGTGTCACGGCCACTACGGCTACCGCGAGATCGCCAGCGTGATCGGCATTGACCCGGACAAGGTCACCTGGCAGGCGCCCGGCTTCAACCACAACATCTGGTTGACCCATTTCATCTACGAAGGCAAGAACGCCTATCCGTTGATTGACGAGTGGGTGGAGACCCAGGCCGAAGAGTACTGGCGCACCCATGTGGCCACCCGCACACACGACGTGCAGATGTCGCGCGGGGCCATCCATCAGTACCACATGTACGGCCTGATGCCCATCGGCGACACGGTGCGCCGCGGAGGGTGGTGGTATCACACCGACATCGCCACCAAAAAGCGTTGGTTCGGCGAGCCGTGGGGCGGGCCCGACACGCATCTGGCGCGGCCCTACTTCGTCGAGAACCTGGAGAAGCGCATCGCCGAGTACAAGCGTTGGGCGGCCGATCCCACGGTGGATCTGGTCAAGGCGGTTGGCGCGGAGAAGACGCGCGAGCAGATCGTGCCGATCATTGACGGGCTGGTCAACAACAACGAGGGCTACTTCCAGGTCAACGTGCCCAATCACGGCGCGCTGCCCGGCGTCCCCGACGACGTAGTGGTCGAGGTGCCCGCCATCGTCAACCAGAAGGGCATCCAGCCGATCCGGGTGCCCAGGCTCCCGGCCAAGATCATGATCGAACGCATCTATCCCGACTGGCTGGAGATGGAGCGCGAGCTGCTGGCCTTTAAGACCGGCGATCAGTCGGTCCTGCTCTACGGAGTGCTCGACCATCACCAGACGAAGTCCTACGATCAGGCGGTGGCCATGCTCGACGAGCTGTTGAACCTGCCGGAGGTCCGAGAGGTCGAGGAGTGGGAGGGGATGAAGCCCATCGCCGAGCATTTCAAATACGCGATGAAGCTGTAGGACCGCGGACGATGGGCGATGAACGGCCCTCCCTGTGCGTTTGGTCCTGGGCCCATCGTCCATCGTCTAACAGAACATCATGAACGATTCCATTGCCGCTATCTTGCTCGATCTCGGCGACACCATCATGGACGAGGGAACCGAGATCAAGGACGCCGACGGCACGACCGTGGCCGCCGAGCTGATCCCCGGCATGGCCGAGGCGCTGCGCGGCTTCAAGGCGGCCGGCCATCGCCTGGCGCTCGTCGCCGATAGCCGACCGTACACGCCGCCGAATGTGCTCCGGCAGCACGGCCTGCTTGACCTGTTCGAGTATCTCGCGATCTCGGAGGTGGTTGGCGCGGCGGCCGGGGTGCCGACCATTGACAAGCCTGATCCACGCATCTTCCGGGCCGCGCTCGACGCGCTGGGCATCCCAGAGGCCGACTACGGCCGGGTGGTGATGATCGGCAACAACCTGGAGCGCGACATCGTCGGCGCCAACCGGCTGGGGCTGATCTCGGTCTTCTTCCATTGGAACGAGCGGCGGCGCACGCAGCCGCTCACCGCGGAGGAGACCCCGCGCTATACCGTCACCTCGGCCCGCGAACTTGTGGAGTTGCTCGCACGACTGTAACGTGCGCTCTTGGCTTGCGATTGGAGGAACCATGCCATTCATCGAACGCAACGCACGCGGATTGGTCCGCTGTCTGGCGGATGCCAACCTGGACCCCAACCGGCTGCGCATCCACATCTCCGAGGCCGCGCCGGGCGGCCGGATGCACGCCGCGCACACCCACGCCGGCGTCGAGGCGTTTTACGTGCTGGAGGGCCGGGCGACCGTCGAGTGGGCCGACGAGCGCCACGAGCTTGGTCCGGGCGAGGCGATCATCCTGGACGCCATGACCCCGCACGGCATCTTCAACGCCGGGGACGTGCCCGTGCGCTACATGGTCATCATCGCCCAGGCGTAACGCGCAACCGGCTCTACCACACAAGGATGGCGCCCTATGCCTCAACCGCTTCCATTGCCCGAAAAGGATGACCTGTGGGCCCACCTTCCGGCGAAGGTCACCGAAAACGGCGTCTTCCACGAGACGCGTGCCGCTGCAGCGCTCGCCTATCGGCTGGTCGCCAACGGCGCGGCCGAGGACCTGGCGCTGGCCGAGCAGGTGCTCGACCTCGTGCTCGGCTGTCAGGAGCGCCGGCCCGACGATCCGCACTGCGGCAACTTCACCTGGATGCTGGAAGACGACCACATCGAAGACCTGAACGCGGTCGAGTTCAACCTGGAACACCTGATCCCGCTGATGCTCTGCCACGCCGACCGGCTCGCGCCGGCCCTGCGGGACCGCGCCCTCGATGCGATTCGCCTGGGGCTGGAGGAGATCCGTCGGCTGGACGTGTCCATCGCCTACACCAACATCTGCTTGCTCGACGTGCTCAACACGATCCTGGGCGGCGAGCTGCTGGGCGACCGGGCGATTGCCGAGCGCGGCTACCGCAAGCTGGCCGCATGGATGGCCTTCACCGATAGCCAGGGCACGGTCTTCGAGTGGAACAGTCCGACCTACGGCGCGGTGGACATTCGCGCGCTCAAGCGCCTGGCCGATCTGACGCAGGATGCGGCCACGCGCGTTCGGGCGCGCACGGCCGCCGCCCGGCTGGGGCTGAGCATCGCGTTGCACATCCACGCGGGGACGGGCCGCTGGGCCGGGCCGCATGGCCGCGCCTATCACCCCTCGGTCGTCTGCGAGACGCCGCCGGAGATCGAGCTGGTGCGCGGCTGGATCGCGGACGGCACGCTGCCGGCCTGGCTCGCCGACGCGCTCGCCGCGTGGCCTTCGGCGTTCGAGATCGTCGAGACCGCGCACGCGCCGCGGCAGATGGGCATCACCACGTACCACAGCCCGTCGTTTGCGTTGGGGGTCGCGACGAAAGAGTACAGCGGCCAATCGGACGTGCTGATGGCGCACTATGTGCGGTCCGGCGCGGCGCGGCCCGGCGTGCTCTACACCCGCTATCTGACGAACGACAAGTGGCTGGGCGACTTCTACCACGCCACCGATCGGACGAAGACACGCAACCTGATTGAGGAGGGACAGTTCTACGGCGTGCAGAGCGGCCCGCGGGCGATCGGCCTCTACACGCCTCCGCGCAATCCGGGGGTCATCTCCAGTGCCAAGGCGTGCTTCATCTTCACGGAACGCGCCTTGGTGGACGAGATCTGGATCGGCGGCCGGCGGATCGCGGCGCTGCCGGCCGAGGCCGCGCCAGGCGACGTGATCGTCGTCGGCAGCGGCGCGGCATGGATCGCCATCCGCCCCCTGACGCGCACCGCCCTGGGCCGCGTCGCGCCGATCCGCTTGGTGGAGCGCGCAGGCGACCTGGTCCTGGAGCTCTACAACTACCTCGGCCCGCAGAAGGCGTTCTGGGAGCTGAGCTGGCCGGGCCTCTTCTACAAGGGCCGGCCGCAGTGCGGCGTTTACGTCGAGCTGGCCGAACGGTCGGCGTATGCCGACGGCACCGCGTTCGGCCGCGCGGTGGCAAGCGGCGAACTGACCGACGTGACCGCGCCGGCCTTCACGTACGCGGGGGAGGGCGAGCGGCCCTGGACGGTGGAATACCGCCGCGACGGGCAGACGCTCGGCATCGAGGTGGACCTGATGGAGTGGCGGCTGAAGCGGCGCTGGACCGAGGCCGGCGAGCTCGGCTGGCCGCCGCTGGCCTCCCCCATCGCCTGTCAATGTGCGAGCGGCCGTGTCGCGGTGGGGGACGCCGCCCTGGAGTGCGGGCAAGGCCCGGCGTGGCTCTTCGCCAGCCCGGCGACCGGCCGCTATGTGGCCGGCTATCACGGCCACCGGCCGACGACGCTGACCCTCGTTGTGCCCGGCGGCCGCGTCGAGATCCCCGACATGGCGCTCGGCACGGTCGTGTGGGAGCGTGGCCATGTGACGCTCGAACACGTGTAATTAGGGATCTTGTCAATGATTGACCCAAACTCAAATAGGGATCCATTGCTTGCAACACTGCTGAATGTCGCACAAGACATGGCCGACCGTGACCTGGCCACGGCCTATGCACCGGTGCTCCGCTTCGATGCGCGCGAGCCGTTTCTGCCGCTTGTCGCGGGTTACACCATCTTCCGCGGCGACGGCACTTCGCCGTCGTTCCAGCGCGGGCACCGGGTGGAGCTCGCGCCGGCAGGAGAGCCCGCCGCAACGCTCGCCATCGAATACGCCATCTGGTGGGACTGGGACATCGGCCACCTGTACGAGTTGGAGCATGTCTGGGTCTATGTGGACGCTGCGGGGCGCGTCGTCCGCGCACAGGCGAGCTGGCACGGCAAGCAGCACGACATGCGGCTCAACGGCGAACTGGCCCTGGAAGGCAATCATGTGGTCCTCTTCTCCGAGCCGGGCAAGCACGCGTTTGCGCCCACGCCGGACCGGTTCCGCGCGCGGCGGGCCGAGTTCAAGCGCTCGGAGACGAGCACGCTGGCCGGAGTCGGCGGAGTGTTGATCGCGCCCTACATCGCGGATCAGGTGCGGAGGACGCCGCTGGCGCAGCGGTTGGTCCACACCTATCTGGCGCAGCGCGGCTTCGAGCCGAGTTGGGATTTCTCGCAGCGCGTGCCCATCACCGCGGCGATGCTCGTCCCTTGGCCCGCGCTGCGCGAGTGGATGCCGCGCCGCGTCAACGCGATCCTCGATCGGCTGAAGCAAGAGATTTCGCGCGGCGATTATCGCTTCCTGCGCATCGGCCATCGCGGCGCGGCCGCCCACGCGCCCGACAACACGTTGCTGGGCATCCGGCGGGCCGCGGCGCTCGGCGCGGACATGGTCGAGATTGATGTGCAGCGCACGGCCGATCATCAGGTCGTCCTGGCCCATGACGCACATCTGCGCGACGCCGACGGCCGCTACTGGCCGATCCAGCGCAGCACGCTGGCCGAGCTGCGCCGAATTGACCTGGGCGAGGGGGAGCGCATCCCGACCTTCGCCGAAGCGGTGGATGTTTGCCTGGAAGAACAGCTCGGCATGTACATCGAACTGAAGGATCGGGGCGCGATCCCCACCGTACTGGCCGTCGTGCGCGAGAAAGATTTCACGGGCCACTGTATTGTCGCGTCCTTCCGGCCCGATTGGGTGGCCGAAGCCAAGGCCGCGTTGCCGGAGGTCGCCACGTCCATCCTCTTCAGCGCGCTGAACGTGGATCCCGTTGGGCTGGCGCAGGCCATCGCCGCAAATTACGTGCATCCGTGTTGGGAGCGCTATCCCAATCCCAGCAGCCTGCTCACGCCGGAATGGGTGGATCGCGTGCGCGCGGCCGATCTGGGCATCATCTGCTGGCACGAGGAGCGACCGGAGGAGATCGCCGGCCTGGCCCGCGCCGGCGTGGACGGCATTTGCAGCGACGCCCCGGAGCTGCTGGTGGGCGGTTGAGGGCGCTAGAAAATCACGTGCCAGGCACTTAAGAAAATCACGTGCCAGGCACTTACAAAGTGCCTGGCACGTGACGCACTGTTCAAGGAGAGACCTTTTCATGACAAAGAAACGTTACGCGCAAGTGGGCGTCGGCGATCGGTCCTTCATGTATTCGTTCGCCATCGCCGAGCTGTATCGGGATCATGCCGAGCTGGTCGGGCTGTGCGATAACAACCTGGGCCGGCTGCGCACGCGCGCCGACTGGCTGGCCGGCCGCGACCTGGAGGTGCCGATCTACCTGGACACCGAATTCGACCGCATGATCGCGGAGACGAAGCCCGACGTGGTGATCGTCACCTCGAAGGACGCTACGCACGATCAGTACATCTGTCGCGCGTTGGAGCTGGGTTGCGATGTGATCACCGAAAAGCCGATGACGACCGACGAGCACAAATGCCAGCGCATCCTGGACACGCAGCGGCGCACCGGCCGCCAGGTGACCGTCACCTTCAACTATCGCTACTCGCCCCCCCGCACGCAGATCAAGGATCTGCTGATGTCGGGCATCATCGGCAACGTCGTGTCGGTGGATTTCCACTGGATGCTCGACACGCGGCACGGCGCGGATTATTTCCGCCGCTGGCACCGCAACAAGGCCAATTCGGGCGGGCTGCTGGTGCACAAGGCCACGCACCACTTCGATCTGGTCAACTGGTGGCTGTCGGACGTGCCCGAACGCGTGTATGCCGAAGGCGCGCGCAACTTCTACCGGCCGGAGACGGCCGAACGGTACGGCTTCACGCGGCGCAGCGAGCGCTGCCTGGATTGTCCCGAAGCCGAGAAGTGCCCGTTCCATCTCGATCTGCGCGCTTATCCTCGCCTGGCCGAGACCTATCTCAAGAACGAGCAGTACGACGGCTATTTCCGGGATCGCTGCGTCTTCAGCCCGGACATTGACATCGAGGATACGATGCACCTGACGGTGCGTTATCGGAGCGGCGCAACGATGAGCTACTCGCTCCATGCGTTCATGCCGTGGGAGGGCTATACCGTTACGTTCAACGGCACCAGAGGACGGATCGAGCACATCGCCCAGGAGACGGTGTACATCAGCGGCGACGGCACGGTGCCGGGCGAGCTGAAGCCGGAGGGCACGCGCATCCGCATCTTTCCGCACTTCCAATCGCCCTACGAGGTCGAGATCTGGAAGGCTGAGGGCGGCCACGGCGGCGCCGATCCGGTGATGCTCGGCGTGCTGTTCAGCCCCGAACCGGTGCCCGACAAGTACTTGCGCGCATCCGATCAACGCGGGGGCGCCTGGTCCATTCTGACCGGCATCGCGGGCAACCGTTCGATGGAGTGGGGGCGGCCCGTGCAGATCGCCGAGCTGGTGCAAGGGCTAGAATTGCCCGACTATCCGCCCATGCCCGATCCAAACGAGCCGATTGATCCGCTGCCGCTCAAACATTCGCGGGCGGCGCGGCGCGGCGGATGATGTTCACGCGCCTGGCGCCGCGCAGGCGTCAGGCGCGTCAGTGCCATCAGTTCAGCGGATAGGCGCCGTACTTGCGCACCGCTCGGCCGAGCGCCACCGCGTTCTCCGGCTTGACATAGCCCGCCAGACTGTTGCCGCTGGTGACAATGTAGCCGCCCCCCGGCCCGACGGCGTGGATCAGCTCGTACACCTCGCGCTCCACGTCTTCGACCGTGCCCATGCCCAGAATGTTCAGATCCACGTTGCCCAGGACGCAGAGGCGGCCGCCGTAGCGCCGCTTGACTTCCCGAATGTCCATCGCGCCTTTCTCGTTCGGATGGAAGCCGGCGATCCCCAGGTTCACCAGGTCGTCCAGGAACGGCAACATGTTGCCGTCGCTGTGGATGACCCACGGCAGCGTTACGGCCTCGCGCAGGCGCCGGTAACGCGGCATCACCAGCTCGCGGAAGATCTTGGGCGAGAAGAATGGCGCGGTCTTGAAGGCCATGTCGTCGGTCGTTACGTACACGTCGAAGCCCATGGCGCAGGCGCGGCGGGCCACGACCACCGACCAGTCCACATAGCGGTCGAGGATCTCCTCGACCAGGTCGCGATCCTCGTACAGCGCGATGCTGAACGCTTCGGTGCCCATGCCGAGCATCGTCGGGAAGATGCCCATGCGGGTGATGAACCAGGCGGAATAATCGCCCCGGCCGGCCAGAAAACGGGCTGCGTCGGCATAGAGCGCGTCGTCGTGGGGGTCGGGCAATTGCAGGCGGTGCAGCTCGCGGCGGGAGGGAATCAGCCCCCGGCCGTAGAAGAGCCGGCCATCCATGCCGGGCAACTTTTCAGCATAGACCGGGGCGCGCAGCACATAGCCGATATTGTCCAGTGCCAGGTGCGCTGCCAGCGCCGTGGCCTCTTCGACGCTGTAGACGTTGGTCTCCAGATTGGCGGCCTGGCTGGTGCCCGGACCCCAGCCCATCAGCTTTTGAGCCAACGCCCGGTCAATGCCCAGCTCGCAATAGGGCACGCGATCGGGCTGGGCGCAGCGCAAGGCCGTGGCCACTCTCTCGCGCGAGTTCATGGGGCAACCTCCTTGACCATTGTCGTGAGCCGTTCTCCGGCTTCCCAAGCCTTTTTTAGAAAGATCGTCTCGTCGCCGATGCCCGCGTGGCCCATGTTGCTCTCCGAGCTGATCGGTTTGCGATAGGCCGAGCCGGCCAGGATGCGGGCCAACCGGGCCCAGTCCACCGTCCCCGTGAAGATCAGATTGTGTTGGTCGGCCGTGCCGTCGTTGTCGTGCAAATGGACGGCAATCAAGCGATCCTTGAGGCGGTCGAGCTGATCCAGGCCGTCGGGGACCAGGTTGCCGTGCCCGGAGTCATAGCACAGGCCCAGATAATCCGGGCTATATTCGGCCAGCCAACCGGCAATCGTGGGCAGCGAGCCGTTCTCCAGCGCGATCCGCACTCCGTAGCGGCGGGCATCATCCTCCAGCTCATCGAGGGAGCGGCGCAACGGCTCCCAGCCCGGCGCATTGGGCAGGTGCATGATGACCGCGTCGCCACCCAGGCGCGCCGTCATCTCGATGCGGTTGCACACCAGGTCCACGCCGGCCTGGCGTTCCCATTCTTTTGCCGCGGCCCAGTTCTTCTCCGGGCCGATCGGCGCGTGGAGATCGAGCAGCTTGAGGCCGTATTCGGCCAACCACCGACCGATCTGTGCGATCTCCCAGCGCGAATAGATGAAATCGGTGTTCCAGTGATGGCACCAGTGGACATGGGTAAAGCCCGCGTCGGCGATCCGGCGGAGGTAAGGAGATGGATCGCCCTTGTCCACACAGGAGTAGTCGGTGGTGATGGAAAGCATCATGTGCTGGCCTCCAAACGAGGTTTGCCGCAACAGCCAACCTGCCCTGCCGTACTTTGCTCGACTTACCGTACTTTGTGGCTCTGCGGCTTTTGGTGGGAAGACGGTAGGACTCGCAACTGGCGTGGCCCCCGCCCCCACCCCAACCCCTCCCCCAAATTTGGGGGAGGGGGCGATAGCGGG
>JBBIKA010000059.1:0-19637 GCA_037445695.1 Chloroflexota bacterium
CGACAGCGCGGCGAGCGCGGCTCGATTACCGGAATAAATTCTTAACATTCATAAGCCCGCGCCACACCCGTGAACGCGGGTTTACGTGTTCACCGGTTCAAGCTTATTGGCGGGCCGCGCGACGCAGGAACGCCGGGATCTCCAGGTCGTCGCGGTCATAGGTCCGCTTCGGGAATTCCAGCGTCTTGCCGGTCTCCTCGCGCACCGGCGCCTGCTGCTCTTTGAGCTGATCGAAGCCGGTCGCGATCACCGTGATGCGGATGCCGTCTTTCATGTTCGGATCCACCACCGCACCGAAGATGATGTTGGCGTCCGGGTCGGCCGTGCGGCGGATGATCTCGGCTGCTTCGTTCACCTCGTAGAGGCTCAGGTCCGGGCCGCCGGTGATGTTGAAGAGGATGCCCTGAGCGCCGTCAATGCTCACATCGAGCAGCGAGCTGTGGATCGCCTGCTCCGCGGCCTGTTGCGCCCGATTGTCGCCGTTCGCCTGGCCGATCGCCATCAGGGCCGAGCCGCCGGCTTCCATCACGCTGCGCACGTCCGCGAAGTCCAGGTTGATCAAGCCGGGGATGGTGATCAGCTCGGAGATGCCCTGGATGCCCTGGCGGAGCACGTCGTCGGCCACGCGAAACGCCTGCTGGATGCTGGCCTTCTTATCCACCACCTGGAGCAGGCGGTCATTGGGGATGACGATGAGGGTGTCCACCCCTTCCTTGAGGCGGTTGATGCCGTCTTCGGCCACCCGCCGGCGCCGCGCGCCTTCGAAGGTGAAGGGCTTGGTAACGACGCCGATCGTCAGCGCACCGGCCTCGCGGGCCAGCTTCGCGATGACCGGCGCCGCGCCCGTGCCGGTGCCGCCGCCCATGCCGCACGTGACGAACACCATGTCCGCGCCTTTGAGCAGCGCCTTGATCTCCTCGGCCGACTCCTGCGCGGCCTTCTCGCCGACCTCCGGGTGGCCACCCGAACCAAGCCCCTTGGTCAGCTTGTCGCCGATGCGCAGCCGTTGTGGCGCATTCGACAGCATCAAGGCCTGCGCGTCGGTGTTGATGGCGATGAACTCCACCCCCTGGATGCCCTGCTCGATCATGCGATTCACGGCGTTGGAGCCGCCCCCGCCTACGCCCAGCACTTTGATCTGGGCCGGGTTCTCTATGTAGGTCGGCTGCTGTGATCTTGAACTGGTCGGTGCCATTTTCCCCTCGCTTCCGATGTGACTGGATATCCGCTCGATTGATCCGGTGTCGGCTTGTTACTGCGGCAGAAAATTCTGTAACCACCGAAGGATGCGTTCGAATACGCCCGACTGCGGTTCGACGATGGCCGGCGCGCGGCCGTTCTGTTCGCCCCACAAAAGCAGGCCCACCGCGGTCGCATATTCCGGGCTGCTCAGATCCGTTACCGAAGTGAAAACCCCTTGCGGCCGGCCCACCCGCACCGGCCACTGCAACTGTTCCCGGCTCAACTCGGCCAGGCCGGCCAGTTGCGCCACGCCGCCGGTCAAGACGATCCCGGCCGGCAACAACCCATCATAGCCGCTGCGTTTGACCTCCCGCAGGATCAGCTCGATCACGTCCAAGGCGCGCGCGTGCAGGATCTCGGCCAGCGCGCGGCGGCTGACCACCTGCGACCCCTCTTCGCCGAACGCGCCGCTGCGCACCTCGGCATCGGCCGGCACGCGTTCGGGGATGGCATGGCCGAACTGCTTGATCAGCGCCTCGGCCTTGGCGTAGGGCATGCGCAGGCCCATGGCCACGTCGCGGATGAAGTGATCGCCCCCCACATCCAGGATCACCGTGTGCCACGGCGCGTTCTCCAGATAGATCGCCAGGTCCGACGTGCCGCCGCCCACGTCCACCACGGCCACGCCCAGGCGCCGTTCGTCTTCGGTCAAGACGGCCAGGGCCGATGCCAGCGGCTCCAGCACCAGGTCCTGGATCTCCAGCTCGTTCTCCTGCACGCAGGCCACCAGGTTCGCGATGGCCGATGAGGCGCCGGTGATGACGCTGGCATCCACCTCCAGCCGAAAACCGAACATGCCCACCGGGTCCGCGATCCCTTTTTGATCGTCTACGCTGTACATGCGCGGCACCACATGGATGATCTCCCGATTGTGGGCCAGCGCGATGTTGCGGGCCTGATCGAGGGCCCGTTGGGTATCCTCGACGGTGATGGTGCGGCTGCTCCGGCCGACCGAGACCGCGCCCTTGCTGCTGACCGCGTTGATGTGGTTGCCCGAAATGCCCACCACGACCGACGGCATCTTGCGGCCGGCCATCTGTTCGGCCAGCCCAACGGCCTGGCCGATGGCGAGGGTGGCCTCTTTGGTGTTGATGACGATCCCCCGGCGCAAGCCCTGCGCCGGCACCCGGCCCGCGCCGATGACGCACAGATGGCCGTCCGCGTCCAGCTCGGCGATCAGCGCGCAGATCTTGGTCGTGCCCACGTCCAGCGCACAGATCAGCTCGTTCGACACAGGCGTCTCGGCGTCCCGCGCCAGGTTGGTTCCCAAACCGAATAGTTTCATCGCGTCACTTCTGTCTCAGCGGATCTGCGCGCGGCCGCTCACGCGCAGATCTACGATCCGGTGCACCGCATAGCGTGCCGCCGGACTCGCCCGCAACTGCCGAAAAGCGGCCAGCTTGGCATCCATCGGCCCTTCATGCCCCAAATATACCGTCCAATCGTCCGGCGAGCGGAAGTAGAAGCCCTCTTGTACGCCGTAGTACAGATCGTTGACTTCCAGTCCGGCCTCTTGCAGCGCCTTCAGGTTGGCCAACACCTGCGGCTGTAGCCGGCCTTCCTCGCCGGCCACGGCCTGCGGATCCACCAGGGTGAGGGCCGGCGCCGGACCCCGGGCCGGCACCACCGCGCCGCTTGCGGCCACCCATAGCGTTGTCTCCCTGCGCCGCCAGATCGCGATGGGCTGCTCCTCCCAGACAAAGATGGTCACCTCATGCGGCAGGCGCAGGTAAACCGCCGCCTGGGCCACGCCGGGCACCTGCCGGATCCGCTCTGCCGCGCGGCCCGCGTGAATCTGAAAGATGTTCACCCCCTCGATCGCGGCGGCGGCATAGATCTCATCGGCCGGAATGCGGCCGTTGCCCTGGATGAGCGTATCCCCGCGCGTCACGGCCAGCCGATCGGTCGTCACCAAGAAGGCCAGGCCCGCCACCATCGCCGCGGCCATGACCAGGGCCGCTCCCCTGCGCAAAGTCAGGCGGCCGACGGCCCTCTCTACGCGTCCCTCCTTGCCCTTCCCAGGGGAGGGATTGGGGGAGAGGTGTCCCCGCCCCCCTGACCCCCCAAAATTGGGGGAAACGGGGGGCGTAACCTGGTACACCGCCGTGTTGCGACGGCCTGCGCGTGTTCCCTTCTCACCCCCTCCTCTCCCAGGAGCGGTAGCGGGATGCCTCCGCCGGCGCCACCATGGCTCGGCCGGAATAAACGGTTCGTCCTCCTTGGGCTCGCGAATGCGACGGCGTGCGGGCATGGCAGTTTGCGTTTCAGGCGTCGGCGCCGACGTCCGGCTTCATGGCGCCCGCATAGGAAGTCAGCGAGCGCGCCCGCTCGCGATGGCGCTCCAGCGCCAGCTCGATCAGCCGATCGCATAGCTCCGGATAGCTCAGTCCACTGGCCTCCCACAGCTTCGGGTACATGCTGATGGCCGTGAAGCCGGGCATGGTGTTGACCTCGTTGACGAAGAGCTCGCCGCTCAGGTCGTTCAGCAGGAAATCCACGCGCGCCAGGCCCGCGCCGTCAATTGCCTTGAAGGCCCGCACGGCCAGCTCGCGCACTCGCTCGGCCAGCGTGGCCGGCAGCGGCGCCGGGATCAACAGCGCCGACTTGCCGTCAATATACTTGGCTGCGTAATCGTAAAACTCGTTGGAGGGCACCACCTCCCCCGGCACCGAAGCGATCGGCTCCTCGTTGCCGAGCACGCTGCACTCGATCTCGCGCGCGTGCGGCACCGCCTCTTCGACCACCAGGCGGCGATCGTAGCGGGCCGCTTCCGTCAAGGCCGGCGCCAGTGCACCGGCCTCCTTGACCTTCGAGACGCCGATGCTCGAGCCCAGATTGGCCGGCTTCACGAACAGCGGATAGCGCAGCTCCGCCTTGATGCGCGCCAGCACATCGTCGGGCCGCTGCTCCCACTCGCGGCGGGTGAACGCCAGGTAGCGGGTTTGAGGCAACCCGGCGGCCGCGAAGAGCATCTTGCTGGCGATCTTGTCCATGCCGGCCGCGCTCGCCAGCACGCCGCACCCCACATAGGGCAGGCCCGCCAGTTCAAACAGGCCCTGCACCGTGCCGTCCTCGCCGAAGGGCCCGTGCAACACCGGGAAGATCACATCGAGCTGCGGGAAGCGTTCGCCGGTGGCCCCTGGCACCAGCTCGCGATGGCCGACCGACGGCCCAACGAGCGCCGATCCGGCCGGCGCAGCATCCTCGCCCGCGGCCAGCCGCGCCAGCGGATCGCCGTTCGTCAACCACCGGCCTCCATGCGTGATGCCGATCGGCACCACTTCGTATTTGGCGGGATCCAGCGCGGCCATCACCGAGCGCGCCGAGGCCAGCGAGACCTCATGCTCGCCGGACCGACCGCCGAAAATCACGCCCACACGCAATCGAGAAGACATCTGTTGCTCCAACCGCTATGCGTCATCATCTTAGGCATACGAGCTTACATTGCACATAACAAAAATCAGGACATTCTTGGCGCAGGCCGTCGCCTGGCCTCAACAGACCGCCGGCGCGCCGGAGGCTTGTGTTACATCATTCGCTCACGTGCCAGGCACTTTCGAAGTACCTGGCACGTGCTCCCGCCTTCTCACCAAGAGCCAAAGAGCTACATTATTTTATGGGAACTGCATTATCTTGTAAATAATGCTTTGTACGGAGGTTGAACCGGCCAGTCGCCCAGGAACTGGATCTCCGGCATCAGTTCGACCCCGAACTGCTCGAAAACGCGCTGCCGACACAGATCAATCAGCGCCACCACATCGTTGGCCGTGGCATGCTCCACATTGACGATGAAGTTCGCGTGGCGGGGCGAGATCTGCGCGCCGCCGACGCGCCGGCCCTTCAGTCCGGCCGCCTCGATCAACCGGCCGGCGTGATCGCCCGGCGGGTTGCGGAAGATGCTGCCGGCGCTCGGCTCGATCGGCTGGGTGGCCCGGCGTCGGGCCAGAAAGGCAGCGGCCCGGGCCGCGAGCTCAGCCGCGTCCCCCGGCGTGAGCCGGAACGCCGCCGCCAGCACCACCGGCGGCGGGCCGCCGGCGCCGAGCTGCTGCTTCAGGAGGCTGGTGCGATAGGCGAACGCCAGCTCGTCGGCCGTCAACCGCACGCGGCCCCGATCGGGATACCACACCAGCGCCCACGCCAGAACGCCGGCGATATCGCCGCCGTGTGCGCCCGCATTGCCGATCACCGCGCCGCCCACCGTGCCGGGCACGCTCACGGCCCACTCCAGCCCGGCCAACCCCTGTTTGACCGTCCAGCGCGCCAGGCCGGCCAGCGCCGTGCCCGCGGCCGCGATCGCCAGCGGCCCCGAGCGGCCGCCGCGCGCCTCCCCTTCCGCGGCCTCCTCGGCCGGGGCCAACCTGAACTCGCGGGCCTGATTGGCGATCACCAGGCCCCGCATGCCGCAGTCGCTCACCAAGATGTTGCTTCCGCCGCCCAAGACCGTGAACGGCACCGCATGGGCCGCGGCCGTTTCGGCCAGCCGCTCCAGCCGGGCGAGGTCATCCACCGCGGCGTAGAGATCGGCCGGGCCGCCGATATGAAAAGTGGTATGGCGCGCCAACGGCTCGTCGGCGGCCATCGTGATCCCCAGCGCCTCCACTGCCTCATAGAAGGCCGGCGGCGCGGGAATAACGACACGGTGACACGGCAAAGTGTCAAACTGCCACACATCTGAATCGCCGTGTCGCCGTGTCACCGTGTCCCCTGCTCCCGGGCGCGCAACCCTGCCAGCAGCAACTGCCCTACCTGATTGCCGTCGCCCGCGCTCAGCGTGACGACGACATCGTCCGGCCCGATGTGGGCCAGCAGGTAGTCGGCTGCGGCAGGGATGGCGCCGATGTAATGGACGGCCGGGTGATCCATGCGCGTCAACAGATGCGTGCTATGGATCCCCAGGTCTATCTTCTCGCGCGCCGGATAGATGTCGAGCAACACCACCTGATCCGCGTCATCGAAGCAGCGCGCGAAATCGTTCAACAGCGCGCGCGTGCGGCTGAAGGTATGCGGCTGAAACACCGCCCAGATGCGGCGGCTGCCGTAGCGGATGCGCGCCGCGGCGAGGGTGGCGGCGATCTCGGTCGGGTGATGGGCATAGTCGTCAATCACCACCACTCCGGCCGCCTCGCCGATCACCTCGAAACGTCGGCCCGCGCCCGTGAAATCGCGCAACATGGCCGCGGCCCAGCCGGGCTTCACGCCGTGCCAGTGGGCCGCCGCCAGGGCGGCCAGCGCATTGCGCACGTTGTGCTGGCCAGGGATCGCCAGGGACAGAGATGCCACCTGGACGCCGTCCAGCCAGACTTCGGCATCGTAGCCTCCGCGGGCGTTGGGCGTAAGGTTGCGCGCCTGCCAGTTCGCCTCGGCCGACAGGCCGTAGGTGCGCACCGTCACGCCCGGCCGGACGGCCGTCCGCAGGCCCATGCTGCCGGCATCGTCCGCGCACAGCAGCAAGAGGCCCCATTCCGGCAGGCGGCCGACGAAGGCGCGAAATGCCTCGACAAACGCCTGCGGCGTAGGATAGCAATCCACATGATCCCATTCGACGTTGGTCACCACGGCCGTTTCCAGCTCGAGGCCCAGGAACATGCGGTCGTACTCATCGGCCTCGATGACGAACGGCCCCTGGCCGGCGTGCGCCGCCACCGCGACGCTGGGCAACCCTTCGGCCGGGCCCACCATTACCCGGCCGCCGATGATGAAGCTCGGATCGAGGCCGGCGCGCAGCAGAATGATGGCGATCAGGCCGGTGGTGGTCGTCTTGCCGTGGCTGCCGGCGACGCCGATGCCGTGTTGTCCGGCCATCAGCGGGCCGAGAAAGTCGAAGCGCTTGACGACCGGAATGCCGGCCGTCCGCGCGGCCACCACTTCCGGATTGTCCTCGGGCACCGCGGAGGAGATGAGCACCAGGTGCGCGCCCGCGATGTTTTCCGCGCGGTGCCCGTGATAGACCGTCGCGCCGTGCTTCGCCAGCTCCGCGGTCACCTCGTTGGGCCGCTGATCCGATCCCGAAACCGTGAAGCCCTTTTGCAGCAACAGCTCCGCGATCGCCGATAGGCCCGTTCCGCCGATGCCGACGAGATGGATGTGCGTGCGCCGCCGGCCGTCCGGCGCCGCGTCCAGGAGAGCGGCCCAGGCCGGCGGTGACGGCCGATCGAAAGAAGTGATTTCGCTCATTTGAGCACCCGCATGATCATCATGAACACTACCAGGATAATCAACAGCCACCACGGCAAGACGGCCGGCGGCAACAGCTTCAGCATGGTCATGTAGAACTCGGTGAACGGCGGCCGGATCAGGCCGCCGGGCCATCCCGCCTTGTCCAGATAGAACCAGGTGCTGCCGGCGAACAGATAGCCGTTCAATAGGCCGGTCCCCAGGCTGAAGAGCCAGTTGGAGCCTTTGCCGGGAAAGGTGAGGGTCTCGCCCTCGTAGCTGATGAACGTCATCACCAGCGTGAACACGGTCGCCAGCGAGCTGCTGAGCACCTGCACCGCGGCCGGCTCGCTGGCGAAGAACGCCATCAGCTGCATCCAGTATCTGTAGCCGGGCGCGGTCGGCTGGGTGAGCAGTTGCACGACCATTAACGTGATCAGCAACATGGTGGTCGCGCCCAGCTCGCGCCAGATGCCGCGTGCAACGCCGATCAGGCCGAAGACGGCCCACACCGTGACGAAGACGATCTCCACCGGGCCCATGCACTAGCCTTTCCTGGCGCTCAGCCGCGCGGCCATGAAGATGAACACCACGATCAGGCCGGCGATGACGAGATGCGCCGACGGGTGGTTGCCCAGATCGCTCAAGAAGCGCAATAATTGTCCGCCGACGGCCCCGGAACCGGCGGCGGCCCCGATGGCGGCCGGCGGCGCGGACGGCGTCATCCCCTTGATCCCCAACGGCGTCGGCAAGAGCGCCAGCTCGGGGGCGAGCACGGCCAGCGTATAAGCAATGACCAGATAGCCGTTCACCATCCCCAGGACCAGGCCGGTGAACGAGAAGCGGCCGCTGAGCCGGAAGCGTTGCAAAGAGCCCACGAGCACGCCGACCAACACGAAGAAATAGAAGACGGCCAGATAGAAAGAGGCCGGTTGCGCCGGATTCACCAGCCCCTGGCCCGACTTGCCGAACACCTCGCTCAGGGCCTTGGCCGAATCGGTCGACGCCAGCGCCTCGAGGCCACCGGCCGCGAAAAAGATCCACAGGCGGTTGGCCATCACGATCAACTGCGGGCCGAACGCGCGCAGGAGCACCAGGCCGGTCAGCAAGATGACCAGGGTCAGGATGGGGCCGCGCGGCACGCGCAGGAAGCCGATCAGCCCGAAGGCAGTCATGGTGAGGGCGATCAGCAAGACAACGAACAGGATCATCTTCGGCTCACCCCCGTGGTTTCCGGCCGCCGCCGGCCAGAGCGCGCAATTGCGCGACGAGGTTGGCTGCGGCATCGGGTCGGGCCAGCGCACGGCCGGCTTGGGCCATGGCGGCCAGGCGGTCGGGCGCAGCCAGCAGCGCCAATACTGTGTCCACCAGCCGGTTGGCCAGCTCGCCGTCCTTGATCACCAGCGCGGCCCCCCGGTCGGCCAGATAGGCCGCGTTGGCCTCCTGGTGTTGGCCGGAATAGGGATAGGGCACCAGGATGGCCGGCAATCCGACGGCCGGAAACTCGCCCAGCGTTGCGGCGCCGGCGCGCGCCACGGCCAGGTCGGCGGCCGCCAGCGCCAACGGCATCTCGTGCAAGTAACGATAAGGATGATACCGGCCGGCCACGGCCGCGGGCAAGGCGGCTGCGGCCCGCGCCACCTCGTCCCAGTCCAATGGCCCGCTCACGTGCACCACCTGGCAACGTTCCAGCAGGGTTGTCAGCCCGGCAAGCAGCGCCCGATTGATGCTGCGCGCCCCGCGACTGCCGCCCATGACCAACAGCACGGGCAGGTCGGCCGTCAGGCCCAGCGCGGCCCGGGCCGCGGTCCGCTCGGTCGTCCAAAGCTCGCGGCGCACCGGGTAGCCGGTGACCACTGCCTTTGGGCCGAAGTAACGCGCCACCTCGGGAAACGAGACGGCCACCCGCGTCGCCAGATAGCCGGTCAGGCGGATCGCCAGTCCGGGCGTCACGTCGGGGAGGTAGATCAGGATGGGCACGCGCATCCGCCAGGCGGCCCAGGCCACCGGCGCGGCCACATAGCCGCCCGTCAGGAAGACCACGTCGGGCCGGAAGTCGGCCAGGATGGCCCGACATTGGGCCGCGCCGCGCTGCATCCGCCACAGGCTCTGGAGGGCCGGCCATAGCGCCTGTCCGCGCACCTGGCCGGTCTCGATGGCCCGGAACGGAATGCCCGCCCGGCCGGCCAGCTCTTCCTCGACCCCGGCCGCCGCGCCGACGTAGCAGAGCTCGACCGGTTCTCCGACGGCCTCAGCGCGACGTTCGCCGCCGCGTTCCCCTGGCGGGCTCGGCCGGCCGCTTTCGCGAAATTTCGCGAAACAGGCGTCCGGCGCCAGCGCGTCTACCACGGCCAGGATCGGGTATACGTGTCCGCCCGTCCCGCCCCCCGATAACAGGATTCTCATCCGCTCTCCTCTTCTCCGTTTTGCCGCGGGCCACGGCCAGAAGCAGGCCGATCCCCCCCAGCGTGGAAACCATCGCCGAGCCGCCGTAGCTCATGAACGGCAGCGGTTGGCCGGTGGCCGGGATCAGCGCCAGCGACGTACCGATGTGGATCGAGGCCTGGGTCAAGATCCAGGTCGTCACGCCGAGCGCCAGCAGGCTGCTGAAACGGTCGGCTGCGCTCAGCGCAATGCCCAGCCCGCGATAGCCCACCGCCGCGTAGAGCGCCACGACCGCCAGTTGCCCCACCGGTCCCAGGTCGGCACCGATGTTGGCAAACAGGAAATCGCTCCATAGCAGCGCCACCGCCAGCTTCTGATTCCAGACGCTGGCGTCGGGCAACAGACCATCGCGACGGCGCATCAGCTCGATGGCCCGGCGGACGTTTTCCGGCGCCAGGCTGGGATCGGCGAGCATGTTCCACCAGTCGGTGATTCGTTTCAGCGCATAAGGCGACTGCCAGAGCACCAGGGCGAACATCACCGCTCCGATCGCGAGCACCGCCAGAAGCTGTCTGATATCGGCGCCGCCCACGAAAAAGATGACGCAGCCGATCGTCAGGACGACCAGGGCCGTGCTCAGGTTCGGCTCGATCACGATCAGCGCTGCCACCAGCCCCATCAGGATGGCGAAAGGGATCAGCCCCCCGCGCACGTCTGCGAGCTGACGGCCCTTCGATGCGACCCAAGCTGAAACGTAGACCACCACTGCCAGCTTGGCGAATTCGCTCGGCTGGATGCTGCCGAAAAAGGTGCGCCGGGAACCGAACCGGTCGTCGCCGAAGAGATAGACCGCCGCCAACGCGATCAGCGCCGCGATCATGAGCGGAATGGCCAGTTTCGGCCACCAGCCGAGCGGGAGGCGTGCAAAGACCACCATGAGCACCAGGCCGGCCGCCACCCAGCCGAGCTGGCGCTGGAAATAATAGACGCCGGCGCGGTAATACGTCGCGCTAAACACCATCACCAGGCCGAACGCCAGGAGGATGGCCACGATGGCGAGCAGGGGATAGTCCCACTGCGCTACACCCAAGCGGTTGTGTGCGCGTGAGGCAGCAGCGGCCGGCGCCGTCGCCACCGTCCTGTAGGCGCGTGCCGTTGCGGTCGGCCGGCGCGAACGGTTGGGGCGGTCTTCAGGCGATGCCGCTCGTCCGCTCATGGCAATGCCTCCACCAACGTCCGAAAATGCTCGCCGCGCGCCGCGAAGTCCCGGTACGCGTCGAAGCTGGTGCCGCCCGGCGACAACAACACCACGTCGCCCGGTTGCGCCACCTGCGCGGCCGCGGCCACCGCCTGCGCCAGATCGTTGCACCGGATCATCGCCACCGGTTCGCGGCCGCGGTCGGCCGCGAACTTCTCCAGCGCGGCCTGGATCAGCCCGGCCGCCTCGCCGAACAGGATCACGTGATGCGCGTACTCGTGGATGGCCGCGGCGCATTCATCCCAGGGCAGGTGTTTATCGCGGCCGCCGGCCAGCAGCACGATCCGCCGCGGGGCCTTTTCGCGAAATTTCGCGAAACAGGCGGTCGGATCGGCCGGCCGGTCGGTCGCCGGCTCCGCGAAGGCGCGCAGCGCGGCCAGGGTGCGTTCGGGCGCGGTCGCGATCGAATCGTTGACCCAGGTCACTCCGTCGCGTTCGCGCACGATTTCGAGCCGATGCGGCACGCCTCCGAAGGTGATCGCCACCTGGCGCATGGCGGCCGCGGGCGCGCCGGCCAGTCCCGCCAGGCAACAGGCGGCCAGGATGTTGGCCAGGTTGTGGCGGCCGCGCAGGCGCACCTCCGCGGTCCGGCAGATGGGCACCGCGGGTTGGCCCAGCGGCCGCCAGACCAACACGGCCGACGCGGCGGTCCGGTCCAGGAACGCGCCCGCCTCCACTTCGGCTTCCAGGCTGAAGCCGAGCCGACCGGCCTGGAGCGGGAAGTAGACGGTCTCCTGGCCTGCGCCGGCCGCGATCTGGCAGCGGCCCGAACGCAACCATGGCCCGGTGTAGGCGTCGTCGGCGTTGAGCACACAGAAATCGCCGGCGCCCTGGAAGCGCAAGATGTTGGCCTTCGCCGCGGCATAATGGCTCATGGACGGATGGCGGTCCAGGTGGTTCGGCGTGATGTTCAGGAGGCCGGCGATGGCCGGGCTGCGATCGAACAGCTCCAGTTGAAAGCTCGACAGCTCCATGACCACCTTGTCGCCCGGCTTCACCTGCTCGAGCCGGTCGAGCAGAGGGGTGCCGATGTTGCCGCCGACGTGCACGGTATAGCCGGCGGCCTCCAGCATCAGGCCGGTGAGGGTGGTGGTGGTCGTCTTGCCGGCCGAGCCGGTGATGCCCACGATGGGTGCCCGACAATGGCGCAAGGTCAGCGCGGCGTCGTTGGTGAGCGGAATGCCGCGCGCCACGGCCTCCTGCACGATCGGGATGGCCGGCGAGACGCCGCCGCTGAGGCACAGCAGATCGGCCTCGTCCAACAGGCTCGTCGGGTGGCCGCCGAACACGCAGCGCAGCGTGGGGCGGCTGGCCTGGGCCGCGGCGAACGCCGCCAGCGCGTCCGCCACGTCGGCCAGCTCCGCGGCGGGCCGCAGGTCGCTGAGGATCACGTGCGCGCCGGCCGCCAGGAAGAAGCGCGCCGCGGCCGTGCCCTGGCGCGCCGCGCCCAGGATGACGATCCGGCGGCCGGCGGCCGCGTGCCGCACGTCGCGGTCGTTGGCCCTGGTTGCAACCGAATGCGGTACCCCCACGCTCATCTCACACCATCCCTCAGTCCGAAACGACGACCCACGCGCCCGGCCAGAGCGCTTGAAAGCGCGCCATCAGTTGATCGGCATAGGACCGGGCCGCGGCGCGCGGCACGACCCAATCGCGATAGTGCACTTCGACCAGGGTGCCGGCCTCGCTCAACGTGCCGTCGGCGTGCACCTGGAGCGGCAGCCAGGTCAGTTGCACCAGGAGCAGATGGATGCGCGCCTGCTCGGGGCCGAGGCGCGCGCCGCGCAGGTCGGCCAGCGCATCGGCCACCTGGCCGAGCGCCGTGTAGGCAATGCGCAGGGCGCGGCCCTGATCGCCCCGGGCCAGGGCCGCGGCCAGCTCACCGCGCAGCGGGTGCAGCACGCGCAGGATCAGGCCGCCCGGGCTCGCCTGGCTCGGCGGCGGGGCGAACTCCTGGCCGGCAGGAGGCAGGATGCCGCGAAAATGCATGCTCTCGGACATGTGATCCTGTTTATAGCAGCGCCAAGGCGATCCCCAACATGGCCGCCAACATGCTGACGATGAAAAAGCGAAACATCACGTGCGTTTCCGACCAGCCCAACAGCTCGAAGTGGTAGTGGAGCGGCGCCATCTTGAAGATGCGTCGGCCCTGGCCGGTGCGTCGTTTGGTCCACTTGAAATAGAGCACTTGCAGGCTCACCGAGAGGGTCTCGGCGACGAACACGATGCCGATCACGGGCAACAACAGCCACTGGCCGGTCATCAGCGCCACGACGGCCAGCGCTGCGCCCAGCGCCAGCGCGCCGGCATCCCCCATGAAGAGCTGGGCAGGATAGGCGTTGTACCACAGGAAGGCAAAGAGCGCGCCGGCCATCGTGAAGCAGAAAGACATCAGCGGGTACTGCTCTTGTAAAATGGCGATAACGCCGAACGCCGCGAACGCCACGGCCGATGTGGAGGCGGCCAGTCCGTCCAGTCCATCGGTCAGGTTGACCGCGTTGGTCATGCTGACGATGATGAACGTGGCAATCGGAATGTAGAGCAGTCCCAGGTCAATCTTCTGTTGGACGCCGGGGAGGGCAACGCTGTGGATGTTGAGCACGAAATACAGTCCACAGGCGATCGCCAGCGCCAGGATCGTCTGATAGGAGGCCTTGACGCGAGCGATCATGCCCTGGCCATCGTTGCGGTTGCCCCGGATGCCGGCCAGGTCATCGCGCGCGCCCAGATAGCCGAACGCGGCAATGACGACCAGCGGGAACAGGATGCTCTTGCCGATGAGCGGGCTGCCCTCCGCGAAGTTGAAGATGCGCAGGATCGCCTTGCCCCAGGTCAGGCCGCTCAACAGGTTGGCCAGGTTGAGCACCACGGTGATGAGAAAGACCGGCACCAGGAAGAGGATGCCGCCGATGGTGGGCGTGCCGGTCTTCACCTGGTGGCCGCCGGGCTCTTCGATGTGGATCTTCTTGCCGATCCCCCGGCGCTTCAATTCGCCGATGAGCGGCCGGCCCCACACGACCGCCATCAGAAACGAGATGGTCGCCAGGGCCAGAGCAAACGAGACAGGGTGCGCTTGTTGCATGATGGCTCAGCTCTTGCTTTCCGCCGGCTGCGCCAGCGCGTCTACGATGGCTTCCATCGCCAGCGCCCGCGAGCCTTTGATCAACACGATATCGCCTTCGCGTACTAGGCCCAACAGCAGCGCGATGGCATCGTCTTTGTTGGCCGTCGCGTAGATGTGGGTGGCCGGCATCCCGGCGGCCCGTGCCTCGTCGGCGATCCAGCGCGCCCGCTCGCCGACCGTGATCAGCTTGTCGGCCACCTGAGCGGCGCGGCCGCCCACCAGCCGATGGCCGGCCTCCTCGTAGGAGCCGAGCTCCAACATGTCGCCCAGGACGGCAATCGCCCGATGCATGTCGTTGCACAGATCGTCGAGCAGGTTGAGCGCGGCCAGCATCGAGGCCGGACTGGCGTTGTAGGTGTCGTCAATCAGCATGGAGCCGCGCAGTCCCCGCACCACCATCAGGCGCAACTGGCCGCGTTGCTGTTGCAGGCCCTTGATGATTTCGCTCCAGCTCAGGCCCTCCACCAGGCCGACCGCGGCTCCGCGCAGCGCTGTGTGCACGCTGTGCCGGCCCAACATCGGCAGGTGGACGTGCAACACCTCCTTGCCGTAGTGGAAGCGAAAGCGAATCCCTTCCAGCCCTTCGCTTTTGATCTCGTCGGCCCACAGGTCGCTGGTGTCGTCCAGGCCATAGGTGAAGACGCGCGCCGCGGTGCGGCCGGCCATGGCGCTCACCAGCGGATCATCGGCGTTCAGGATGGCCACGCCTCCTTCGGCGGCCGGCGGCAAGGCTTGCACCAGCTCGGCCTTGGCCTGGGCGATGCGTTCGATGGTGCCCAGCCGCGCCAGATGGGTCGGGCCGACGTTCGTCACCACGCCGATGCGCGGCCGCGCCAGCCGACACAGGTTGGCGATCTCGCCCAGGGCGTACATGCCCATCTCCAGCACGACCCGTTCGTGGCGGGGCGTCAACTTCAGCAGGGTGAGTGGAAGGCCGATCTCGTTGTTCAGGTTGCCTTCGCTGCGCAGGGTGACGAAGCGTTGCGCCAGGACATTGGCAATGATCTCCTTGGTGGTCGTCTTGCCCACGCTGCCGGTCACGCCGATCGCGGTGACGGGCAGCCGGCTGCGCCACCAGCCGGCCAGCTTCTGTAGGGCGGCCAGGGTGTCATTCACGATGAAGAGATAGGGCCCGCCGCCCTCTGCGCCTGCGGGCCGGCGCAGGGTGCCGTCGGGCAGGATGGCCGTGGCCGCCAATCCCATTTCCAGCGCCTTCGGCTGGGCCAGCGCGGCCCGCGCCCCGCGCGCGAACGCGTCGGCCAGGTAGAGGTGGCCGTCCGTCTTCTCTCCGCGCAGGGCGACGAACAGATCTCCTTCCTGGATCGAGCGCGAGTCAATGATCACGTTGTGGATGGCCTGGCCGACCAGTCCGCCGGGTGCCGGCGGCGTTTCGCCGATCAAGGCCTGCCAGACGTCTGCAAGCTGTAACATCGCTGTCCCGTCCATCGTTCCGTCTAAGTCTTTCCGCGTCGGGCCGGCGCTCAAGGTGCGCGCACTTCGGCCGGGATGCGCAGGATGCGCACGGCGTCTTGCGCCACCTTGGCGAACACGGGCACAGCCACCTGTTCGGCCCAGCGTGAGCTCTTGGGCCGGTCGAGCTTGACCAGGATGGCCACCTGCGGGTCGGCCGCGGGCAGGAAGCCCGCGAAGCTGGTGATCGTGTCGGGGCTGGTATAGCCGCTCGCGCTCGAGATTTCGGCCGTGCCCGTCTTGCCGGCCACTTTGTAGCCCGGCACGAACCCGCGGTACGATGCGCTCTCTACATTGTACACCATCATGCGAGTAAGCGTCTTGGCGGTCTCCGGCCGGATCGGATAGCCCAGGACGCGGGCCGGCAGCTCGTAGAGCTGGCCATCTTGTACCAGGGCCCGCACCGCGTGCGGCTGATAGCGCGTGCCGCCGTTGGCGATCGTCGCCACCGCGTTGAGCATCTGCAGCGGCGTGACCATCAGCGCCTGGCCGAACGAGTTGGTTGCCTGATCGAAACGACTCCAATAGGGGTTGCCGGGTTCCTTCAAAAAACCGGCATCTTCCAGATTTAAGTCTACTTCGGTCGGGCTGCCGAAGCCGAACTGGCGCACGTACCGGTAGAATGTCTCGGCCCCCAGGTCGAGGCAGATGCGGGCCGTGATGACGTTGATGGATTTGGCCAGCGCGTATTGCACCGTGACGGTGCCGTACGTCTTGTTTTCCGCGTTGCGGATCGGCTGGCCGTCTACCATCAGGGTGCCGGCATCCGTGAAGGTCTGTTCGGGTGTGATCTGGCCGGCGTCGAGCGCGGCCGCCATGGTCACCAGCTTGAACACCGAGCCGGGTTCGTAGCGGCCGCTGATGGCCGCGTTGGCCCACCAGGCCGGATCGGCGGCGGAATAGCGGTTCGGGTCGTAGGTCGGATAGTTGGCCAGCGCCAGGATGCCCCCGTTGCGTGGGTCCATCACGATGATGGTGCCGCCGGTGGCCTTGTGCGCGGCAATGGCCTCGGCCAGGTGACGCTCCACCACGTGCTGAAGGGCCGCGTCCAGGTGCAACACCAGGTCGTGGCGGCCGGGAGAGGGCAGATAGATGCGCCAGGCCTCGGGGAGGGGCTGCGGCTGGCGGCCGCTCTGGGCGGTCGGCAGCTCGGTGTGGCCCATCAACCAGCTATCGTAGCTGGCCTCTACCCCGTAGAGGCCCTGGCGGTTGTAGTTGGTGAAGCCGATCAGGTGCGCAGCAAGGCCGGCCAGCGGATAGGCGCGCACGCGACGGTCGTCGGTCCATACCAGGTCGGGCCGCTCGAGGGCGTTCAGCTCGCGCGCCGGCTTTTCGTCCACGTCGCGCGCCAGGATCACCAGCGAAGAGGTGACGGTGAGACTGGCCTGGAGGGCGGCCACATCTTGCTCGAGGATGCGGGCCATGTCGGCGAGCAGCCGGTCGCGCTTTTTGTCTTGCATGAGTTCCTGCGGCCGGGCATAGACCTCCCACGCGAAGGTGTCGGTGGCGAGCAACAGCCCGTTGCGGTCTACGATGCGGCCGCGCGGCAGGTCCTGGACCTGCACCGGCGGATCGTCGGGCAAGGGGGTGCCGGCCAGCGCCCAGTAAGCCGTGCGCGCGATGAGCGCCAGGATGACGATGACAAAGAAGGCTACGACCAGCCAGACGCGCCACGGCGGCACCGGAACGCTTGCCCTCGTCAGGGTATTTTCCGGAGGGCGCGGCGCGCCGGCGCTCGCTTCGGTCGAGGGAACGGATGCGCGAGGGCCGGCAATCGGCTGACGTTTCCACCGCGGCGTTTCGTTCATGGGCAGCTTTCTGCGTGACGGCCGGACTCAGCGGGGCCGAGCGGCGAAGGCGGCGATGGACGCGGCCGGCTGCGGCAGGCGGTCCACGAACTGACGCCAGGCGGATAGCAGAATGTCCGCCACGGACGAACGAGGGGCCGGAGCTGCTGCGACCACCGGCACTTCCAGGACCAGCGGCGCCGAGGCCGGCACCAGGCCCTGTTTGCGGGCCTGTTCTTCGATGTAGGCGGGATGGTGCCAGCGCGCCACCTGCACCATCAGCGCGGCGTTCTCATGCTCCAGGCGTGTGATGGCCGCTGTGGTGCGGGCGGTATCCTTCTGGATCTCGGCGACGATGCTGGATTGCCACAGATAGACACAGGCCAACAGGGAAATCGCCGCGCAGAGCAGGACAAGCTGGATGAGCCAGGCGCTGGGGGCAGAGACCAGACCATCCTGCAGCGGACCCCAGTTCACACCTCCCAATGATCTGACAGCCGTAGTGCGGTGCAACATCGTCCCTCCTGGTTGAATTCGGCGATCACAACTTCGATTGGGGCCGGCGGCAGTGGCCGCTCGGCGCCGCTCACAGGCGTTCGGCGATGCGGAGTTTGGCGCTGCGGCTGCGCGGATTGGCGGCTACCTCTTCTGGGGTCGGCCGGATCGGCTTGCGGGTCAGCAGGCGCAGCGTGGCCCGATGGCCGCATCGGCAAACCGGCAGTCCGGGCGGGCACAAGCAATCACGCGCTTCGCGCTGCATGAATTGTTTCACAATCCGATCCTCGAGCGAGTGAAAGGCGATCACCGCCAGCCGCCCTCTCCGCGCCAGGAGGGCAACCACTTGCGGCAAGACGGCTTCCAGCGCGCCCAGCTCGTCGTTTACGGCGATCCTGAGCGCCTGAAACGTGCGGGTCGCCGGGTGGATGTGGCGTTCCGCGCGGCCGCCGACCGCCCGGCCGATGATTTCGGCGAGCTCGGTCGTGGTGCGTACCGGCCGGGCAGCGACGATGGCCCGGGCGATGCGTCGGGATGCGGGTTCTTCGCCGTAACGATAGATGATCTCGGCCAGCTTCTCCGGCGGCCAGCGATTGACGATCTCGTCGGCCGTCAGAGGCGCATGCGGATCCATGCGCATGTCCAGCGGACCGGCGGCCAGAAAGCTGAACCCGCGCTCCTCGCCGGCCAATTGGAACGACGATACGCCCAGGTCAAGCAATACGGTGTCTACGTCGGCAAAGCCATGCTCGGCCGCCACGGCAGCGAGATGGCGAAAGTTGGCGTGCACGAGAGTGGCACGCGACCCGAAGGGCGCCAGACGACGTCGCGCCCGTTCGACCGCCTCCGGATCGGCGTCGAGCCCCAGGAGCCGGCCGTCGGGCGCTGTGGCTTGCAAGAGCGCCTCGGCATGGCCGGCTCCGCCCAACGTCGCGTCCACACATACTGCACCGCTGTGCAGGGCCAAGCCGCGGAGCACCTCGTGCAGCAGGACCGGAACGTGAGTTGCGTTCACAGGTTAAGGGCCAGGGCGTTCACCTTCGCCGGGTCGTCGCCGGTCGTCCGCGCTCGCCGTTCGACGACCACCTGCTCGCAGCGGGCCTGCCACCGCTCGCGGCTCCAGATCTCGACTCGATCGCCGTTGCCCAGGATCGTGACATCGGTGCCGAGTTCGGCATGACGCCGCAGGGCATTCGGGATGACGATGCGGCCCTGGCGATCTATCTCGGCTTCGTTGTAGGAGAAGAGGAAGCGGACCGTGTCGTCAATATCGCCGCGATCCTGGCTGGCCTGGCGGGCACGCTCGGCCATGCTCTGCCATAGGGCGAGCGGCAACACGTTGATCTGGCCGCGCGTGCCCCGGCCGATCATCACGACGGGCCCCAGCTCTTCGCGATGACGGGCGGGCAACGAGACGCGGCCTTTGTCGTCCATCGTGTGCTCATACTCGCCCGCGAACATGGCTGCGCATCTCCGTTCGTTTGCGGTGGCCGATTGGGATGATATCCCAATTTATCCCATAAATTTCCGCTATCTGGCCTACTATACCACCATTTTTCCCAAATGTCAACTGGCAAATGATGAAAATGGCAACAAAATTTAAGCTCACGGGGTGGTGTTGGGGGGATTGGGGAATTGGGGATTGGGCGGCTCGGGTTTCTCCGAATAATGAATGTTGAAAAATTAAACCGGTAATTGTCTTCGCCGGCGCGCTGTGCGTCAC
>JBBIKA010000060.1:0-17392 GCA_037445695.1 Chloroflexota bacterium
GTGACGCACAGCGCGCCGGCGCACGCGATGACCGGTTTAATTCTTTAACTTTCATAACGGTCGGGCTACGATGTGGACGCCCCGTCCCACGGAGAGGCTTCGCACTGAACGGGGCTGGCCCCATGCCGACGGGACGCCTAGCCCGATTCATCGGGCGCAGCCTGGTAGCACGAGCTATTTATGGCCGTGCGGTCGCCCGTCACGCAATGCCGTGCTTGTTACCCGATTAAATTCTTAAACTTCATCAATCGGCGGTCGCCTGATATTACCATAACACAACTGATAAAACAAAGTTGCGCTCAATCTGGGGCGCGCTCTGGTGCGCGCCGGCGGCCGGCGCGTTGCGGCACGCGCGGGCCGGCTCGCGCAGCCAGGTCTGGGCTCATTTCTTCGTTGAAGTAGAGCGGCACCGGCCGGGGACTCACCGGCTGGCGTTGCTTGCCGCTGCCCAGGGGCGGACATCCCCAGGCGTCGTCGGCCGCGGCGCGTCGCATCTCTTTGAACTGGCCCAAGATGCCGCACGAGTAGCAATGTTCGCGACAGTCATCAATCACGCCGCCGGCCAGGGCGTGGCGATATTCGGCCTCCAGGAACGCCCGCTTGACCCCTACGCTGACGAAATCCCACGGCAGGATTTCGTCCGGCCGACGCGCCCGGCGGGCGTACCAGTCGGGATCCAGCCCATGAGCCGCGAAGGCCTGTCGCCAGGCGGCCAGGTTGAACTGGTCGCCCCAGCCGTCGAAGCGGGCGCCTAGCCGCCAGGCCGTCTCGATCACGTCGGCCAGACGCCGGTCGCCGCGCGAAAGGGCGGCTTCGATCAGGGTCTCGTCCGGGTTGTTGTAGCTGAACTCGATGCCTGGGCCGCGCAACTGTCGTTCCAGCAGGGCGATCTGCGCGCGGATCGTCGCGTCGTCGGCCAGGGCCGCCCACTGGAACGGCGTGTGTGCCTTGGGCACCAGCGTGCTGACCCCCACCCGCACGTTGGCTTTGGGGCCCAGCTCCTGGCGGCCGATGCGTCGCACCTGATGCGTCAGGTCGGCAATGGCCTGCACATCGGCCAGGGTTTGCGTCGGATGGCCGATCATGAAATAGAGCTTGATGGTCGTCCACCCGCGGCGGTAGACTTGACGGGCCGTTTCCAGCAGCAGTTCGGTGGCGATCGGCTTATTGATCACGTCGCGCAGGCGGTCGGTGGCGGCTTCGGGCGCGAAGGTGAAGCCCGAGCGCCGGCGCCCCTTTTCCAGTTGTTCCATCAGCTCCACGCTGAAGGTTTCGATGCGGAGGCTCGGCAGACCGATGGAGAGCTTCTCGTTGCCGTAGCGCGCCACGACCTGGCGCACCAGCTCGCCGATGGCGTGATAGTCGGACGAGCTGAGGGAGAGGAAGCCGATCTCCTCGAAGCCGGTGGCCGTCACGATCTCGTCTACGGCGGCCAGCACCTCGGCCAGGGGGCGCTCGCGTACCGGCCGGTAGATCATGCCGGCTTGGCAGAAGCGACAGCCGCGCGTGCACCCGCGTTGGATTTCGATGGCGGCGCGGTTGTGCACCGTGTCTATGAACGGCACGATGAAGCGCGTGACCGGCGGCGGCAGGGTGGGCACGATGCGTTTGACGATGACCGGCCGGCCGGCCGGGTCGAGCGAGGTGCGGCCGGCGATGGTTCCATCGGGATGATAGTGAACGGTGTAGAGGGCCGGCACGTAGATGCCTTCGATGCCGGCCAGACGGATCAGCGCCTGGCGACGACTCAGGCCGGCGCGGCGGGCATCGGTCCAGGTGCGCACGATCTCCGTGATCGCTTCTTCCCCTTCGCCGAAGAAAAACGCGTCGAAAAAGGCGTGCATGGGCTCGGGATTCAGGCACGCGGAGCCGCCGGCCAGGATGAGGGGCACGTCGTCCCCGCGCTCGGCCGCGCGCAAAGGGATGCCGGCCAGGTCGAGGGTAGTCAGGACGTTGGTGTAGAGCTGTTCGTAGGGCAACGAAAAGCCGATCACATCGAAGTCGGTCAGGGGGTGGCGCGTTTCCAAGGAATAGAGCGGGATGCCCTCACGGCGCATCGCTGCGATCATGTCTACCCACGGCGTATAGGCGCGCTCGGCCAGCATGTCGGGGTGGCGGTTGACGAGGTCGTAGAGGATGGCCAG
The DNA here is from genome assembly GCA_037445695.1 of Chloroflexota bacterium. Taxonomy (GTDB): domain Bacteria; phylum Chloroflexota; class Anaerolineae; order CG2-30-64-16; family CG2-30-64-16; genus CAKZKT01. Next base: position 2,145 of record JBBIKA010000060.1, read on the forward strand.
GCCCAGGTTCGACATGCCCAGGTCGTAGATGTCGGGGAAGACCAGCGCCAGCCGATAGGGGATGGCGTCCCACGGTTTGACGATGCTGTTATATTCGCCGCCGGTATAGCGAGCGGGCTTCTGCACGGTCGGCAAAGCCCGCTCGAGCCGGCGTCCGATCTCCTGAGGTGTCCAGTTCATTAATCCCCCAACACTCCCCCCTCGCGCAACAACGCGGCGATCGCGTCGCGCTCGGCGACGGTGCAGGGCCGCAGCGGCGCGGCGGGCGGTCCGGCCGGGATGCCGAGGATCTCGAGCGCGGCCTTGAGGCCGACGATGAACCCATCGCCCCACGATTCGGTTGCCGCAACCTTGTAGATCGCCTTCAGCCGGTTGATCTTGAGCTGGGCCGCCGCGCTGCGCGGCCAGTCGCCGGCCACGGCCGCGGCGTAGGCCGTGGCCAGATGCGGCATGGCGATGTTGCCGATGGAAGGCACCGTGCCCTGCGCGCCGAGCAGCACGGCTACGTCGGTCAGCGCGTCGGTGCCGAGGAACAGGCGGAAATCCCGGCCATTGGCGCGGAGGCGCTCGATCATGTGGCGGAACTCGGTGACGTCGGCCTGCGAGTCCTTGACGCCGACGATGCCCGGGATGTCGGCCAGCACTTCGTAGGTGGGCAGGGTGATGGAGGTCTTGACGATGCCGGGAAACTGATAGATCAGGATCGGCAGGTCGGCGGCTGCGGCGAGCGCGGTGAAGTGGCGGATGATGTCGGCTTGGCTGGGCGGCGTGTAATAGGGCGCCAGCGACACCGCCACATCTGCGCCGAGGCGAGCCGCCCGTCGGGCGCGGGCCACCGCGCCGGCCGTCGAGGGATGGCTGACGCCGGCGTAGAACGGCACGCGGCCGGCACACGCTTCCACGCCGGCTGCCACCAGCCGCTCCCACTGGACGTCGTCCAGGGCCCACACTTCGCCCGTGGTGCCGCCGACGAAGATGCCGTGCGCGCCCTGCCGGATGAGCCGGTCTACCAGTTGCTGGAGGCCGGCCACGTTGACGGTGCTGCCATCATCATGGAAAGGAGTGATCAAGGGGACAACGACCCCCTGTAAACGGGAACGCTCGATCAAGGTCGACCCTCCTGGTGATGTGAAAAAGGGGAATGAATTTCCCCTACAAAAGGGCGAAATGAATTTTGCCCTACGGGTTAGCGCCGGGCCACGCGGGCCCGCAGGGCATCCACCCGGCTGCGCATCTCGGCGACGGCCTGGCGCAGGCGCTGCGGAGTGGGATTGGGCTCGCGCATGGCGCTCAGGACGATCGCCTCGGCCGCGATGAACTCGTCGGCCACGTCGGCCACGTCGGCCGCGATGTCATGCGGGATGGTGGTCACGCCGTTGCAATCGCCGTGGAGCAGGTCGTCCGGGTAGACGACGATCCCGCCGACGTGCACCGGCGTCATGATGTTCAGAATATGGGTGTAGCCGTGCGCGCAGATCGTGCCGTTGGTGAAGACCGGGAAGCCGAGCGCGCGCACCTGTTGCAGGTCGCGGCCGGCGCCGCTGGTGATCAGTCCCACGGCGCCGAAGGCCTTGTAGGTGGTGCACATCACCTCGCCGAAGGTGGCTGCGGCGGGCGGGTTGTCCAGGTCTTGAAAGACGACCACGGCCGGGCCCGACAGCTCCGCGAAGCGCTCCACCTGGTCGGCGGTGGAGGCGTAGGCGTCGCCCTTGCGGGGCGGCGCGGCCGAACGGAAGCCGGCCGTGGCCGCAAAGCCGACCATCGGCGGCATCTCGGGAAAGGCGGCCACGATGCGGCCGTCCATGTAGCCGGTGTTGCGCGGCCGCACGTTGAACAGCTCGATCACGTTGCAGATGGTGGGCGTGTCAATGGTGCGTAACTTCTCCAGAGTGGCGGGAGTGATGGACATTTGTGCTCTCCTTGGCTTATGACGAAGCTATGACGAAGGCGATGGCCAGGCCGCCATCGTGCGAGAGACTGAGCGCCCAGCGGCGCAAGCCGCGACTGTGGGCGCGCGCGGCGGCCGCGCCGTGCAGGCGGACCTGCGGGCAGCCGGCCTCGTCGCGCACGATTTCGATGTCCAGGAAGCTGATCGGGCCGAAGCCGGTGCCCAGGGCCTTCGCCACGGCCTCTTTGGCGGCCCAGCGCGCGGCCAATGAATCGGCCCGGCCGTTGCAGTCGGCACGCTCCTGTGGGGTGAAGACGCGGCGCTCGAAGCGCTCGCCGTGTTCGGCCAAGAGCCGGGCGATCCGGTGCACTGAAACCAGGTCTACGCCTGCGGCGAGATGATCCAGCTCCATTATTGCATGGGGCCGGCGATGGCCAGGGCGTATCTATCGGTCGTCAGGTATTTCTGCGCCACCGCCTGCACGTCGTCGGCCGTCAGGCCGTTGATGATGTCGCGGTAGCGCTGCACGTAGTCCAGCCCCAGGCCGTGCCATTCGATGTCGGCCAAGAGGCTGGCGACGCCGTCGTTGGTCTCAAGCTGGAGCGGCAGCGAACCGGTCAGATAGCGCTTGCAATCGGCCAGCTCGTCCGCGGGCACGCGTTCGTTGGCCATGCGCGCCACCTCTGCGCGCATGGCGCGCATGGCGCGCTCGATGTTGCTCGGGTTGACGCCCGCGCTGGCCAGCCACAGTCCCGATTGTTTGTTCGCCGCCAGCCGGCTATAGGCGTAGTAGGCCATGCCCGCGCGCTCGCGCACGCTGGCGCCCAGCCGGCCCATCATGCCGAACACGCCGAGCACGGTGTTGGCCAGGCGGGCCTTGTCGAAGTCGGGATGGAGCCGGGGCATGGCCGGCCAACCGAAGATGATGTCGGCCTGGCTCTTGTCGGGCATGGGCACGCGGCGCTCGCGCACGCCGTCGAGGCCGGGGATGGCCGGCAAGGGGGGCCGCGGCGGCCGCTCGCCGCTCCAGTCGCCGAACCTGGCGGCCACCTTGGCCACGGCTTCCTCGGCCGCGATCGCGCCGACGACGACCACGACCATGCCCTGCGGCCGGTAGAAGGTTTCGTAGAATTCCACGAGCGCGTCGCGGCCGATGGCGGCATTCGACTGCTCGCTGCCCAGCAGATCGCGGCCCAACGGATGGCCGGCGTACATCAGTTCGCGCAGCGTCAGGCCGGCCATCTGCCGGGTGTCGTTGGCGCGTTCGGCAATGGCGGTCATGCGCTGGCCGCGCACCTTTTCCACGTGATCGGCCGGGAAAGCCGGCGCGCGCAGTTCGTCGGCCAGGATCTCCAGCACCAGGTCCAGGTCTTCGGCCAGCGACTTGGTCGAGAAGCTGGTGGTATAGCGGTCGGCGCCGAAGCCGATGGACGCGCCGACCGACTCGACCGCCTCGTTGATCTCGGCGAACGAACGCGTGCGCGTGCCGCGGCTCAGCATGTGCGCGGTGTACGACGCGAGTCCGGTCAGGTCCTCCGGTTCGTCCAGGTTGCCCACGAGCAGGTAGCCCTCCAGGACGACCGACGGCGCGCTCCAGTTTTCGCGCGCCAACACGGTGATGCCGTTCGGCAGGGTGCGTCGCAGGACATCGGCGGGCCCGGGCAGAGCGCCGACGGGCCGGCTGCCGGCAGTGACTTGCTTCATCGGATTCCTCTTCTTCATGGCCTTGCTCTCTATGCCACACCGGCCCTATCGGCCGTCGTTGTCGTCTGGGCCGTTGCCGACCGGCACATACCAGCCGACCGTGCGCAAGCGGGGCTGCAGCCGCGCGCGCGCCACCCGTTGCACGTCGGCGACGGTGACGGCCGCCAGCCGGTCCAGGAACTGCTCGAACCAGCTCACGTCGGCCACGATCTCGCTGAAGCCGAGCCAGTAGCCCTGGTCGGTGACGCTTTCGCTCGAATAGGCGAACTGGGCGCGCGTCTGCTTGATCGCTTTGGCGAGCTCTTCTTCGCTCACCGGCTCGTTGATCACCCGCTCGATCTCGGCCAGGAGCGCGGCTTCGACTTCGGCCAGGGTGCGCCCCTGGCGGACGGTGGCCGTGAAGCTGAAGAGGTAAGGGTCAATGGTGGAGCTCAGCGAGCAATCGGCGTCGGCGGCCAGTTCGGTCTCGACCAGCGCCTTGTAGAGCCGCGAGCTGCGGTTGGGGGTGCCGCCGCCCCACAGCGACATCCCTTTGGCGCCGCCCAGGATGGTGTCGAGCACCACCATGGCATGGTAGTCGGGGTCGGTGGCCGCGGGCGCGCGGAAGGCCACTTCGAGATAGGCGGTGGTGCCCGGCCCTTCGACAATCACGCGGCGCTCTCCGCGCTGGGGCGGCTCTTGCGCGGTGAAGCGCGGCAACGGCGGTCCGGGCGGGATGGCGCCGAACAGTTCGGCGATGCGGCCGAGCATCGCGTCGCGGTCGAAGTCGCCGGCCACGGCCACGATCGCGTTGTTGGGCGCGTAGTAGGTGCGGTAGTGGGCGTAGAGCTGATCGCGCGTCATCGCCTCCAGGTCGCATTGCCAGCCGATCACCGAGTGGTGATAGGGGTGCGCCTGAAACGCGGCCGCCTGCAACGCCTCGCCCAAGAGGAAGTTCGGGTTGTTTTCGCTGCCTTGGCGCTCCGAGATGATCACCGTGCGCTCCAGCTCGGTCTCGGCCGGGTCGAAGAGCGCGTTTGCCATGCGATCGGCCTCGACCCGCAACGCCAGGTCAATGCGGTCGGAGGGCAACGTCTCGAAGTAGGTGGTGAAGTCAATCCAGGTCATGCCGTTGAACATGCCCCCTTCGCGGGCAATGGCCTTGTCGAGCTCGCCCTGCGGAAAGGTGGGGGTGCCTTTGAAGAGCATGTGCTCGACCCAATGCGAGATGCCGGTGATGCCCGCATGCTCGTTGCGGCTGCCCACCCGATACCAGATCCAGAAGCTGGTGACGGCCGCGTGATGCATCTCGCGCAAGATGACCGTCAGGCCGTTGTCGAGAACTGTTTTGTGGATCGGGTTGAGTTGATTCACGAGATGCTCCATTAAGCGTCAAGTGCTACATGTCCCACAGCGAGTGCGAGAGCGTGAGAACACGAGAACGTGCGAACGTGCGAACGTGCCAACGTGCCAACGTGCCCACGTACCAACGCTATTCCGCCTTGGCGGTATTGTAACCCCGGCCCATGCCGCGATACAGGAAGCCAGCTTCCCGCATGACCTCGGGATCGTACACATTGCGGCCATCTATGAAGACGGGGGTCTTCATGGCGCTGCGGATGCGCGCCAGGTCGAGGTGTTTGAATTCGTTCCATTCGGTGACCAGCACGAGGGCATCGCACCCTTCGGCCAGCTCGTAGGGATTCCTGGCCAGTTGCAGCTCCGGGATGGCGCGCGGGGCGGTGGTGTGGGCCACCGGGTCGTAGCCGACCACCGTCGCGCCCTCGCGCAGGAGCATGTGGGCGATCTCGACGCTGGGCGCGTCGCGCATGTCGTCGGTGTTGGGTTTGAACGCCAGGCCTAACAGCCCGATCTTGCGGCCGCGCAAGGTGCCCAACAGCTCGCGCAGCTTGTGGATCACCTGGCGACGCTGGTCGCGGTTGATATCCATCACCGCGCGCAGCAGCGCCGGATGCGCGCCGTGCAACAAACCCATATACTCCAAAGCCTTGACGTCCTTCGGGAAACAACTCCCCCCGAAGCCGACGCCGGCATCCAGGAACGCGCGGCCGATGCGTTTGTCGTAGCCCATGCCCGCGGCCACCTCTTTGACGTCCGCGCCGAGCTTTTCGCAGATGTTGGCGATCTCGTTGATGAACGAGATGCGCGTGGCCAGGAACGCGTTCGACGCGTATTTGATCATCTCGGCCGTGCGCAGGTCGGTTACCATGATCGGCGCGCGCAGGGGCAGGTGGAGCTGGGCCACCTTCTCGGCGGCCTCCTTGTCGAGCGAACCCAGCACGACCCGGTCGGGGTTCATGAAGTCGGACAGGGCCGAGCCCTCGCGCAGGAACTCGGGGCACGAGACCACCGCGAAGGGAATCGGGGTCGGCTGGTGCTTGCGAATGATGTCGGCCACCCAGTCGCCCGTGCCCACCGGCACGGTGCTCTTGTTGATGATGATCAGCGGATGGTCCATGGTTTGGGCGATGGACTCGGCCGCCATGCGCACATATTGCAGGTCGGCCTCGCCATCTACTCCCGACGGCGTGCCGACCGCGATGAAGACGAATTCGGCCTCACGCAATCCTTCCGCGTAGGAGGTCGTGAACGACAGGCGGCCGGCCGCCACGTTGCGGGCGATCATTTCTTGCAGCCCGGGCTCGTAGATCGGTACGCCCCCTTCGCGCAAAATCTGGATCTTGTGCTCGTCAATATCTACGCAGGTCACCTTGTTGCCCAGGTCGGCAAAGCAGGTGCCGGTGACCAGCCCCACGTAGCCCGTCCCGATCACGGCAATATGCTTCATGAACGTCCACTCCTTGTCTTCTCACTCATCGCGTGCCACCGTGGTCGCCTCGCGCCAGCGGATGCCGGCGCGCAACATGTAATAACCGCCCAACGCGGTGATGGGGAACCAGAGCGCAACATGCAACACGATCGTATAGCCGAACGCCAGGCTATACGGCACGCCCAGCGCCTCCAGCACGCGCGCGCCCACCTCGAACGTGCCGATGTAGCCGGGCGCCGAGGGTAGGGTCGTGGTCAGGTTGACCACGCCGTTCATCAGCATCAGGCCGATGAAGGTGACCGCGAAGGCGAAGGCATGCATGACGAACCAGTACTTCACCGTTTCCAGCAGCCAGATCACCACCGAGGTGAGGAAGACCATGAGCACGTCGCGGCCGCTGCGCAGGAAGGAGAGCCCGGCCATGAAGCGGCGATAGAAGCCTTCGACCGGCGCGGCCAGGCGGCGGGGCAGAAAGCGGTCGGCGAAGCAATGGTAGAGGGCATCGGCGCGGCGCGGATCGGCAGCCGCGGCCAGGAAGACGATCAGCGCGCCGAAGAAGAGCAGGCTGGCGGCCACCACCACCCCGCGGTAGATGGTCGGGATGTGCTCGGCGCCGACGAACGGCAATGCGCAGAACACGAAGAGCAACATTACCAGGCCGTCGAACACGCGCTCGATGATGATCGGCGCCAGCGAGGTGCTGATCGGCACGCCGGCATCGCGGCGCAACACATAGGCGCGCAGCAGCTCGCCGAGCCGCGCCGGGAAGACGTTGTTGCCGAAATAGCCGATGCATACGATGGGGAAGAGCCGGCGGATCTCCAGCACTTTGACCGGCCGCAAGAGGTAGTACCAGCGCCAGGTGCGCGCCCAAACCGCCAGAAAATAGACCGCCACCCCCGGCACGATCCACCCGTAGTTGGCCGTGCGCAGGTAAAACCACACCTCCTGAAGATGGAGCCCCTGCACCGCAAACCAGAGGAACGCCAGGCTGATCACAATGCCCAACGCCAATTGCCAGCGTCGTTTCAAAAGAGTTCTCCGTTGTCCTCAGCAAGAGACGGTCGGGCCGGCCTCGCGCGCCGCAGGGGAGCGCGCAGTGCCGACCCGTCTCGTCGCGTCGAGCGCATCTGTTCTCGTCTTAGGCTGTGGCCGGGCTCGGCGAACTCAGCATGACGCCGAGCACCCGTTCCATCGCCATCGTATGGCTGCACACCCCGCGCTGCTCGAAGAAATCACACCCGCAATGCCAGACGCCGTTATCGAAGGTGACCGTATAGGACTGGTGCTTGCCCTGAAATTCCGCCGTAAAGCTTTTGAAGCTGATCCGTTCCGGCTCCTGCGCGTATTCGCGCGCCTTACTGATCTTGGCGATCATCGCCGAATCCATAAGCAGGCCTCCTCATGACTGAAAGTTGAACGGTTGCGCGCTCACTTCTTTTCGGCCGGTCTTTGCCCATCCGAACCGGCCACCAGATAGAACCGGCCGCCTTGTGCTTGTTGGACCGTGTTCACCAGGCCCGCGTTCCCCTGGCGGGTCCACAGGTCGTGCGCGGCCTCGCTGAGTTGATCGTTCAATAGCTTCTCTGCCGCGGGGTCAGGGAAGAGGCCGAGACGGACGGCCAACAGACCCATGCGGAGCAGCTCCACGCGCGCCTGACTGGCATCGGCCGGGCTCAGGGTGTCGAGCTGCTGGCCGTAGCCGTTGATCAGATCGGTGTAGGCCGCGGCCAATTCGGTGCGCAGGGCTGCGGCCTGTGGCGTCCAATCGGGGACCAGGTCGCTGCCGAAGCCGCCTGTGGCAACGCGGTACTTGACCGTGAGCCAGGCGCTGCGATCGTGCCAGAGGGCCAGCCGATCGGCTTCCGTTAGGGTTGCCGAGGCCTCGTAGAAGGCCGTTCGGGCCGCATCTTCCGCCAACAACGCCCGGCCCAGGGCTGCGGCCAGCGCCTGGCGTTCGGCCGGCGACGCGGCCGGCCAACGGCCGGCCATTTGGGCCGCAGCCTGTTGCCGTGCGGCGATGGCCGCCACCACGGCCGGCGGCAATACCACCCCGCCGCGCAGGACCGGCAGCCACATTTGCGGCGGCGCAAGCTGGGCACCCGGCCCGGCGCTCGCCGCGGCCAGGTCGCGACGCAGCGCGTCGGCCGCGGCCTCTTCGCCCAACGCGCGGTAGGCCGCCTCGACCCGTTCCAAGATGGCGCGACGTTGTGCCGGCAGGAGGTACAGGCTATAGCGGCCGATCGTCTCGGCCTGCATCAGCGCCAGGCGGGCGGCCGGCATCTGGCCCAGGCCGGCATAGCGAGAGGCAATTTGCAGCGAGGCGTCGGCCCGGCCCATGTCGCCCAACGTCGGACTCAGCGCGGCGATGTCCAGCGCGGCCTGTAACGCCACGAGCGCCCGCGCCGGCTCCGTTTGCCGATAGCGGTCGGCCAGGAGCAACCAGTGGCCCCCGCGCAGGGAGTCGGGGAGCAAGACGCTGTAGGCCAGGCCGGCGTATGCGGTCTCGATCTCGCCGGCATCCAGCGCGGCCCGAATGATGCGGTCGTCCCCCTCGCCGGCCAGGGTCAACACCGCCAGGTCGGCCGCGACTGCCTTGGGCCGTACGCCGGCGAGCGGATCGGCCCAGGCGAGCGAGCGTTCGGTCTGGCGCGCAGAAAGGGCATAAGCGGCCAACAGGCCCACGCCCACTAACGCCAGGATCACTGCCCCGCTCAACAAAACGATGAACAGCCGGTTCGTGTCGCGAAGCCGCCTCATGCTCCCACCATATGGTTCAAATTGCCCCCGATTACCTGCTTGCTCGATCGTCCAGGAAGATAGGCGCGGCGGTATGGGCCGCCGGCCGCTAAGCGATAGACGATTACAGTATACCACACGGTTCCCCGGCCGGAAAATCGCTTCTGCCCCAATGTGGCCGCGGCCGCAATGCCATACAGCCAGAAACAGCCCCCGGCCGAATTGACACAATGGCGATCGGCGGCGATAATCTGCCATATAAACCGAATCGCTGCCGGCCGTCATTACCTGCGGAGCATTGCGATGCAAAAAGTGCTCATCACCGGAGCCTATGGCCTGGTGGGAAACGTTGCCTATCGCCGGTTGGCATCTTTCCCCGATCGCTACGATGTCTACGGCATGGTGCGCCGACGCGCGGCCTCGGCGCGTTTGCCGGAAGCCGACCTGCAGTCCATCCCCGATGCCCGATTGCGGGTGGCCGACCTCACCGATTTCCCGGCGGTGCAACGGGCCGTGGAGGGCATGGACGCAGTAGTGCATCTGGCCGCTACGCCCGATCAGTCTGCCCCCTGGGAGCTGATCCACGCCAACAACATCGTCGGCACTTACCATCTTTTCGAGGCGTGTCGGCTGGCCGGTGTCCGCCGCGTGGTCTTTGCCAGCACGATCCAGGTGATCTTCGGCTATCGCGCCGAAGAGCCGTATCGGTCGCTGCTGGAGGGACGCTTCGAGGCGGTTTCGCCGGCCGCTCTGCGGCCGATCCGCCACGACCAACCCCCGCGACCGCTCAATCATTACGCGGCAAGCAAGGTGTGGGGCGAGGCGCTGGCGCACGTGTACGCGCAGATGCACGGCCTGTCGTGTCTGGTGTTGCGCATCGGCTGGGTGGTGGCCAACGATCGCGTGCCGCAACGCTGGGGCGAATCGGTCTTCGTCAGCCGCCGCGATATTGCCCAGATCATTGAACGTTGCGTTGCCGCGCCTGATGAACTCCGTTTCGGCATCTTCTTCGGCCTTTCTAATAATCGCTACAACCTGGCCGACATCACCCCGGCGCGCGCGGTGTTGGGGTACGCGCCGGAGGATGGGTATTGAAAAGGGGGAGTGGGGATTAGGGATTGGGGGTGTTCGATGTCACAGCAAGCGTGGCGCGGGAGTTTTGCGATTCCGCTGACTCCTTTCGATGAACGGGATCGGATTGACGAAGAGGTTTTGGCCGCCGAGATCGAGTTTTGCATCCGGTCGCGCGTCGGCGGCATTGTGACGCCGGTGATGGTGAGCGAGTTTCAGACCCTCTCCGAGGAGGAGCGCCGGCTGATGATCCGCGTGCCGGTCGAGGTGGCGCGCGGCCGCGTGCCGGTCGTGGCGAACTGCGCCGCGGTCAATACGCCGTTGGCGGTCAGCTATGCGGACTACGCCGAACAGGTGGGCGCGGCCGCGGTGATTGCCATGCCGCCCTATGGCCTGCCCGCCGATTTCGATACGGTGTACGCGTACTACAAGGCGATCTCCGATGCGATCTCCCTCCCGATCTGGATCCAGAACGCCGGCATGGCGCCCCTCTCGCTCGATCAGGTCGTCCGCTTGTGCACCGAGATCGAGCATGTGAGCTGGGTGAAGGAGGAGGTGCATCCGGGTCCGCAACGGATCGGCCAGTTGCTCGATCGGCGGTGCCCGGCCATCCACGGGGTGATGGGCGGCTACGGCGGCCGCTACATGCTCACCGAGTGGGCCCGCGGCGCGGCCGGGGTGATCCACGCCTGCCAGTTTTGCGATGTGGTGCAGCGCGTGTGGGAGCTGCTCGATGCCGGGCAGGAGGAGACGGCCCGTGATCTGTTCGAGCATCTGTTGCCCGGCCTGACGCTGGAGGGGCTGATGGGCATGGCGTTCGCCAAGGAGATCCTGGTGCGCCGGGGCATCTTCAAGAATCATCGGATGCGCAGCCAGGCGCGGCCGCTGGATGCCCACGACCTGCGCGAGATAGATCGGGTGTGGGAAAGGATTCAGCCGTATCTGATCTGGTCGGCCGGTGAATGAAGCGAGATCGGTAGTGCGAGCTTCAGTTTGCGCCGCCGGAACAAAAGGAGATGGTATGAGCCAGGCGTTTCGTGTTCGTGCTGTACATTGCGACTATCGCGCAAGCGATGAGGAGGTCTATCAAGCGCTCAGACGGGCCACAGATCCTCTGAGCCGCTCGTGGGAGAAGCTGGAACGGGCCCGGCGCATCGGCATCAAGTTCAACCATCACTGGTCGCCGGGCCGGCTGGTGATGTATCAGGGCCATCGCCAGCAGTTGGTCAGCGATGTGGTGGCGCGCGCGGTCTTGCGTCTGTTGCGCGAGCGCACGCGGGCCGAGCTGTTCGTCGTGGATGTGGGGGTGGAACGGCCCTTGCCGGGCGAGACGCCCGAGTCGCTCGTACAGCTCATGCCCGTGCTGCGCGAGTTCGACGTGCCGTTCATTGACGGCCATCAGGACAGGGTGGCCTGGGTCGAGGTGCCCGGCGGCGGACAGATGTTTCGGCGCTACCCCGTGCCGCAATGTACGGTCGAAGCCGATGCCATGGTGTCGGTGCAAAAGCTCAAGAACCACCTGTTCGCCGGCGTCACCCTCTGTCTGAAGAACCTGTTCGGCCTGATGCCGATCCAGCCGCATGGCCGGCCGCGCGGCTACTACCATCACCTGGTGCGCATGCCCTACGTCTTCGCCGACCTGGGGCGCATCTTCGATCCGGCGCTCAACATCCTCGATGGACTGGTGTGTCAGGCCGGCGAGGAATGGGGCAAGGGCGAGAACCCGCGCATCTGCAACACGCTGATCGCCGGCGACCAGGTGATCGCAACCGACGCGTGCGCCGCGCACCTGATGGGCCACGATCCCCAGGCCGACTGGCCGACTCCGCCGTTCCTGCGCGATCGCAACACGCTGCTGGTGGCGGCCCAGGGCGGCTTCGGCACGGTCAACCTTGCCGAGATTGATTTTCAGTCCGAGGTGCAGGCGCCGCTCGGCGAGTTCTTTGCCAAAACGGTGGACCCGCCGGAGACGATCCGCAGCTGGCGCCGCACCATGGCCGAGCAGGCGCTTTACTACCGCGATCACAAAGCGCAGATCGTCGAGAAGTACGCCGGCCGCTATATCCTCTTGCAGATGGGCAAGGTGGCCTGGGCCAGCGAGACCGGCACCATCACCGTCAGCCGCCGCGAGCTAGCCGGCATGTTCCCCGACCAGGCCATGTGGCTGAAGTACGTGGACCCCGATGAGGCCGAGGGGGAGCGTTACGAAGTATATGAGCAGACGTTGCAGCAGATCGTGAGGTAATCCCATGGCGCCAAAGTCAAGCGAGGCCGTCGAACAAGCCTTCGACAAGGTCAACACCTACTCCAAGCCGTCCGACTTGAAGATCACCGACCTGCGGGTGGCGGTGGTCTGCTCGAACTACGACTACCCGATCATCCGCATTGACACCGATCAGGGGGTATACGGCATCGGCGAGGTGCGCGATGCCGGCCACAAGGAGAACGCGCTGCAGTTCAAGAGCATGTTGCTCGGTCAGAATCCGTGCAACGTGGACATGATCTTTCGCGCCATCAAGCGCTTCGGCAACTGGGGCCGCGAAGGGGGCGGCGTCTCGGGCATCGAGATCGCGCTCTGGGATCTGGTGGGCAAGGTGTACGGCGTGCCGTGTTACCAGTTCCTCGGCGGCAAATACCGGGATCGGGTGCGCATTTACGCGGATACGCCCACGCCCGAACAGCCGACCGCCGAGGCCTACGTCCAGCGCGTGCTCGGCCGCAAGGCCCTGGGGCTCACCTTCATCAAGTTCGACATCCGGCCGGAGATATGGGAGACCAATCCCGATTGCCTGATCGGCACGCCGCCGCGCGACGAATACGCGTTGGGCCTGCGTTGGCGCGCGCCCGGCGCCGGCTTCGGCAGCCGCATCACCGACGCCGGCATCGAGCGCGTGCGCGAGATCGTGGCCGCCGTGCGCCAGGCGGTCGGCTGGGAGACGTCGCTCTGCATTGATCACTTTGGCCACGGCCACATGACCGCCAAGGAGGTCATCCGGCTGGGCCGGGCGCTGGAACCCTACGGCCTGGCGTGGATGGAAGATCCGATGCCCTGGTGGGACATCGCCGGGCACAAAGAAGTGACCGATGCGATCGGCGTGCCCACGGCCGCGGGTGAGGAGCTCTATCTGTGGGACGGCTTTCGGGAGATGATTGAGACGCGCGCGGTGGACATCCTCCATCCCGACCTGCTCACGGCCGGTGGGATGCTGGAGACGAAGCGGATCGCGGATTACGGCGAACGGTATGGCCTGCCGACCGCGCTGCATTTTGCCGGCTCGCCCATCGCGTTCATGGCCAACCTCCACACGGCCGCCGCCATTCCCAGCTTCGTGGCGCTCGAACACCACGGTCTCGATCTGCCGTTCTGGAGCAGCCTGGTGAAGGGCCTGCCCGAGCCGCTCATGGAGGATGGCTTCGTGCGCGTGCCCGAGCGGCCCGGGCTGGGCGTGGACCTGGACTACGACGGGATCGCGGCCAACCTGCGTTTCCCCGGCCTCTTCGAGCCCACCGACGAATGGAACACGCCGAAGCTGGGCTTCTGGCAGCCGGATCGGCGGTGGGATAAGTAGGCGTCAGGCGTCTGGGGCGCCCGGCTCGGCCGGGCTGAGCTCGATTTCCGACAGGCCTTCGCTCTTGCGCGGCCGGGGCTTGGTGGCCGGCTTCGGCTTGCTCGCAGCAGAGCTCGGCTTGGGCTTGCTCGTGGTGGCCGGCTTCGGCTTGCTCGCAGCAGAGTTCGGCTTGGGCTTGCTCGCGGCGGCCGGCTTCGGCTTGCTTGCAGCAGAGGTCGGCTTGGGCTTGCTCGTGGCGGCCGGCTTCGGCTTGGGCTTCGCGGCGGCCGACGGCTTCAGGTTGAAGAGGTCGCCCAACAGCGGCAAGAGCTTTTGCAGGGCCTTGATCGCGGCGCTCAGGTCGAGGCCGGTCGTTTTCATCAGCTCCTGCGGCAGTCCGCTGGCCTTGAGCGCGGTCGCGTCCGGCTCCTCCCCGCGGCTCGCCTGCGCCAGGAGGGCGCTCAGATCAACGCCGGCTTCTTTGGATGCACCCTTCCCGGCGAGATGCCCGGCGAGCAGGGCAAGCACCGCCTGAACTACGGTCGGCGTCACCTGGGCCTGTTCGGCCAGGCCCGCCACCGGCTCGCCGGCCAGGAGCGTTGAGAGCAGCCCGGCCGGCGAGCCGCCTTCCTGTCCTCCGATCCCGCCGAGCAGCGTAGCCACCAGGTGGTCAAGCGGGTTGTCGTTTGGTTTGTTTTGGCCGCCGCCCAACAACGACATCAGGTCGTCCATGGTGTCCTCCTAATGCCTCGGTCGTAACACGGGCACCGCCGAGGGCTTCCCTGCCCTTCGCTCTCACGCCAGATGGAGCCGCATCACGTCCTGCTCGTACGTGATGTCCATCGTGTCGGCCGGGAACTCGGCCTGGCCGTAGACGCTCTCGTGGTGCTTGAAGCCGACGATCGGCTCTTCTTGGCCGTTGCGGAGTAAGGGGCCGGTCCAGTCGAACTCGAGATGTTCGTCGCGGATCGTGTGCCAGGAGACGTGGAGGCCGTTCACGACCGGCGGCCGGGCCAATACCCGGCGGCGGAAAGCTTCGAAGCTGCCGTCCATCTCTCGCGATCCCATCTGGCATAGCCAGACGTTGCGTCGCCCCGGCGAACGCAGCTCGCGATAGGCATCCGGGCCGGTGCGCATCAGGGTGAATCCCTGGCCGGCGTAGAGCGCCAGATAGCCTTCTTCCACCCGGGCAAAAGCCCAGCCGCCTTCCAGCACATGCTCGTTGAACGCGTAGGTGGGGAAGTAGGCGTGCGTAAAGCCCAGCCAGTCGTCTTCGGGCAGACGATAGAGGGCGATCAGCGCGTCCTTCCACTGCGCCACGCGCGGCAGCCGGCCGTTGCCGAGCCACCAGCCCGCCTCGCGGCCATCCGACTCGCTGAAGCTGGTCGGGTGGGTGGTGTAGACCAGCGCCTCCGGGCTCATGGTGGCCTGCCAGATGTGCTCGCGGCGGCCGCGTGCGCCGGGCCGGTAGTCCTGGGCCGAGCTGAGCATGAAATCGGCCGTGCGGTAGGTGGCGGTGTTCACCGCG
>JBBIKA010000060.1:17492-19498 GCA_037445695.1 Chloroflexota bacterium
GCCCACACCTCGCGCTCGACGTCGGTGGCGATGGCGTGGATGACGGTCGGCAGCTCGTAGCTGTTACCGGCCAGCATCAGGCTGAGCGCGGCGATCGTGCCGCCTTGCGGGCCGCCCATGCCCCACAACAGGCGGCCGATGGCGGCTTCGGCCGCGAAGCGCGCGCTGCGCAGGGTAGCCACGTCGGCCAGGCCGCGGCTGCCCCCGAAGCTGCCGTGGAACGAGTGCACGGCCACATCGAACAGCACCTTGTCCAACAGCACGGCCGCATGATCTACGATGGCTTCGGTCTTGGCCAGATCCACCAGGTGGAGCAGGGCGGCGATGCTCAGGTCGGTCTGGGCGTTCCAGAGGCCGAAGCCCGTGCGAGCGTGCGTCTTCAGCCAGGCGGCCGCGCGGGCTTCGCCCTCGCTGCGTTCCTGGCGGCCGGTGCGTCCCGTCGCGGTGAAGCGCTGGCGGCCGAAGATCTGGCCGGCCAGGATCTGGCAAGTATAGAGCACGATCTGCTCGGCTTCGGTGAGGGGCGGATAGCCGGCCGCCGCCTCCCGGTAGTCGAAGCCCAACAGCGCCGCATCTATCTCGTTGAGGAGGTCGGCCTCGAACTTCGGGTGGCCGGCCATGCGCTGCCGCATGCTCAGCAAGCCGAGCAGGTCGGGCCAGCAGCCGAGCTCCCGGCGGTTCACCCGGCCGATGCCGGCGCGGATGTTCTTGGGATCCACCGTGCCCCACCAGTCGGCCGCCATCTGGCCGAGCTCGCCGAAGACGGTGCCGCTTTGCGAGGCATGGCGCAGCAGATCGCGCAGGCCCCGGCTGTAGTCCGCGTCGGGCGTCTCGGAGAAGGGGCGATTGGCCACCCAGAAGCGATACATGCGCTGGGCGCGCAGGTTGGTTTCATAGAACAGGGTGGGCGGCGGCATCAGGATGGCTTGCATGGGGCCGGGCGGCAACTGCACCCCATAGATGGTGTTGATCTCCGTGCCGGCGCGCACCGAGCCGTGTGCTTCGCCGTAGATCCACCCCTCGGGCGTCTGCAGGCGCAACACCGACTCGTACGCGGCCGGCGTATCCTCTGGGCTGATCAGACGCGCGACATCATCGCCCGTTACGACGGCCCGGTCGAGATAAGGGAACTGATAGGTGCGCTCGATCGCCAGCCGATCCTTTGGCCGGAGGGTCAGCGTCATCAGCCTGGTCTTGACCGAGGAAGCGTCCGCGATGCGCAGCCCGCAGCCCAGCGCGGCATCGCCGATGGCGACCTGTTCCAGCCGCACGAGCAGGCGATTGTCGCGCGGCCGCAACCGGACACCCTGCACCAACGTCCGCAGAGACTGATCGGTCGGATCGGCGAAGGGGTCTTGGGAAGCGTCGAAGTGGACCGCTTTGCCGTTCAACCATACGGTCGCCGGGCAGGTCGTGAAGAGTTGCAGTTGGACTTCCTGTCCGCCGGCCGAAGAGAGGATGACATAAGCCCACACGCGGCGGAGCGTATAGGTTTTGAAGGTGGTGCTGAAATCGAGCAGGTGATCGGCTTCGCAGTGAGCCGCCTCCCAGTAGCGAGACTCGCCTCCGCCCTCGCAGGTGAAGCGATCCAGCTCAGTAGGATCGTCGAAATCGGGCTGCGGGCGGTCGGCGGCGGCGAGCATCCGCCGCCGGAAGGCCGGTTCGGCTTCGCCCGGCTCGGGTCGGGCCGTCAGCTCTGTGTCGCACGGGCCCAGGATCAGCCAGTCGTGTACATAGCCGTCGGTGAGTTGGTAGGAGAGAGCGGTTTTCTTCATGCGGTTTGCCTGAGCAGTCAAAAGGTGTGTTGGGTAAATGATGGAGTGCAGGATAACACAGGCGGGGACGGCTGTCAAAGAAAGGTCAGTGGTTTGCACAATTCGAGTGCTACGTGTACACTAGTGCCGCGTGAGATTAAGTTGTGCGTTTCTATCTCATTCACCCCCACCCCTTTCCCCGCCCCCTATCAGGGGGCGGGGAGAAGTCGAAAAGGGGGTTTGCGGGGGGCG
>JBBIKA010000061.1:0-19338 GCA_037445695.1 Chloroflexota bacterium
CGATTTTTTCGATGTCTTGCCGCGACTAGGGCTTTGTCAGCCAAGAATTTACTTTTTCGGCTGCTTTACCTCTCTCACCCCCGGCCCCCGCTCTCCCCTGAAAGGGGAGAGCGGGGGTGCTGAAGAGGGGGTTTGTGGGCGGCGAAGCCACCCACAAACCCCCTTTCGCCTTCTCCCCGCCCTCTCTTCGCGAAATTTCGCGAAAAGGGGCGGGGTCGGGAGTGGGGGTCAATGCAGCAAAGTGCAAAACCTAAGCTGCCAAAGCAGTAGTTACAACAGGTCTATCACATCATACCACAAACGAGTTAAAAGGATCAGCAGGAGCGATTACATTGTATAGACGAACGGCGTCTCGGCCAGATAGTCGGCCAGGGAACCCGCGCGTTGATCGCGCGGGGAAAGCAACGGCTCGTTGATCGGCCACGCGATGCCCAGGGCCGGGTCGTTCCAGGCGATGCTCCGCTCGCGGGTCGGGTCGTAGACGTGGCTGGTCTTGTAAAGCACCTCGGCCTCATCGCTCAACACGCAGAAGCCGTGGGCAAAGCCGATCGGGATGTAGAGCTGGCGGAAGTTGGTCGCGCTCAACTCCACCCCCACCCAGCGGCCGAAGGTCGGCGAGCCGCGTCGGATGTCCACGGCCACATCCCAGATCGCTCCCCGCACCACCCGCACCAGCTTCACCTGGGCCGCGGGCGGCAGTTGAAAGTGCAACCCTCGCAAGGTGCCCTTGACCGATTTCGAATGATTGTCCTGCACGAACACCGTCTCGATGCCGTGGTTGCGGAACGCCTCCTGGTTATAACTCTCATAGAAGAAGCCGCGCGCATCCACGAATACGCGCGGGGTGATGATCAGGACGCCGGGCAAAGCAGTAGTTTCGACTTGCATGGAAAAAAGTCCCTCGCCGATAATGGTGCGTTGGCACGTGGCATCATTATACTGATCCGCCGGCGCTTTGGCAATCGCCACACCTGCCGAAAGTGCTCACCGTTTGACATCGTTCGGCTTCTGCAATAAAATCGGCACGCGCTTATTGCTCGCTCAACGCAGGAAGGAAGCCGCATGGACAAAACCAAAATCGCTGAACTGCTCGAACGTTTAGTAGCTGCAGATGGCCCGTCAGGCGTCGAAGGGCCGGTCGCAGCCGTCGTCAAGGAGCTGGCGTCGGAGTTGACGCCGGAAGTGCGCGTGGATGCGATGGGGAGCGTCATCCTCCGCAAGCCGGGCGCGGAGAATCCGCCGGGCCGGATCATGTTGGCGGCCCACCTGGACGAGATCGGCCTGATCGTCACCAAGGTCGAGGGGGGATTCCTGCACATCGAAGAGGTGGGCGGGGTGGATCCGCGTGTCCTGGTCGGGCAAGAGGTGACCGTCTATCCGACCGGGCCCGGGGCCGCGCAGTATCCGCACGGCCTGAGCGGCTACATCGGGGGCCGGCCGCCCCACATGCTCTCCAACGCCGAGCGCAAGAAGGCCACTCCCCTGGCCGACCTGCGCATAGATCTCGGCCTGCAAGCCGCGCCCATGGTCCAGGTGGGCGATCGGGCCGTGGTGCGCGGACCTTACCGCGAGCTGCTCGGTGGCCGGGTGGCGGCCAAGGCGCTCGATAATCGGGCCGGCGTCGCTGCCATGCTTGCCGCGCTGGGCTACCTGGCGGGCATGAAACACGACTGGGACGTGTTCGCCGTGGCCACCGCCCAGGAAGAGGTCGGCCTGTTCGGCGCGCTCACCAGCGCGTTCGGCGTTGCGCCCGATATCGCCGTGGCGATAGATGTCACCTTCGGCGCCACGCCCGGCCTGAAAGAGACCGAGACGGTGCCCATGGACAAGGGCCCGGCCATCGGGTGGGGGCCCAACATGCATCCGGGCATCGTCAAACGGCTGCGCGCGGCCGGCGATGCGCTGGAGATCCCCTATGTCAACGAGCCGATCCCAGGCGGATCGGGCACCGACGGTTGGGCCATCCAGGTGACGCGCGCGGGGATCCCCACCGGCCTGGTGAGCATCCCGATCCGCTATATGCACTCGCCGGTCGAAACGGTTGCCCTGGCCGACATGGACCGCGCCGCCAGGCTGCTGGCGGCGTTCATCGGCCGGCTCGACGCGACGGTCCTGGCGTCTCTGCCCGAGGAGGTGTGACGATGGCCGACCTGCGTGCTATCCTGGAAAAACTCTCGAACGAATGCGGGCCTTCGGGCCATGAGAAGGCCGTGCGCGACCTGATCCGGGCCGAGATCGCGGGGCTGGTGGATCGGCTGGAGGTAGATGCGCTGGGCAACCTGATCGCGTTCAAGGCCGGCAGCGGCCCCGAGCCGCGCTTGAAGCTGATGGTCTCGGCGCACATGGACGAAGTCGGTTTCATGGTGTTGCTCCTGGAAAAGAACGGCATGTTGCGTTTCGGCCGCGTGGGCGGGGTGGACAGTCGTATGCTGCTCGCCAAGCGGGTGGTGATCGGCGACGATAAGGTGCCGGGCGTCATCGGTTTGAAGCCGCCACATCTCACCTCGGATAGCGAGAGCGAGCGGGTGCCCGAGATCGAGGACCTGGCGATTGACATCGGCGCGGAGGACGATAAGGCGGCCGCCGCGAAGGTCAAAGTGGGCGACTACGGCACTTTCGCCACTCGCTTCACCGTGCTGAGCGAAGATCCCGCCTGGCCCACCGTGCTGGGCAAAGCCTTCGACGACCGCGCCGGCTGTACGGCGCTCATCGGACTGTTGGCCGAGCGCTATCCGGTGGATCTGTATGCAGTTTTCACCGTGCAAGAGGAGGTGGGCCTGCGCGGGGCCAGGGTGGCAGCCTATCGCGTGGCGCCCGATGCGGCCATTGCGCTGGAGGGCACCGTGTGCGATGATACGCCCAAGCCGGCCGATGAGGATGTGTCGCCGGTCACCCGCCTGGGCGCCGGCCCGGCAATCACGTTGATGGATCGCAGTCTGGTGTCGCATCCGGGCATGGTGCGGCTGTTGCAGGATGCGGCGGCTGCCGAAGGGATCGCGATCCAATACAAGCAGCCGGCCCTCGGCGGCACCGATTCCGGCGCCATCCATCTGACCCGCGGAGGCGTCCCCGCGGTGACGGTGGCGGTGCCGTGCCGCTACATCCACAGCCCCGCCAGCATCCTGAACCTGAACGACCTGGCGAACACCGTCAAGCTGGTGGCCGCGGCCCTGCGACGGGTGGAGCGCAAGGACTTGGTGCGCGAGGCGTGACACGTCAAACGCGCGACATGATGACGCTGACGCAAGAGGAGATTGCTGTCATGTTAGAACTGGCCAAACGACTGACCGAGGCTTTCGGGGTCTCGGGCTTCGAGGAAGAGATCCGGGCCGCGATTCGCGCAGAGATCGCGGGGACGGTGGACGAGATCAAGGTGGACGTGCTCGGCAACCTGGTGGCTTTCCGCCGCGGGACGGGCGGCGGCCGACGGGTGATGCTCGCCGCGCACATGGACCAGATCGGCCTGATGGTGACGCACATCGAAGAGAAGGGCTATCTGCGTTTTGCGCCGGTCGGCGGCATCTATCCGCTGACGTGTTGGGGCAAGCAGGTGCGCTTCACCGATGGTACGGTAGGCACGGTAGGGCTCGACGGCCGGGTCAAGCGCGATGAAGCGCCCGCGTTGAAGGATATGTTCATTGACGTGGGCGCCACCGGCCGGGCCGAGGTCAAACAGAAGGTCGGCGATGTGGCCACCTTCATCTATCCCTTCGTGGCCCAGGGCAACGCCTGGTTCGCCTCGAACCACGACGACCGGGTCGGCTGCATCGTACTGGCGCAACTGCTGCGCGACCTGAAGGGCGTGCCCATCGCGCACGACCTCTATGTCGTGTTCACCACCCAGGAAGAGGTGGGGTTGCGCGGGGCCACCACGTCGGCCTACGCCATCGAGCCGGAGATCGGCATCGCGCTCGACGTAACGCTCACCGGCGATCTCCCGCATGCTACGCCGGCCATGGAGGTGGCCTTGGGCAAGGGGGTGGCGATCAAGGTGCAGGATAGCGGCATGATCAGCCATAGCGGGCTGAACCGGCTGTTGATCGCGACGGCCGAGAAGGCCGGCATCCCTTATCAGCTCGAGGTGCTGCACGCCGGCACGACCGACGCCCGCAACATTCAGATCTCGCGTGCGGGCGTGCCGTCCACCTGTCTTTCGATCCCCTGCCGTCACGTACACACCCCGTCGCAGCTCGTGGACCGGCGAGATGTCGAAGCCGCGCTCGCGCTGCTCAAGGCGTTCCTGGCCGGGCCGATCGCGCTGGCGTAGCGAACAGCGGCCGCGCTGGGGGGGCCGTCCACGAATTGGGCCACGAATGCACGAATGACAAGATGCCCGATCTGCTTCATCGCCATTCGTGCATTCGTGATTGATTCGTGGCCATCCCCTCGCCATTCGTGCATTCGTGATCTATTCGCGGCGACCCTCTCGCCATTCGTGCATTCGTGATTTATTCGTGGCCCTCCTCGCCACTTGCACAAAAGCCGCGCTTCTGGTATCCTGAGAGCAGTCAGGGTTCTTGCGAGGATGGCGACCATGTACAAGTTGCTGATGAGTTGGGATATCAAAGCCGGCCGTGAACAGCCGTATTTCGAATTCGTCGTCCAGGATTTTGCGCCCGGCCTGATCAAGCTGGGATTACAGCCGACCGAGGCGTGGTACACCGTTTACGGCAAGGGCCCGCAGATCCTGACCGGCGCGGTGACCAGGGACCTGGAGACCATGCGCGAGATCCTGGCCGGCGAAGAGTGGCGCCGCCTGCGTGAACGGCTCATGGACTACGTCTCGAATTATCGTCAGAAGGTCGTCGAAGCCACCGGCCGCTTCCAGCTTTAGTTCCCTTCCTTCAAAAGTCCGGCCCGAAGTCGGCCTGGAATGCCGCCACCAGCCGCGCGCCCCAATCCTCGAGCGGCGCCAGCCGGCCGAAGAAGAAGCGCAGCACCGGCGGTTCTTCCACAAAGCGCAATCCACCGATCGAGGATATCCACCCGCCGCGGGACAATGGTCGCCGGCAAGCTGTGGTATACTTGCCCACATGGAGCACGCATCGCCCGTTGTCCGTCGTCTGCGCCCGACCGGCCCGCTCCCCTTTATCGCCTGGGGCCTGCTGCTCTTCGTCCAACTGATCAGCCCGGCGAATGCCTGGAGCTGGCTGCTGGTGGGGTTGACCCTGCTGCTGGCGATCAATTTCTACTGGGCGTGGACCTTGTGCCGCAACGTGACCCTGGAGCGCCGGATGACCGGCGCTTGGGTGGTGGCCGGCGATCTGTTGCGCGAGGACTTCGCCCTGGTGAACGAGTCGCCGTTGCCGGTGCTTTGGGCGCGCGTGCACGATCGCTCGGCCGTGCCCGGCTATCGCGCCGATCGGGTCGAATCGGCCGCCGGCCGCCAGCAGCGGCGCTGGACCTATGCCGGCGTGTGTCAGCGCCGGGGCGTCTTCCGCCTCGGTCCCACCGACCTGATCATGGCCGACCCGTGCGGCTTTTTCCAGGTGACCCAGCACTATGCGGCCACCACCATCCTCACGGTGTATCCGCGCGCCTCCTACCTGCCCAACCTGCCGTTGCCGCGCGGCCGCGCGCCGGGACGCGCAGCCACCTCGGAGCGCGCGCCGGAAGACACGATCACCGTCGGCGGGCTACGGCCCTATCTGCCGGGCGATAGCCTGCGGCGCATCCACTGGCGGGCTACCGCCCATCACGATCACCTGATGGTGCGCGAGTTCGAGCGCGAACCGACCGGCGACCTGTGGCTGGTGGTGGACATGGACGCGGCCGTGCAGGCGGGCCGGGACGCGGAAGCCACCCAAGAATACGCGGTGATCCTGGCCGCTTCCCTCGCGGCCCAATATGCCCGCGGGGGCGAACGCCGCGCGGTTGGCCTGCTCATGTCGGGCCGGACGCCGGCGCTCCTCTCGCCCGCGGCCGGCCCCGCACAGCTCTGGCGCATCCTGCACGCGCTCGCCGAGGCCGAGCCGGACGGCCGGCAATCGCTGGCCGCGCTGTTGACTCAGGCCGGACCGAACCTGCGCAGCGGCCGCACGGTAGTCGTCATCACGCCGTCGCAGGATGGCGCCTGGGTGGCGCCGCTCCTCCCGTTGATGGCGCGCGGCAACGCGATCACGGCCGTGCTCATTGACAGCGCCAGCTTCGATCCGCCGACCGGCTCGGCCGAGGGCCTGTTCGGCCTGCGCAGCTTGCTGGCGCAACAGCGCATCCCTTCCTATGTGGTGAGCCAGGGCTTTCCGTTCCGGCCGATCGAGCGCATCCGCCGCCGGCACCGCGCCTTGAAGACCCTCGCCGGCTTCGGCCGTGTGGTGCAGATCGAGGTAGAAGAGGAAGTATGAGCCGGATCGCCCAGGAGAGACACCATGGCCGGTAACGTCGCCCTGGAACGCGAGGCAGAAACACCCCTCATCGGCCGCCTGCTCCGACGCTGGCGGCCGCGCGAGGGCTGGCTGATCCTGGCGCTGGCGTGGCTGGGGGTCATCTCGCTGCCGGCCGCCGCGGTCGAGGGCCGCTTGCTGGCCGGCGTCGAAGTCACTCTGCTCTTGAGCACGTTGGGGCTGCTGTTCGGCTGGTGGGCGGGGCATCGGCCATGGCGGGGCGTGCTGGTGGCCCCGGCCGGCCTGGTCACCGGCGCGGTCGCCACCCTCATCTGGGGCGTTCACGTGGTGAGCTTGCTCCGGCTGCCGGCCATCGCCTGGGAAGCCGGCCGCCGGCTGGCGTGGCTGCTCGTCTGCGCGCCATGGAAGGCGTGTCTTCGCCCTGCGCCGCCCCTCCCCGTGCTCCAGGATCAGATCGGCCGGCTGGCCGACTTCGGCCAACGCGTGGCCTGGTGGATCAACGGCGCGCTCACGGGCCGCGGCATCCCCGACAACCTGGTGGTGGTCGGCATGGCGGCGCTGCTCGCCTGGGGCCTGGCCGCCTGGGCCGGCTGGTGGCTGGCCCGCCGGGGCCGCACCTTTGTCGCGCTCTTCCCGACCGGCTTCTTTTTGCCGCAACAGGTCTATAACGCCGATGCCGGCCACCTCTGGCTGCTCACGTTCCTGGCCGCGCTCACGCTGTTGCTCGTCCTGGCCGGGTTCCACCACCTGGAGCGCGAGTGGGACGCCGCGGGCGTGGACTATTCGGAGGAGCTGCGCCTCGACGCCGCGCTGATCGCGAGCGGCCTGGCGCTGATCGTGTTGACCCTCTCGCCGCTGCTGCCGGGCCTCTCGCCCCGCGCCATTTCCGAGGCGTTTTGGCGCGCTTTCGAGGAGCCGTATCGCCGCGTCGAAGAGCAAATGGCGCAAAGCTTTCCGGGCCTCGAGAGTCGGCGCTCGTTGGTGCCGCCGCTGGGCGTGGCCGCGGGCGGCCTGCCGCGCAGCCATCTGCTGGGCGGCCGGCCCGAGCTGAGCCAGGAGATCGCTTTGCGGGTCCAGGTGCGGGGCGCGCGGCCCGGCGAAGAGCTTTACTGGCGCGGGCAAACCTTCGCCACCTATACCGGCCGCGGCTGGACCGAGGCGCCCAGCAACCCTGACCAAAAGCTGCTGCAACTGAACCTGGGACCGGGCGAGCCGTGGACGGCCGTCCAGTGGCCGCTGCGCCGCAACGTGTTGACCTTTGTGCAGGTGGAAAATGCCACGCGGGCGGTGCTCTACGCGCCGGCCGAGCCGGTCTCGGTGGATCGGCCCTATCAGGCGACGTTGCGCGCGGCCGATGAGTTGATCGCCCTGGCGGCGCCGGCCGGTCCCGATCGTTACACGGTGCTCAGCGCGGTCGCCGATCCCGGCCCCGCGGCCTTGCGGGCCACGGGGCGCGCGTATGCCGCGGACATCATCACGGCTTACCTGCAATTGCCCGCCGACCTGCCCGTCGCCCTGGCCGATTACGCGGCCGCCGTTGTGGAGGACGCGGCGACCCCCTACGACAAGGCGCTGGCGATCGAGGCCGCGCTGCGCAAGCTGCCCTATACGCTGGATGTGCCCACCCCGCCGAAGGACCGAGAGCTGGTCTCGTGGTTCCTGTTCGACCTGCGCCGGGGCTACTGCGATTATTTCGCGACGGCCATGGTGGTTTTGGCCCGGCTGAACGGCGTGCCGGCCCGGCTGGCGGTGGGCTATGCGACGGGGACCTACGATCCGCAGGCGGGACGCTACGTCGTGACCGAGATGGACGCGCATTCATGGCCCGAGCTGTATTTCCCCGGCTTGGGGTGGATCCCCTTCGAGCCGACCCCGGCGCGCACCGTGCCCCGGCGCAGTTCGACGGCCCTGTTGCCGGCCGAGATGGATGAATTCGATCGGCCGCTCACCGATCTGCACGCCGGGCTGGCGGAATTGCGCGAGCTGGCCGCGGCCGAGGCCGACATCTCGGCGCGCGTGCTATGGCTCCGGCGGATCGCCGGACTGCTCAACCTGTTGTTGCTCGTCGCGTTGGGCGGCCGGATGGCGCTGCGGCCCGGCCGCTGGGAAGAGGGCGCCGACGCGGCTTATGACCGGTTGGTGCGCTGGGGCCGGCGGCTGGGCCGGCCGGTCGTCCCCACCGATACCCCGCGTACCTATGCCGCCGGCGTGATCGCGGCCGCCGGCCGCATCGCGACGAGGGCCCGACCGGCCCCACCTCAGCTCGTGCAGGCCGAAGCCGTGGTGCGGACGCAAGTGCCCCGACTGACCACCGAGTTCGAGGCGGAACTCTATGCGCCGGAAACCGCACGCCCCCAGGAGACAGAAGGGCAACGACGCTATCTTGAACTATGGCAAGCGCTCCGCCGCCTCTGGTGGGCGAAGCTGAAGCGCGCGCTTCGGCCGTGAAGGGCGTCAATCCCCCGGTTGCGGCGTGACGCGTTGCGGCGGCAGTTCGGTGTACATCACCCCCAGATAGGCCCGCTGCGCATCGTCCGGATGCGCGGCCAAGGTCACCGTGACCGTGCGCGTGTTGCCCGCTCGCCAGACCGTTAAGGTTACTTGATCGCCCGGCTTGCGCTGTGCGATGATGTCGGCCAGGCGGTGGTCGGCATCTATCGGCGTGTTGTCTACTTTGGTGATGATGTCGCCGGTGCGCAGGCCCGCCTTGGCCGCGGGTGTGTTCGCTGCCACTTCCTGGACCAGGGCGCCGGCCCGCGGGAAAAAGCCGCCCGGCCGCAGCGGCAGGAGCGGCGTGGGCACTTGCGGCGCCCGCCATTGCGGCGTGAGGGCCGGCGGCTCCCACGGCCACAGCGGCAGCGATCGAGGGCCGGCCGAACGGCCGATCAGATACCCGCCGGCCCCGCCGAGCGCGAGCCCCAGACAGAGGCCCAACAAGAGCGCAACGAGGCCCGTGATGATGGCGATCAACGCGGTGCGACTTTTGGGTGTATCTTCCATTTCTGTGCTCGTCTCCTTGGTCGTTTATCATATCATGCCCTGCGGCAAACGACAAAAGGCACGCAACCGCGCGTGTTGTGCGAACAGACAGACGCCCTCACCCCCTACCCCTCTCCCGTAGGCGGGAGAGGGGGAACTCTAGCAAGAAGGGGGGTTGGGGCCATTGGCATCAAGCTAAGGTTCCAATAGGCCTGGTGCCGGTCATCACCCTCACCCCTCCCCTTGGGAAAAAAGGAGTTTTGCGGCGGGCGGCTGCGCCGCCCGCCGCAAAACCCTCATCAATTCTCCCCCTCTCCCCTTGGCCGCAGGCCAAGGGGAGAGGGGGGACAAAGGAGGGTGAGGGGTACAAAAACGGCAGGCATAGCAAATGCCAGCCCATTCTAAATCATTCCCGCGTTCCAACCTCTGTTGGACGGCTTAGCTTGATGCGAATGGGCCCCAACCCCCCATAGCGGCCGTCTCCGCCCCCGCAAGCGGGAGCGGAGACGCTGTTCCGGGGCAACGGAGAACACTTTCTACAACGCACGCACCGGAATTGACAATAGGGGGCATCCTGCTACAATATAGGTAATGCCAACCTCGTTTCGGTTTTCCCCGAACTGAGCGCGCGCCTTCAGCTCTTGCCCGCCACGTGATCATCATCGGATGTGTTCATGTTGCCTGTAGACAGCGTTGTCGGCAGACGGCAGCACGCGCGCGGGAAAGAGATACGATCATCTCGTTCAAGGTAATTACTGCTTTGTTAGTCAAGAATTTGCTTTCTCGGCCGCCTTACTTCCCTCATCCCCGGCCCCCGCGCTCCCCTGAACGGGGAGCGCGGGGGTGCTGAGGAGGGGGTTTGCGGGCGGCGCAGCCGCCCACAAACCCCTTGATCTCCTTCTCCCCTCTCCTGGCCTTCGGCCAGGAGAGGGGAGGGGTGAGGTGGGTAGTTACCATAATTAGGAGTATATCACCATGTTTGACGTAGCTAAACTGATGGAAAAAAGCGAAGAACCTCCCCAACAGAGCGCGAGCGAGGAACCTCCCCACCGTCGCAGCTCCGCGGCCGCGCGCCGGCCGGCCTTGTGGGCCAACGTGCCGGATGCGCAATGGAACGACTGGCGCTGGCAGCTCAGCCATCGGCTGAACTCGCTGGAAGAGCTGAGCCAGATCATCCACCTGACCGACGACGAGATCGCCGGCTTGCGCAGCCACCACTTCCGCGTGGACATCACCCCCTATTTCGCTTCGTTGATCGCCCCCGATGATCCGCACTGCCCGATCCGTCGCCAGGTCATCCCGACCTCGCGCGAGCTGGCCGCGTTCGAGGGCATGTATGTGGATTCGCTCAACGAAGACGGCCATAGTCCGGTGCCGGGCCTGGTCCACCGCTATCCCGATCGGGTCCTGATGCTGGTCACCACCCAATGCGCCAGCTACTGCCGTTATTGCACGCGCAGCCGCATCGTGGGCAATCCGGCCGCGCAATTCGGCCGCAGCGACTACGACGCGCAGATTGAGTACATCGCGCGCACGCCCCAGGTGCGCGACGTGCTCCTTTCGGGCGGCGATCCGCTGATTTTGCCCCCGCGCATCCTGGAGGACCTGCTGCGTCGGCTGCGCGCCATCGAGCACGTGGAGATCATCCGCATCGGCACCCGCGTGCCGGTCTTCCTGCCCCAACGGATCACGGCCGATCTGGTGGCGATGTTGCGTCAGTTCCATCCGCTGTGGATGAACATTCATTTCAATCACGCCAAAGAACTGACGCCGGAAGTTGCCGAAGCGCTTGCCCGGCTGGCCGATGCCGGCATCCCGCTCGGCGCGCAGACCGTGCTTCTGGCGGGCATCAACGACTCGGTGGAGGTGATCACCGAGCTGGTCCACAAGCTGGTGCGCCATCGCGTGCGGCCCTACTATCTGTATCAGTGCGATCTGGTGGCGGGCGCCGGCCACTTCCGCACCACCATCAGCAAAGGGATCGAGATCATGGAGGGGCTGCGCGGCCACACCTCGGGCTATGCCATTCCGACCTATGTGGTGGATGCGCCGGGCGGCGGGGGCAAGATCCCGGTGATGCCGCAATATCTCATCAGCCAGGCGCCGGGCAAGGTGGTGTTGCGCAACTTCGAGGGGTTCATCACGACCTACGACGAGCCGAACGACTATACCGGCCACACGGTGGCCCGGCCCGAACATCCGCGGCCCCATCAGGAAGAGGGCCAGGAGGGGATCGCCGGGCTGCTGGCCGGCCACGCCGATCACATCAAGCCGCAAGGCTTCGATGCCGTGCATGCCCGCGGCCGCGACGGGCTGCCGCTCGCGGGCACGCTCATCTGGGACGCCGCGCAGCCGAAGGCCGTCGCCGATCACAGGAGCGAATGATCCTATGGGCCTCAATGTGGCCGTGTTGGCCAATCTGAAGCGGAACGCGCCCGCGTATCCGGGCATGCCGCCGGATGCCTGGGCCGATCTCGATTCGGACGTCACGGTGAATGCGATCATCGCGGCACTGGAGGCGCGCGGCCACCGCGCCGTCTTTCTGGAAGGCAACCTGTCGCTGATCGAGACGTTGCCCAGATTCAAGCCCGACATCTGCTTCAACATCTGCGAAGGGCATTGGGGCGATAGTCGAGAGGCGCACATCCCCGCGCTCCTGGAGATGATGCGCATCCCCTATACCGGCAGTGGCGTGCTCACCCTGGCGTTGACCCTCGACAAGCCGATGACGAAGCGCGTGTTGGCCTTCCAGGGCCTGCCGACGCCGGCCTTTCAAGTCTTCGAGCGCGTGGATGAGCCGCTCGACGCCGACCTGACCTTTCCGCTCTTTGTCAAGCCGAGCCGGGAGGGGACCGGCATGGGCGTGAGCGGCAGCTCGATCGTGCACACCGAGGCCGAGCTGCGCGAGCGGCTGGCCGAACAGTTCGCCCGCTACCAGCAGCCGATCCTGGTGGAGCGCTTCATTCGCGGCCGCGAGGTCACCGTGGGCGTGCTCGGCAACCTGAAGGGGCCGGTCGCCTGGCGCGTGCCCGGCGACGAAGCGGCCGAGCGCATCTGGGCCGGGCTGCAATTCCTGCCGGCCCTGGAGGTGGACTTTCAGAAGTATCCGGCCAGCGAAGGCGGGGTGTACACGAACCGCATGAAGACCGAATGGGCGCACGACTTCCACTACTTCTGCCCGGCGCCCCTCTCGGCCGCGCAGCGGGATCGCCTGCGCTGGTTGACCGCCGCGGCCTTCCGCGTGACCGGTTGCATGGATGTCGCACGGGTAGACTTTCGCCTGGATGCCGACGACGACGACAAGCCGTACATCCTGGAAGTGAATCCCTTGCCGGGCCTTTATCCCGGATTGAGTGACCTGGTACTGGAGGCGACGGCGATGGGCATGAGCTACGAGACCCTGATCAACACCATCCTGGAGATCGCCTGTGCCCGGCACGGCATCGCTTGAACCGTTGCGCGGCCTGCTCAAACTTGCGCAACTTGACGAATTGTGGCATTCTCCAAGCCGCCGATTAAAGAGAGGATGGCGGGGCGGCGAGCCTGCGTCCCGCATGTTGATCTAATCCCAACCGGAGGGGAAACGCCATGACCGTCAAAGTGTTCTGTAAGCTGGCCGATTGCGTGAACTGGGATAACGGTCTATGCGGCGCCGAAGAAATTCGCATTGACCGGGAAGGTTATTGCGCGACCTACGAAGAGATCCCGGAAGAGGCCGATGAACTCGATATCACCGAGCACGCCGAAGATCTGACCTGGGAAGACGAGGAAGAAGAGGAGCTCGAGCTGGAGGAGCTGGAAGAAGAAGAGTGGGAAGACCTCGACGAAGAGGAAGAGGAAGAGGAAGAAGAAGACCTCGATAATCTGGATGCCTGGTCATCCGAGGGGCCTAGCCGCGGCCGACGGTAGCTTTCGACCTGGCCCATCGCGGGCCGTCGCTTTGTTGTGCCCGCGCCGCACGGCGCGGGCTTTGTGCGTTTGCGCGTTATTTGACTTGTATCGGTGCTTGTGGTATAGTGATGTTTGTTGAGCGTTTTCATGTCATGTCCTCGCTCCTTGCCCCGGGCGATCGTTTGCCGTCTGTCGCATGAACCTTTGCAGCCTTGAGGGATAGGACAGCCAGGACATGAAAGATTGTCCACATTCTGGACTTTATCCTCAGTCTGATTGTTATTCCTGAAGCCCGATCAATGCGATCGCCGCTCTCGGCCGCCGTGTGCGGGAGTGCCGGTCGGTATATTATCCCATGACATAGGATTACATCGTCATAGCATGGCCTGCAAGCCTACAGGCTCGCCGATTGCCTCTATGCGACCTCGCGCGCGCCGGGCATTGCCCCCGAGCCGGTCGTTACGCGCGGGGACTTGACGCACAAAATGGAGTACACAACATGAATATCGCTGAACTTGAAGCGAAAACCCTCACCGAATTGCAGGACATGGCGCGTTCGATGGGTGTAACCGGCTACACGCGCCTGAAAAAATACGACCTCATCATGCGCCTGCTCAAGGCCGAGACGGAAGCGCAGGGCCTGATCTTCGGCGGCGGCACGCTGGAGATCATCCAGGATGGCATCGGGTTTTTGCGCGCCGACAAACAAATGAACCCCGGGCCCGATGACGTCTATATTTCTCAGAGCCAGATCCGCCGCTTCGGCCTGCGCACCGGCGATTTTGTGGTCGGCCAGGTGCGGCCGCCCAAGGAGTCGGAGAAGTACTACGGCCTGCTCAAGGTCGAGGCGGTCAACGGCCTAGATCCCGAAGAGGCCAAGAAGCGCCCCAAGTTCGAGGACCTGACCCCCATCTTTCCTAACCAGCAATTGGTGTTGGAAACGCAACCCTCCATCCTGGCGACTCGCTTGATTGACCTGGTGGCGCCGATCGGCCGCGGCCAGCGCGGCTTGATCGTCTCGCCGCCCAAGGCCGGCAAGACCACCATCTTGAAACAGATCGCCAACGGCATCACCACCAATTACAATGACGTCTATTTGATGGTGCTGCTGATCGGCGAGCGGCCGGAGGAGGTAACCGACATGGATCGCTCGGTCGAGGCCGAGGTGCTCAGCTCGACTTTCGACGAACCGGTTCAATCGCATGTGCGCGTGGCCGAGATGGGGTTGGAGCGCGCCAAGCGCCTGGTGGAGGCCGAACGGGATGTGGTGATCCTGCTCGACTCCATCACCCGGCTGACGCGCGCCTACAACCTGACCGTGCCCGCTTCGGGCCGCACGCTGTCCGGCGGCATTGATCCGGCCGCGCTCTATCCGCCCAAGCACTTCTTCGGCGCGGCCCGCAAGATCGAAGAGGGCGGCAGCTTGACGATCATCGCCACCTGCCTGGTGGATACCGGCAGCCGCATGGACGATGTCATCTACGAGGAGTTCAAGGGCACCGGCAACATGGAGCTGCACCTCGACCGCCGGCTGGCCGAACGCCGCATCTTCCCGGCCCTCGACATCGTGCGTTCGGGCACGCGGCGCGAAGAGCTGCTGCTGCCGCCCGAAACCCTGAACCGCGTCTGGACTCTGCGCCGCATGATAGATATGTTGCGCCAGACCGGCGAAGATCCGCTGGAACCGGTGTTGGAGCGCTTGCGCCGCACGCGCAATAACAAGGTCTTCCTGGAAACCCTGTCGCAGAACATTTGACAGGAGGGCCCCCCTTTGAACGGAGCACAGCCGCGCTCATGCGCGATGATATCGCCGAACAGGACTTGACTCTCATCCCGGCCGAGGAATGGGGGCCGGGGTATCGTCTCTGGAACTCCATACAGGCGCTTCTCGGGCAACGGGGCCCCGAAGGCACTACCTCGCTCGTGCGCATGGCCTCGCACCTGGTGATCCTGCTGATCGCCATCTCGGTCTTGCTGATCAGCCGCGTCGAATTGCCCCGCTGGGATATCGCCGAAGTCCAATCGGAAAGCGCGACCGCCGAAGAGCCCGTGGCGCCGGGGGCCGCCGCGCCGCGTGTCGTGACGGCCCCCGGCGCGCTGGTGCGCGCGGCCGTGCCCTTCACCCTCATCTCCGACCGGCCGCGCCTGGCGATCATCACCCATACGGTCGAGGCGGGCGATACGCTGTACGGCATCGCCGAAAAGTACAACATCAGCGTCGAAACGCTGATGTGGGCGAACAATCTGGAACAAAACCCCGATCTGCTGCGGCTGGGACAGGAGCTCGTCGTGTTGCCCGTCGACGGCGTGTACCACACCGTGCAGAGCGGCGACACGATCGAGAGCATCGCGAAGAAATATACGGCGAAGCCGGAAGAGATCCTGAAGTTCCCGCTCAACAATCTGAATCCGAAGAACCCCACCTTAGTCGTCGGCCAGAAGATCGTGGTGCCAGGCGGCAGCAAGCCCTACATCGCGCGACAGGTGCAGATCTACGCCGGACCGGTGCCCCAGGGCGCGAGTCGAGGCTCGGGCCGGCTGATCTGGCCGGCGTCGGGCGCCATCACCCAGGGCTATTACTGGTATCATCGCGCCATTGACATCGGGTCGTATATCGGCAATCCGGTGCGCGCGGCCGATTCGGGCTATGTGGTGGCGGCCGGCTGGAGCGATGTGGGCTACGGCTATTATGTGGTGCTGGATCACGGCAACGGCATCCAGACCCTCTATGCCCATTTGAGTCGCTTCTTCGTCAACGCCGGCGATTCGGTCGGCCAGGGGACGGTGATCGGCCAGGTGGGTTCGACCGGCAATTCGACCGGCCCCCATCTCCACTTCGAGGTGCGCCGCGGGGGCGTACAGCAGAACCCCTTCAACTATCTGCCATAATATGGTGCTCCAGCTTCTGGCGGGACAAGAGGCATTTCGGCAATGCCGGATGCAGTGGGCCCCCCACTCCTGACCCCGCCCCCCGCAAGCGGGGGGCGGGGAATCCCTTGCAAGGGGTATTTTAGCCGCCGAAGGCGGCCAAAATACCCCGCTATCGCCCCCTCCCCCAAATTTGGGGGAGGGGCTGAGGTGGGGGCGAGGGCCACGCAAGTTGCGAGTCCTACTTGCGTTACGGGTTGGCCGCGCGGGGCGTGGCCGTGGCCGCAACGATCGTCGGCGCCGCGGGCGTGACCGTGACCGCCGCGGGGGTAGTCGTCGCGGTCGGCCCGGCCGTGGCCGTCGGTGCCGCGGGGGTGGCCGTGGCCGGCCCGGTCGGCGTTGGCGAAGGCGCAACGGTCGGCACAAGGGTGACGGTGGGCGCGGCCGTCAATGTGGCGGCCGGCGTCGGTGATGCGGTCGGCGTGGGCGTGAGGGTCGGCGTCGGCGATGCGGTCGGCGTCGGCGTGAGGGAAGGCGTTGGCGACGCGGTCGGTGTCGGCGTGGCCGTGGGCCGCAACACGGTCACGTAGGCCACGTTGGAGATGGCCACCGGATAGTCGGGCAGCGCAGCATCATAGGCGGCCAGCCGCACCGAAAAGTCGTACACGTCGTGCAGTCGGGCCGTTGCGGCGGTATCCCATTCGGCCAGCCGGCCCTCGAAATCGCCGCTGTTCGGCCCCGCCAGCGTGCCCCAGCCGATGGGAGCGGGTCCTACGCCGTATTCCACCCGCCAGGTGAGCGGCTCGGGCAGATGCACCCGACCCAGCACTGCCACCCGGCCGGCCAGTTGTTCGCCGTTGGCGGGCGCGTCGAGGCGCAGCTCGGGCCGGAACGCGTAGGTGGGCAGTTCGATGGCCGGCTGTGGGATGCCGTGCGCCTCGGCCCAGCCGCGATATTTCGGCGGGAAGAGCATCAGGTCCCGTTCTTCGATGCGATCGGCCGGCGTGAATTCGGTCGCCAAACGGCCCGTCACGCGGTCAATGCGCACGCGCTGATGCAGGTCATATTGGGCGGGCAACGGCCCCTGGTTCGCGGCAAACACCTCTTCGCGCTGTTGCGGACAGGCGACGCTGGGCAATGTGCCCGTGTCCGCACACACCTTGATCCGCATGATCCCCGGCGGCTCGACGAACGGTTGCGCCGGCTTCCCCTGCAGGCTACGTCGCATCACGTTGTGCCAGATGGGCGCCGCGCCGATCGTGCCGGCAACCTTCTGCATCGGCTTGTAGTCGGCATTGCCCACCCAGACGCCGACCGCCAGATCGGGCGTGTAGCCGATCGTCCAGGCGTCGCGATAGTCGTTGGTCGTGCCTGTCTTGGCGGCGGCGGGGCGGTCGGGCAGGCTGAGCAGCGCGGCCGAGCTGCCGAACATCGGCCGCCGCGCCTCCAGGTCCGCCAGGATCGAGGTGATCAGATACACGTGTTGCGGGTTGAGCACGCGCTGCGCGGGGCCAGGCGTCACGGGCCGGGCCGCGGCCTCGCGTGCGGTGCGACAGGCCGCTACCGTTTCCGCGGCATGGCCGCGCCAGATCACCAGGCCATCGGCATCCAGCACGCACGCGATCGGGTCGGCCGGCACGCGCACGCCGGCGTTCGCCAGCACCGCGTACGCGGCGGTCATCTCCAGCAAGGTCACCTCGCCCCCGCCCAGCGTCAACGAGAGGCCATAGTCGTCGCGCGTCAGGGTGGTGATGCCCACCCGGCGGGCCATTTGCTTCAGCCGTTCGATGCCCACATGTTCCAGCGCTTTCACGGCCGGGATGTTATAGGAGTTGGCCAGCGCCGAACGCACGCTGACCAGGCCGTGTTCCTTGCCGTCGTAGTTCGTGGGCACGTAGGGCGGCCGGTTGCCGTCGGGAAACTCGGTGCGCACGTCCATGATCGCCGTGGCCGGCGTCCAGTAGCCCGGCGGCTCGATGGCGCTGATCTGCGGCGATTTCTCGGCGGTCGGGTCCGGGTCCACCGCCGCGGGCATCTCGAACGCGGCCAGATAGGTGAACGGCTTGATGGCCGAGCCCGGCTGCCGCGGCGCGAGCGCCATGTTGATCTGGCCGCTGATCTGTTCGTTGTAGAAGTCGGCGCTGCCCACCATGGCCAGGATCTCGCCGGTGTTGGGCCGGATGGCCACCAGCGCGGCGTTCCCTGCGGCCTGGGGCGCCAGCGCCTTGACCTGCTTGGCCACCTCTTCTTCGGCGATGGCCTGGATGTTCGGGTCGAGGGTGGTGTGGATGCGCAGGCCGCCCTTGGCCAACAGCTCCGGGCCGAGCGTTTTCTCGATCTGGCCGCGCACATATTGCACGAAATGCGGATGGCGCGAGGTGTAGGTCTGGCGCAGCGGCTTGAGGACGATCGGCGCCTGCCAGGCCGCGTCGGCCTGGGCGGCCGTGATCGCGCCGTGACGCACCATCAGGCTCAAGACGACCCCCTGGCGGCGCTTGACCGGCCCGGGGGTACCGTCGGCGTTCCATAGCCGCGTGTACGGGTCGTAGTAAGCCGGCGCCTGCGGCAGGCCGGCCAGCAGCGCAGCCTCGGCCAGGGTCAGATCGGCCGCGTGTTTGCCGAAGTAGGTTTCGGCGGCCGCCTCGCTGCCGTAGGCCAGGTTGCCGTAGTAGATCTCGTTGAGGTAGATCTCCAGCACCTTGTCCTTGGGATAACGCCGCGTGATCTCGGCGGCCAGGATCGCCTCCTTGATCTTGCGCGCGAGCGTCCGCTCGGACGACAGGAAGGTCAATTTGACCAGTTGCTGGGTGATCGTGCTGCCGCCGGGGGTCGAATCCAGATCGCGATAGCGGACCGCGTAATAGAGCGCGCGCGCGATGCCGAGCGGATCCACGCCCGGATGTTCGTAGAAGTTCGGATCTTCTGTGGCGATGGTGGCCGCTTTCAGATAGGGCGAGATGGCGTCCAGCGATACGGCCGTGCGCCGGCCATAGCGCGGATCGGCCACCTCGTTCAGCAGGTTGCCCTCGCGGTCGTAGATCAGCGTAGAATTGAATTGGCTGGCGCGTGCCTGCAGTTCATCGGGCGCGGGCAGGGCGGCCGCGATGCTGGCGTAGCCCACCAGTCCGATGCCGACGATCAGCAGGCCGAGCGCGGCGCCCAGCAGGAGCGGCAAGATCACGCTCCAGCAGCCGCTGCTGCGGCGGCTGGCCGGCCGGCGGTCGGGTTCAGGCGCGGCCGGCCGCGGGGTGGCCGC
>JBBIKA010000062.1:0-19170 GCA_037445695.1 Chloroflexota bacterium
ATGACCGGTTTAATTCTTTAACTTTCATTACGGTCGGGCGGGCCGCCGTGGAGGGCGCCGGAGGCTGAAGCCGTCCGGCTACAACGTGCAAGGCCCCTCAAGGGGCCTCGACTCCGCGTTTCTCACTCCTCACGTCGCACTTCTCTTACGGTCGGCCAGGCCGCACTCGCCCCCATCATGCTTCGGCTTCGGCGGTCGCATCAATCGCGTATTGCGCCGGCGTCTTGCTGCGCAGGAGCGCCCAGAGCATCGCCGCCAGACACACCACGATCAGCACCCAGCCGATGATGCCGATGTTGGGATGCGCCACCACGATCGGCGCGATGATCAGGCTGATCAGGTTGATCACCTTGATCAACGGGTTCAGCGCCGGGCCGGCCGTGTCCTTCAGCGGATCGCCCACCGTATCGCCCACCACGCTTGCCTTGTGCGCATCCGAGCCCTTGCCGCCGTAGAGTCCCTCTTCCACCAGCTTCTTGGCGTTATCCCACGCGCCGCCGGTGTTGGCCATGAACACGGCCAACAGTTGGCCGGAGAGGATGACGCCGGCCAGGAAGCCGCCCAACGCCTCGGTCTTCAGCGCAAAGCCGACGACGATGGGGATCAGGACGACCAACACGCCCACGGGCAACAGCTCGCGCTGGGCCGCCTCGGTCGAGATGGCCACCGCCTGGCGATAATCGGGCAATCGCTTGCCCTCGCGCACGCCCGGCACATCGAATTGCTTGCGCACGACCGCCACCATGCCGTTGGCCGCGCGCGCCACCGCCTTCACCAGCATCGAGCCGAACAAGAGCGGGATGCCGCCGCCGATCAGCAGGCCGATGAAGACGCGCGGGTCGGCGATGTTGATGAATTCCAGCGGCTTCGCGCCCAGCTCGCGGAGCACCACGTTGATGTCGGTGATGAACGAACCGTAGAGGGCCACGGCCGCGATCACGGCCGAGCCGATCGCCACGCCCTTCGTGATGGCCTTGGTCGTGTTGCCGACCGCGTCCAGATCGGTCATGATCTTGCGCGCGCTGGCGGGCATCGCAGCCATCTCGCCGATGCCGTTGGCATTATCGGAGATGGGGCCGAAGGAGTCCATCGAGACCAGGTTGCCGGCGTGCGTCAGCCAGCCGATGCCGATCAGCGCCACGCCGTAGATGATGTACTGCGCGCCCTGGGCGCTGTAGACCAGGACCGAGATCATGATCGCGGCCGCGATCAACAAGACCGACCAGAAGCTCGATTCGTAGCCCTCCGCCATGCCGCTCAGGATGGTGGTCGCCGGCCCGAAGCGGGTGCTCTTGGCGATCTCCTGCACGGGCGCCTCTTCGGTGCCGGTGAAGTGCGCGGTCACGCGATTGACGATCACATTGAAGATCACGCCAGCCGCCACCATGGTCGCCGGTTGCCACCAGGAACCCAGGGTCTGCGGATTCGCGCCGGCCGCGAGAGCTGCCGCATTGCGGGCATGAATATACACATAAGCCAACAAGAAAGAAAGGCTGATCGTGATGACCGAAGAGACCTCGTAGGCGATCTCCATCGCGTGCCAGGCATCGCCTTTGGCCACGGTGCGTTCCCAGATCGGCACGGAGAAGGTGCCGATGATCGAGCTGATGACGCCGATCGCGCGCACGAGCAGCGGGAAGATGATCCAATAGAGCTGGCCGGTGAGGGTGACCAGAGCCAGGCCCAGGATCAACGCAGAGACGATGGTCACCTCATAGGACTCGAAGATATCGGCCGCCATGCCGGCGCAGTCGCCCACGTTATCGCCGACCTGATCGGCGATAACGGCTGCGTTGCGCGGGTCATCTTCCTCCAGGCCCTCTTCCACCTTGCCCACCAGGTCGGCGCCCACATCAGCCGCCTTGGTGTAGATGCCACCGCCCACGCGCATGAAAAGCGCCAGCAACGTGCCGCCGAAGCCGAACCCCAACAGCGCGTCCGGCGCCGCTTCGCCGAAGATGATGAAAATAGTCGTGCCGCCGAGCAGGCCCAGACCGTCGGTCAACATGCCGGTGATCGTGCCCGAGCGGTAAGCGATCCGCAGCGCGTCGCCCAGGGTACGCAGCGAAGCCGAGGCCACGCGAATGTTGCCCTGGACGGCCATGCGCATGCCCAATTGGCCGACCATCAACGAGAAGGAAGCGCCCAGGATGAAAGCAGCCGCGCGGCCGATCGCGATCACCAGGCGCGCGTTATTGCCGAACATCTGTTGGGCCGCCGGACTGGGCGGGGCAATCCATACGCTGAAAAAGAGGACGAAGATCAGGGCCCCGATAAAAGGCAGGATCGTGCGGAGCTGTTGGGTGAGGTATGCATCGGCGCCGTCCTTGATGGCCGTCCAGATACGGATCATCGCTTCCGATCCCTTATCTTCGGCCATCACGTTGCGGCGCAGCCACCAGGCATAAAGCAGGCTCAAGATGGCCACCACGAGCACGCCGTAAACTGCCGTCTGCTCGAAGGCCGTCAAATTCATCTGATACATGTGATTGTACGCTTCCTCCCTGCAAGTGAAATGTGAGTATCACAAAACGAGCGGTCGGGCCCCTCCTGGCCGGCAACAGCAGAGGCGCCCGGAGCGCATCGTTGATACATCCTCGTATGCGCATGTCGGCAGATAAATCACCCACGAGACGGCTACCCCTGACGCAGGTTACAGGGCCATCTCGCAGCCCCTTTTTCGGGCCATAACAAGACGCCATTGTAACAGGCCGAAGCCTCCTTGTCAAAATCATCCCCCCTACTCGTAGAGCGCATCACAGGTGACACACAAACAGCAACTTTGACAAGTTGCCGAAGCCGTAGGATAATGTTTCCTCCTAAACGCGTCGTGCGATTGCGACGCCATTGCTGAGGAGGAACATCGTCACATGGATCGGCCGGCCATCGGCAACCAGAACCCCAAAACCGAAGATCCGTCGCGCTTGCCGGCGCCGGTGTTGGTAGACACGCCGGCCGCCTTTGACGCGTTTCTGGCCGCGCTGGCCGCTGAAAAGCGCCTGGCCCTGGACACCGAATCGGATAGCCTGTATCGCTACTTCCACAAGGTATGTCTGATCCAGGTCAGCACGGCCCGGGCCGATTATCTGCTCGATCCGTTGCGCATCGGCGACCTGCAGCCGTTGGCCCCCTTCATGGCGGATGCGCAGGTCGAAAAGGTCTTTCACGCCGCCGAGAACGACATCCTCTTGCTCAAGCGGGATTTCGGCTTTCGCTTTGCTAACGTCTTCGACACCCTGGTCGCCGCGCGCATCCTGGGCCGGCGCAACGTGGGACTGGCCGCTCTGTTGCGCGAGACCTTCGGCGTCGAGCTCGACAAGCGGATGCAACTGACCGATTGGGGCCATCGGCCCCTGACCGCGCAGCAGCTCAGCTATGCGCGGCTCGATAGCCACTACCTGTTGCCGCTGCGCGATCTGCTGGCCGACGAGCTGCAACGCCGGCGCCGCTGGCGCGAAGCCCAAGAGGCATTCGCCAGATTGCCCGAGCTGGAATACACCGAGAAGCCCTATGACCCCGAAGGCTTTTGGCGCAGCAAGGTCGTGCGCGACTTGCGGCCTGATGAGCTGGCCATCTTCCGCGAGCTTTATCTGTGGCGCGACCAGCAGGCCCGCGCCCTGGATCAACCGCCCTTCAAGATCCTGACCGATCAGGCGCTCGCCGAGCTCAGCCAGCGCCGGCCGGCCCAGTCGGCCGATCTGCGCTTGTCCCCGCGCCTAGTCGAGCGCTTCGGCCCGGCGATCCTGGCCGCCATCGCGCGCGGCCGCCAGGCGCCCGCGCCGCAGCCGCCCCCGCGGCGCTCCAACAGCAACGGTCGGCCCGATCCGGCCGTCAGCGCTCGCTACGACCGTCTGCGGGCCTGGCGGGCCCGCCGCGCGGTCGAGCGCGGGGTCGAGCCGGATGTGATCCTGAACAACGATGCGCTGCTGACCATCGCGCGCGCCTGCCCTGCCGACCTGGAGGCGTTGGCCGGACTCGGCATCCTCGGCCCGTGGAAGCTCGAAGAGTACGGCGCCGAACTTGTGGCCGCGCTGGTCGAACCAGCCCTTGCGGCCGAGCGAGACTGAGGCCATGTACGATGACATTCGCCTCGGCGACATCGTGCGCATGCGCAAACCACACCCTTGCGGCAACAGCGAGTGGGAGGTGGTGCGCCTTGGTGCGGACATCGGCATCCGATGTTGCAAATGTGCGCGCCGCGTCCTGCTGCCGCGCAGCCAGTTCGTGCGCCAGGTGAAGACGTTGGTGCGGCGCGGCGAGCCGGCCGCTCCTGATACGGCGGAAATGACCCAATGACGCCCCCGACCGATCCGTCCGGCCCCATCAGCCGCGGCTTCTGGCCGGTATTGGCCAATCGCCATTTCCGCGCCCTGTGGGTCGCCCAGTGGCTCGCGCAGATCGGCCAAAACGCGATCAACTTCATCCAGTTGATCCTGATCGAACAGCTCACCGGTTCGACGGTCCAGATCGGCATTACCATCCTGGCTTTCACCCTGCCCGGCGTGCTCTTCAGTCCCCTGGCCGGCGTAGTGGCCGACCGCGTGCCCAAGAAGTGGGTGCTGGTCACCTCCAACCTAAGCCGCACGCTGGTCGCGTTGAGCTACCTGTTGCCGCTGGCCTGGCTACAAGGCGGCTGGCGGCTGATGGCCATTTACGCGCTGACGTTTTTGATGTCTACCCTGAGTCAGTTCTTCGCGCCGGCCGAGGCGGCCATGTTGCCCTTGCTGGTCGGCGAAGCGCGCTTGTTGACGGCCAACTCCCTCTTTTCGTTGACCATGGTCCTCTCGCAGATGGCCGGCCTGGTGATCCTCGGCCCGATCTTCGTGCGGATCCTGGGCACGGTGGGCGGACTGGTGGCCATCGGGGCCATGTATTTGGGAGCTACGCTGCTGGTAGCGCTTTTGCCGGCCGACCGCGCGGCCGCGCGGCCGGCGCCGACGCAGGGAGCGCCCTGGCGCCGCGTCTGGAAGGACATCCGCGAGGGGGTCGGCTTCATCGCTACGCAGCCGGCCATCGAAGCCGCGATGGTGCAGTTGATCATCATCAACACCCTGGTGATGATCATGGCCATGCTGGCGCCCGGCTATGCCGCCCGCGTACTGGGCATGGGGGCCGAAAACGCGGTACTGGTGTTCGCGCCGGCCGGGGTGGGGATGCTGGTCGCCACGGCCGTGGTGGGGCGGTGGGGATATCTGCTGCGCCACGTCAGCTACGGCAACCTCGGGCTGATAGCCGCCGGCCTGGCCTTCTTTCAGATGGGCGGCCTGAGCCTGGACTATCATCGCTTCATGCGCCCCATCCTGGAAGTGGTGCCCGAGGCGTTCATCAGCCTGACGAGCGCCACCATGGGCCTGGCCGGCCTGTTAGGGTTTTGCCTTTCGGCCGCCAACATCCTGGCGCAAACCCGGGTGCAACAGGATTCGCCGGCCCACATCCGGGGCCGGGTGCTCTCGGTGCAGTTCATGCTCGCCAACCTGGTCGGCATCCTGCCCATGCTGGCCTTCGGCGGCCTGGCCGACGCGATCGGCATTCCGCGCGTGCTCCAGGTCGTCGGCCTCGGCACGATCCTGGTAGGGCTGCTGGGCTTCATTTTCGCCGGCACGTGGCGACGCCTGGGAAGACGCGGACGCTAAAGGACGGGGCGGCGCGTTCGCCGTTCACTACTGAAATGCTCTTGTGATTTGACATACCCTCCCTTTAACGGGTATAATGGGGTGGATTTGGCGGGTGAGACCTGCTTGTGCGTCTCGCCTGCTTTTTGTATCTCTGACAGGATACATCAAACACGGAGGAAGGCGAACGCAATGTCAACCAAACGGACTTATCAGCCCAAGAACCGCCGGCGCAGTCGGGTGCACGGCTTCTTTGCGCGCATGAGCACGACCGGCGGCCGCAATGTCTTGAAGGCCCGTCGGGCCAAGGGCCGCAAGCGGTTGACCGTCTGAGGCCGGCAGCTACGACGCCGCGCGCGATGGGGTGGTGGTGAAACGCCGGTATCGTCTGACCGATAAGGGGCGATTCCGGCTGGTGCGACAAACGGGAGCCAGTTATACACAGCGCCTGTTGGTGCTTTGCCTGCTTCCCAATGGCCTTCCGTTCAGCCGCTGCGGATTTGCCGTCAGCCGGCGCCTCGGCAAGGCGGTCGAGCGCAACCGGGTGCGCCGGCGCATG
Organism: Chloroflexota bacterium; assembly: GCA_037445695.1. Taxonomy (GTDB): domain Bacteria; phylum Chloroflexota; class Anaerolineae; order CG2-30-64-16; family CG2-30-64-16; genus CAKZKT01. The sequence goes on from JBBIKA010000062.1 coordinate 6,172, forward strand.
CGGGAGGCCGTCCGTCTGTTGTGGGACCTGGTGGCGCCGGGGTGGGATCTCGTGTGGGTGGCCCGGCCGGCCGTCAAATCGGCGGGGTTTGCCGAGCTACAGGCGGCTTGCGTGCATCTCTTGCATCAGGCCGGCGCCTTGTTGGCATCAGAAGGGACCAAGAAAGCAGCGTGAAACGGGTTGTCCTGGCCGTAATTCGTTTTTATCGCCAATGGATCTCGCCCGGCTTGCCGCCGTCGTGCCGCTTCTATCCCACCTGCTCCGAATATACCTATCAGGCGGTCGAGAAATACGGCGTGTTGCGGGGCGGCTGGCTAGGCATCCGCCGCATTGCCCGCTGTCACCCGTTTAACCCCGGCGGCTTCGATCCGGTGCCATAACATTTAGCGTATTCTATCAAGGAGTGTTTTCTAGCGTGAACAAACGACTCCGCACCGTGCTGTTGGTGTCGGTATTGCTGGTCGCGGCGGTCCTTCTGGCCGGCTGCGGTGTGCCGCAGGGACCGGTCAACCTGGATGCGCCGCCCGGCTGGTGGGAGGCGATCTTCGTCTATCCCATCGCCAAAATCCTGGTCTGGTTGAGCGCGGCGATCTCCAACGTCGGCCTGGGGCATAGCCTGGGTTGGGCCATCATCATCATCACCATCGTCCTCAAGCTGGTCACGCTCCCGCTTACCCGCAAGCAACTGCAATCTACGAAGGCGATGCAGGAGCTGCAGCCGAAGCTGAAGGAACTGCAGGACAAGTACGGCAAGGACCGCCAGAAGCTGGCCGAAGAGCAAATGAAGCTCTACAAAGAGGCCGGCGTCAACCCGATGGGCGGCTGTCTGCCGCTGCTGATCCAGCTCCCGATTCTGTGGGCGCTCTATCAGGCGCTCTACGCGGTTGCCAGCACCGATCTGATCCCGGCCGGCCAGCGCATCTTCCTGTGGATTCCCGACCTGTTCTATCCCACGCTGGCCGTGGGCACCGGCTGGATCGGCGCGAGCTTCGCCGCGCGCGATTGGGGCAAGCTGTTCGCCTATGCCAGCCTGCCGATCATCATGTTGGTGACGCAGTTGGCGCTGCAGAAGATGGCGCAGCCGCCCAAGAGCGCCAAGACCGGACAGAGCAGCCAAGATGCCCAGATGCAGATGATGAACCAGATGATGTTCTTCATGCCGATCATGTTCGGCTACATCACCCTGGGCCTGCCGGCCGGTCTGACGCTTTACTGGACGGCCACGAACATCCTGAGCATCATCCAGCAGTATTTCGTCTCGGGATGGGGCGGCCTGACCGATTGGTTTGCGCCGCTCAAGAAGACGCTTGCGCAAACACCCAAGAGCCTTCCGGCAGCAACGGCCGACCCAGAGCCCGTCACGCCCGCGGTCGAGAAGCCGATCAAGCGCAATCGGCGACGGCGCTAAAAGATTGTGGTAAAAACGAAGGAAACCATCCCATGACAGGAGAGAAAGGCGGAGAATTCCGCGGCAAGACCATCGAGGCGGCCATCAATGCCGGCCTGGCTGCATTGCAGCTCTCCCGGCAAGATGTGGAAGTCGAGGTGATCCGGCCGGGCAGCCGCGGGGTGTTGGGCATCGGCGCAGAAGATGCCGTCGTGCGCCTCACCGTCATCCGACCGGAACCGCAAGCCCGCGGCGAACGACCGGACCGGGCCGAGCCGAAGCCCGTGCCGCGGCCGGAGGAAGCGAAGGCGACCACGATTGGCCGGCCGGAAGCCCCCCGGCCGACCACGGCGCCGGCCGGCCGGGCCGAATCCGGCGCTGCGCCGGCGCGGCCAACTGCACCGACCAAGGCCGAGCCGGGCAAAGCCCCTGCACCGGCCGCCGGCCTGAGCGAAAAAGAACGCGCGGCCGTCGAACTGGGCCGCGAATTCCTGATCGGGTTCCTCAGCCGGGCCGGATTGCAGGCCAAAGTGGAGATCGGGATGCAAAGCCCGGCCGAGGCCGAAGAGGGCGACCGCGTGCCGGTGCTCAACATCGTCGGCGATGATCTGGGCGTGCTGATCGGCCGGCAGAACGAGGTGCTCTCGGCCCTGGAGTTCATCACCCGGCTGGCCGTGAACCAGCGCAGCCATGCGCGCAGCCATTTCATCGTGGACGTGAACGGCTATCGGGCCAAGCGCGCCGAATCGCTGCGCAAGCTGGGCCTGCGCATGGCCGAGCAGGCCGTGCAATCGGGCCGCACTGTCATCCTGGAGCCGATGCCCCCGGCCGAGCGCCGGATCATCCATCTGGCCCTGCGCAATCACCCGAAGGTCTTCACCCAAAGCGTCGGCGAAGGAGACCACCGGAAGGTGACCATCATTCTCAAGAAGGATTGAGCGAACCTTCCTCCCACGAACGCCGGTCCAGAGAGACCGGCGTTTTCATTGACCCTGCACGCGGAGTGTGCTACAATAGCCGCGCCTTGCAGGCCATCTTTTCTTTGGTGAGGTTTCTTTGTCCATTGACTTTCTGGTGATCGGCCACATCACCCACGACCGCACTCCCGACGGCTTTCGCTTGGGGGGCACGGTTTCTTACGCCGCCGTGACCGCTCGGCGCCTTGGCCGCCGGCCCGGCATCCTCACCCGCGCCTCGACCGAAGGGCTCCATATTGTGCCTTCGGCCAACGGCGCCGGCATCATCACGGCATCGTGCGATGGAGTGCTGGACGGCATCGCCATCCACCTGGCGCCATCGGCGGTGAGCACCACCTTCATCAACGTCTATCACGGCGAGCGCGGAGAACGGACCCAGGTGATCGAAGCGTGGGCCGAACCCATCCTGCCGGCCGACCTGCCGGCCGCCTGGGCCACGGCGCCGATCGTCTTGTTGGGGCCGGTAGCGCGCGAGGTGCCGGCAGATTGGGCCACCATCTTCCCCCACGCGCTGGTGGGCATCACGCCGCAGGGGTGGATGCGCCGCTGGAACGGCCAGGGGCATGTCAGTCCCGCACCGTGGGAAAATATGGCCGACTTCTTGCCGCACGTGGATGTGGTCATCCTGAGCCGCGAAGATGTGGGCGGCGACGACAGGCAAATCGCCGACCTGGCCTGTCGGGCCAAGCTCCTGGTCGTCACCGACGGGTGGCACGGGGCCACCGTCTATCGTTGCGGCGAAAGCTTTCCCATCGCGCCCCGGCCCACCCACCAGGTGGATCCGACCGGCGCCGGCGATGTCTTTGCGACGGCCTTCCTGATCCGCCTCTGGGAGACGGGCGATCCGCTGGCCGCCGCGCGCTTCGCCAACATCGTCGCCTCCATGTCGGTCGAAGGGATCGGCATGGCGCGCATTCCGTGGCGGGCCGAGGTGGATGCCTGGCTGGCCGCCGAAGCCGCCGCTTAACGCCCATCTCTCGCACCAACTGCTCAGGCCGGTCTCCCCGGCCCGCACGGTTAATGCAGACGAGCTCCTACCGCTCGAGGTCAGCAGTGACGCGCATCTATGCTTTTGCCAACCAGAAGGGGGGCGTGGGCAAAACCACCACCGCGGTGAACCTGGCGGCCTACCTCTCACACGCCGGCCGCACGATCCTGCTGATTGACATGGATCCACAGGCCAACGCCACCAGCAGCCTGGGGATAGACGCCGCCGATCTGCGGCACTCGATCTACGATGCGTTGATCGGCCGGGCACCCCTGGCCGATGTGATCATGGGAACCCATCTGCCGCGGCTCGATCTGGCGCCTTCGGCGCCCGCACTGGCCGGCGCGGAGGTCGAGATGGTCTCCATGCTGGCGCGCGAATATCTCTTGCGCAAGGCTTTGCTGCCGCTCGCCGAGCATTACGACTACGTGCTGATTGATTGCCCGCCCAGCCTCGGCCTGCTCACCATCAACGCGCTCACGGCCGCGGCCAACGGAGTGATCGTGCCGATTCAATGCGAATACCTGGCCCTGGAAGGACTGGGACGCCTCTGGCAGACCATCCAACTGGTGCGCGAGCATCTCAATCCGCAGTTGACCATCAGCGGCATGGTGTTGACCATGTATGATCCGCGGACCAACCTGGCCGGCCAGGTGGTCAACGAAGTGCGCAAACACTTCGCGCGGCAGACTTTTCAGACGATTATTCCGCGCAGCGTCCGCCTGAGCGAGGCGCCCAGCTACGGACAGACGATCCTGACCTATGCACCGAATTCGGCCGGCGCCGCGGCCTACGCGGCGCTGGCGCAAGAATGGTTGGCACGGGAGGAACGCGCATGAGCCCACAACCTCGCGGCCTGGGCAAGGGATTGGGCGCGCTCATCCCCGGCAGCAGCTCCGCACCGGCGGCCGGGCCGGCCTCCACGGGCATCCTGGAGGTGCCGGTCGGCGACATCGTGCCCAATCCCCGCCAACCGCGCACCGCCATCGCCCCGGAGACGCTCGCCGAACTGGCTGCGTCCATCCGCGAACACGGCCTGATCCAGCCACTGATCGTGACCCGCAACCGGCCCGGCGAACGCGCCACCTACCAGCTCATCGCGGGCGAACGGCGCTGGCGCGCGGCCCAACTGGCCGGCCTGCAAACCGTGCCCGTGCTGGTGAAGGAAGCGACGCCCCAACAGGTGCTCGAGCTGGCCCTGGTGGAAAACATCCAGCGCGCCGACCTGAACCCACTAGAAGAGGCGGCCGCGTACCAGGCGCTCATCGCCGAATTCGGCCTGAGCCAACACGAGGTTGCCGACCGGGTGGGCAAGAGTCGGGCGGCCGTCGCCAACATCCTGCGCCTGCAACGCTTACCCGAGCGCGTCAAGGCGCTGTTGATGGAAGGCGCGCTCAGCGAAGGGCACGCCCGCGCCCTGTTGGCCCTCGACGACGACGAGACCATCGTGCACGCGGCCGAACAGGTCGTCGCGCGCGAGCTCACGGTGCGACAGACGGAAGAGCTGGTGCGGCGTTTACAAGCCGTGGCAGAAGCCGTCCAGGCGGTCGGCCAGACGGGGGAAACGGCCGACGATCCCGATATCTCCTACACGCGGCGCCTGGAGGACGCGTTCCGCAGCGCGCTGGGCACGAAGGTATCCCTCTCGCGCGGCCGCCGCGGGGGCAAGCTGATCATTCACTTCTATTCGGACGAGGAGCTCCAGGCCCTCTACGAGCAGATCGTCGGCGGAAGCTGAGGCGCGCTCAGCGCAAGATCCGCTCATCGCCCACCCGCCGCGTGACCTTCTTCTCGTCCAGGTACTCCATGATCGCCAGCGCATACTTGCGGCTGGTGTTGAAGGCGTCGCGCACCTGCGCCACGGTCATGCTGCCGTGCGCCTTGATGTGGGCGACGATGTGACGGACGATCTCCTCATAGGTCTCGCGCAGGAAGAGCACATCTTCGTTGAGGCGCACGAGCACGCCTTGATGCATCAGCGCGCTGACGAGCTCGGCATCGGCCAGGGCCACCGCTTCGGCCATCGAAGGGGGCGTGTACGGCTGACGCCGGAACGCGGCCAACAACGCGTCGACGCGCGCCTGCTGTTCGGCCGTGAAGCTGATCTGGAAGCCGGGCCGCCGCAGGAAGTCGCCGACCTCTTCGAGCACGCCTTCGGCCGTAGCGCGGGCGATCAGCTCGTTGCACAGCTTCGGCGGCCATTTCTCGCGACCTTGCAACCGGCTCTTCAGCTCTTCCCGGCCCAGGCCCGGCCGCAACGGGTACTGCGCATGGTAGTCGGCCACCACCTCGGCCATGCGACCCGCCAGCGCCCGCCATCCGCCGAGCGAGATCGCGGCTGCGGCCGCGGCAACCAGCGGCGGTTGTACCACCCCCAGCGGGATGATCTGGCCTTCGGCGATCAGGCGCGCCAGCGTGCGTTCGGCCGTGGCCGCATCCAGGCCGCTGCGCTCGACCACGGTTCTGAGGGGCGACAGCTCGGCCGACGTGAGAGCGTACAATAACAGGTCTTCAGGCGTGCCGCGCGCCAGCGTCTCCAGTTGCGCGAGCACGTCGGGTTGAAACCGACGCCAGCGCCGCCGCGGATAGGGATTGACGATCACGCCGCCCCCGATCGTCATGCTCGGCGAGGGCTGCCGGATGATGAAGCGGTCGCCGGCCGCAACCGCCACCGGCGCTTCCAAGCGCAACTGGGCCCAGCCGATGGCGCCCGGGGCAAGCTGTTCAGCGTCGAGCAGGCGCACGCGGCCGGCCGTCTCGGCCGCGCCGCAGAAGAAGTCCACGGCCTGGTTATGGCGCAGGGGCGCCAGCGCCTCGCCGGTCAGCGGCGAATCGGCCGCGACCAGGCGCAGCCGCACGTCGAGCAGGGTCGTCGGCTGCAAGGCGCCGGGCCGGGCCACGACCATGCCGCGGCGCAACTGATCGGGGTGGACGCCGGTCAGGTTGATCGCCAGTCGAGAGCCGGGCAAGCCCATCTCGACCGGCCGCTTGTGAGATTGCAAGCTGCGGATGCGCGCCCTCAAATGGCCGGGCACGATCTCCACCTCGTCGCCGACCGTGAACACGCCGTCGGTCAACGTGCCGGTCACCACGGTGCCGAAGCCGGCGACGGTGAAGGCGCGGTCTATCGGCAGCCGCGGCTGTCCCCGATCGCGGCGCGGGGGTGCCGCGGCGAGCACGTCCGCGAGCGCCTGCTGGAGCGCGTCCAGGCCGAAGCCGGTGCGGGCCGAAACGGGAATGATCGGCGCGCGGCCGAGGCATGTGCCTTGCAACACCGCGCGCACGTCGGCCTCGACCAGTTCAAGCCAACCCTCCTCCGTCACCGCATCCACCTTGGTCAACGCCACTACGCCGGCCGGCACCTGGAGCAGGTCAAGGATCGCCAGATGCTCGCGCGTCTGCGGCATCACCCCCTCGTCGGCCGCCACGACGAAGAGGGCCGCGTCAATGCCGCCGATACCGGCCAACATGTTCTTGATGAAGTCAATGTGCCCCGGCACGTCAATGACCCCCACCGACTCGCCGCCCGGCAGCGTGAGCCAGGCGAAGCCCAAGTCAATGGTCATCTGGCGCTCTTTTTCTTCGCGCAGGCGATCCGGGTCAATGCCGGTGAGGGCTAATACCAGGGTGGATTTGCCGTGATCTACATGGCCGGCGGTGCCGATGACGCGCATGGGCCGAACCTCTCAGCGCCCTTCGGGCTTAGGGCGTTCTTCCAGGGCCTGGCCGACCAGGTCCAACAGGCGTTGCGCCTCTTGCAACTGCTGGGCGCCCAGCCGTTCGTGCAGCTTCCACAGCGCCTCGATTTCCTTCTGCAAGAGCACGATGCTCTTTTCGAGCGGCGGGAAGCGATCGGCGAACTTCTGGTTGACCTTCTGCTGTTCCTGCAGGTTGTAATCCCAGCGCAACGTCTCTTTCTTCCAGCGCTGCTCGTTTTCGGCCTGCCATTCGGCCAGCTCCCTGCGCTGGCGTTCTTCGGCCAGTCGTTGCAGCTCGCTCATCTGCTTCTGATCGCGCAGGATGGCGGCCTGAAACTCTTCCAGGGCCTTGAGCGCGCGACCGGCCGCCTCGTACTGGGCCGCAAACTCGCGCATGCGCACGACCTGTTTCTCGATCAGCTCGCGCTGTTGCAGGAATTCGGCTTCCCAAGCCGCCATCTGCCGGGCGCGTTCCACCTCGGCCACGCGCTGGGCTTCGAGGAAGGTTTGCTGTTCGACGCGCAACTGTTCGGAGAGCGGCTGGATCTTCTGCAGCTCGCGCTCGAGCCGGCCGATCCGCTCTTCCAGCGCGGGCGATTTGGCCGCCAGCGCATCGGTGCGTTTCATCAGCTCGACGTGCTCGGCCTGAAGCTGGGCGATGCGCTTGTTGTCCTGGGCGCGTTGCTCTACCATGTAGGGCAGGGTGCGGGTGCGATCGTCCAGATCCTTGCTGAAGTTGCTGACCGACTGGCGCAGGGCCAACAACATTTCGCCGAGGCGTTGATCTTCGGCCTGCCGCGCGAGCAGTTCTTCCTCGAGCCGACCCAGCCGCGCCAGCTCCTTGCGGATCTCGGCGGCGGTGCGTGCGAAAGCCTCGCGGTCGCTCATGCGTGCCCGTTCGGCCTCGCGCTCCGCTTGCAGCCGCGCCTCGGTCTGTTTGTCCAGCAGCACGACCACTTCGTTCTTCAGTTGCTGGATCGCCTGCTGAATCTGGGCAAACTGGGTCAGTTGCGCCTGCGTGCTGGCCAGGCGACCCTCCAGATCCTGGATCCGCCGCGCCTGCTCCTGGTTCTCGATCGTCATGCTCTGCAGGCGTTGATCAAGCCGGGCGATCTCCTCGCGATCGCGGCGATGTTCTTCATCCAGCCAGGCGACCATCTGGCTCAGTTGCGTCAAGTCCATATGCGTCTCTCTCTCGCGTGCCCTGCGACGGTGTCGCGCAGAGAATAATCGTTCTGCGCGCGCCGAATCGTAGCCGATCGGCGGGCTTTATTATACCATCCTTTGGGCCGAAGGCCGCAAACGGTCGGGCCGCGCGTCCGAAACGGCGACTTTGTCTTCCGGCCGGAACCGTGCTAAGATAGCTGCCGCGCGGAGGACCCTGACACGCGAAGCGAACAGGAAGCACGATGCCGCGCAGAGCGCGGACAGGGCGCGCGCATGGCCGATTGCGAAACGAGTTTCGCATGACGATGATAGGAGCCGCATCATGCAACCGACGCTGGGCGTCATCGATATAGACATCTACGCGGGACAGGATGAGCAGGCGCGCGAGGGGCTGTTGGAAAACCTGGCCAAAGTCGCCGATCGCTGCGTCACGCCGCTGTGGCTCAACTGGATGCGCGAGCGCGCCGACCTGCGGGTGGTGTGCCTGGTTCACGATCTGCTCCGCTTCGACGACTTCCTGGTGGATGTCATTCGTTCTGTCCCCGGCGTGCGCGGCACGGCGGCCCGGCTGGCCTTCGATGGGACCGTCTGCGCGGACGCCATGCGCGACATCGCGACCCAAAACACGATCTGGGACCGCCGCGCGGCCGCGACGGTGGAAGTGAAAACCCAACCCGGCCGAGATCGCGAAGTGTACCGCGCGCTGATCGAACTGCCCAGACACAAAGAAGTACAAGTGGTATGGGTGGTCAAGCTTTTTCATTCCACCGAGGCCGACCTGATGCTCTTGCTGCTTGGCCGGCGCACGGCCGCCTTGACCGGCTACACGATGAGTTGGATCCGCACGGTGCCGGGGGTTGTGGATACGCAGGTGACCAGCGTCCTGGACTGGCAGATCCTGGGCAACGATACAGACTTTCAGGCGCTCATCGAGCGTTTTCCGGAACCGCCGTCCTGCGCCGGCACAGAAGAGGTGTCGTCATGACCGCCATCACTTGCGCCAAATGCTATCGTCGCTTCACGCCCACCGCCGATGCCATCCGGGCCGCGCTGGAGGCACATCGGGGACAAAAACACGCGCTGCTGTTGTGTCCCCATTGCGGCAAGGGCAACAAGGTAGCGGCCGAGCGGCTGCGCGAGGCGCTGCGCTTCCTGCCGATGGCCCGGCCCACGCCGGAGGCCACACCCGAGGCGACCGCTGCGCCTTCGCCGGCCGACACCACTCCCAGCGAGCCCTGATCTCCCCCGCGCGCCGAGCATAAAGGTAGAGCCGCCCGGCCCGGGCCAGCACGTCGTGAACATCGGCCGAGGGAACGATTGTACCGAAGTACAAAAACGATTTCGTCATCAGCCCAAGAAAGGACATCTCACTCATGTCTATCTCTGTGCGTCTCGGCTTCGTGCCATCCTATCGTTTCCAGTGGACCGCGTGGACCGCGCAAATGCGCGAGGACAGTTTGCGGGCCCTGAGCGCCCTGCCCGGCGTGGAACGGGTGGTGGCGCCCCAGCCCGCGCCCGACGGACAAACGTTGGACCCGACGGCCGGCCGCACGCCGTTCGGCGCGGTGCACGACCTGGACGAGGCGGAGGCCGTTGCGGCATACTTCCGCCAGCAGCAGGTGGACGGCCTGGTGCTCTGCCCGCTGGACTTCGGCGACGAGCGATCGGCGGCCAAGATCGCGGAAAAGCTGCGCGTGCCGGTGTTGCTCTATGCCACGAAGGAGCCGGCCGGCTTGCCCGGTCCGGCCATGGCCCGCCAATCCGATTCGTATTGTGGCAATCTCTCGATGGCCTCGGCGCTTTATCGCCGCAAGATCCCGTTTCACTTCGCCGGCATCTTCTTCCCCGACGAGCCGGAGTTCGCGGCGGCGGTCGAGCCGTTCGTCCGCGCGGTGGCGGTCGTCAAAGGGCTGGTGGGCGCGCGCGTGGGCCAGGTGGGCGTCCGGCCGGCCACCTTCGAGACGGTCGGCTACGACGAGCACGCGCTGGCGCTCAAGTTCGGCCAAAACGTGATCTACGCCAACCTGGACGATATCGTAGACATGGCCCGGCGCTACGCCGACGACGACCCGCAGGTGGCCGAGACGATGGCAAGCGTGCGCGCGGAATTCAAGCAGATCACGGTAGGCCAGAGCTATCTGCTCAACGCCGCCAAACTGGAGCTGGCGCTCACGGAGTTCTGGCGCCGCGCGAAGCTGTCGGCGTTGGCCGTGCAGTGTTGGCCCGCCATCCAGCGCATGATGAACATCTCGGTGTGCAACACCTACAGCCGGCTCACCGACCGCGGCATGTTGACGGCCTGCGAGGCCGACGTGCTCGGCGCGGAGGCGATGCTGATCTCCTATCGGGCCGCGCTGGGCGCCACCGTGCCGCATTTCATTGATTGGACGATCCAGCATCGCGACAACCCCAACTGGCTGCTGGCGTGGCACTGCGGCAACGCGCCGGCGTCGCTGGCGGCCGATCCGGCCCACACCGCGCTGCGGTCGCGTAAGGACATGGCCGGTGCGCTCCCCATCCCCGACGTGGACCCCCAGGCCGGCCTCAATCAGTTCCAGATCAAGCCGGGCAAAGTCACCCTCTGCCGCCTGGCCGAATACGACAACGCGTGGAAGCTGCTGATCACCACCGGCGAGATCATCCCCTCGGACGAGACGCTCGCCGGCACCTGGTCGTGGGTCGAGGTCAAAGATCATGCCCGGCTCTACCGCACGCTGGTCGAAGAGGGCTTCGTCCATCACGCCAGCATGATCCACGGCGACTGGTCCGAGGCGTTGCGCCTGGCATGCAAATTCCTGGATATTACACCGGTGATCGTGTGACAAAATCCCTAATCCCCGATCCCCAGCCCCCGATCCCCCATAGTTCCCCGCCCAACGTTCGCGTGGTGGGCCTGGGCATGTCCACGCTCGACATCCTGGTGCGGTTGAGCGAACTGCCCACGTGGGAACAAGGTTCGCGCTTCAGCGCCATTGCCATTGACGGCGGCGGGCCGGTGGCGACGGCCATCGCCGCCGTTGCGCGGCTGGGCGTGCCGGCCGGCTTCATCGGCACCTACGGCAGCGATCGCCTGGGCGAGATCAAGCTGCAAACGCTGACCGAATGCGGCATAGATGTCAGCCGCATGGTGCGCCGGCCGGCGCCGGAAAACGAAATCGTGCTGGTGAGCGTCCACGAGCAGACCGGCGAGCGGGTCTTCACCGGTTCGCGCGCGTTTCAGGAATATCAGTTGACGGTCGACGAGCTGGACCGCGCTTACATCCTTGCGGCCGATGTGTTGCACCTCGACGGCTATCACGCCGACGCCGCGCTGGCGGCCGCCGGCTGGATGCGCCAGGCCGGCAAGCGAGTCGTGCTCGACGGCTCGGCCACGCGACAGCCCATCCCGTCGAAGATGGCTGCGCTCGTGCGGCAGGTGGACGTCCTGATCTGCGGCGCCGGCTTCGGTGCGATGCTCACCGGCCGCGCCGACCCGTGGGAGATCGGCCGGGCGATCCTCGACCTGGGACCGGCCGTCGTCATCCAGACCGAAGGCCGGGCCGGCAGCTATACCGTGACGCGCACGGAACAGTTCCACACGCCGGCCTTCGCGGTGGAGGTCGTAGATACCACCGGCGCCGGCGACGTGTTCCACGGCGCGTATATCGTGGGCATGTTGCGCGGCTGGAATGTGCGCCGCAGCGTGCAGTTTGCCACCGCGGTGGCCGCGCTCAAATGCACCGGCCTGGGCGGCCGGCGGCCCATCCCGTGTTTCGACCGGGTCATCGCATTCTTGCGCGAGCGGAAGGTGGAGGGCTGGTGACGATTTTTCAGATCAGAAAGGCTCAAGTGATATGGCTTTAGTATCTGCAATCCGCGCGGTGCAACGCGCACAGGCCGAAGGATATGCCCTGCCCCTGTTCGACACCTTCGACATGGCCGCGACCGACGGCATGCTGCAGGCGTTCGAAGAGAAACGGGCGCACGCGTTCATCGGCCTCTACGGCGGCCTGTTCGAGCAACCGAACGCGGCCGCCATCGTGGCCTATATCCGCGAGGCGGCCGGCCGGGCCTCGGTGCCGGCCTCGCTGATGCTCGATCACGGCTCAAGCTTCGAGCAATGCATCCGGGCCATCGCGCTCGGCTTCACCGACGTGATGTTCGACGGCTCCAGGCTGCCGCTGGAAGAAAACATCGCGCAGACCCGACCGATCGTGCGCGCGGCGCACGCGGTCGGCGTGGCGGTGGAGGCGGAACTGGGCCACGTGGGCAGCGGCAAAGAATACCAGAGCTTCGGCGCGAAGCGCCTGGGCTTTACCGATCCCGCGCTGGTCGAGCGCTTCGTCGCCGAGACCGGGGTGGACATGCTGGCGGTCGCCATCGGCACCGCGCATGGCGTCTACCAGGGCGACCCGCAGCTCGACCTCGACCTGTTGCGCGAGATTCGCCGCCGGGTGGACATTCCCCTGGTGATGCACGGTGGCTCCGGCCTCTCGGATGAACAGTTTCGCGCGGCCATTGCCAACGGCATCGCCAAGATCAACGTGGCCACCGAGCTGTTCATGACCTCGGCGCAACGGATCGTCGCGGCCGCACGCGACAAAGAGCTTTCTTACTTCGACATCAACCGCATTGCGGCCGCGACTTTTAAGGAACGCTGCGGTTTTTATATTGATTTATTCGGTGCGGCCGACAGCTACCTGCCCTCTTCGGTCGGTGGACCCGTTTGACCTCCTCAACCCCCTTCCCCCATCTCCGCCGTTTCGGGGGAGATGGGGGAAGCAGAGAGGGTTTGTAGGCGGC
>JBBIKA010000063.1:0-18853 GCA_037445695.1 Chloroflexota bacterium
GCGTCAGCAACGGGACGCCTCGTCCATTGCCGGAATAAATTCTTCACGTTCATAATCGCCGGGTGGCCTCTTTGCCAGATGGGCCGCCTGACGGTATAATGAATCCGTACAATACGAGTTACAAAGGACAGGCGCATGTTGGTCACATTGGGGTCGTTTCTGGTTGTCATCAGCATACTGGTGTTCGTGCACGAGCTCGGGCACTTCCTGGTCGCGAAGCGTAACAAGATCGTCGTCGAAGAGTTCGCGTTCGGCTTTCCCCCGCGGCTGATCAAGCTCGGCGAACGGGGCGGCACGGTCTATGCCATCAACGCGATCCCGTTCGGCGGCTATGTGAAACTGCGCGGCGAAGATGACCCCTCCCAAGAGGGCAGCTTTGCCGCGGCGTCCAAGCGCGCCCGCACTGCGGTGCTGCTGGCGGGAGTGAGCATGAATTTCCTCCTGGCCGTGATCCTCTTTGCCGTGATCGCGCTCCTCAACGGCATGCCCGACACCTCCCGGCCCGGCGTGCTGATCCAGGAGGTCGTGGCCGGAACACCGGCCGCCGCAGCCGGCCTGCAGCCGGGCGATCGCATCATCCGCGCCGACGACACGCCCATCCGCACCACCGCCGACCTGCAAAGCTACACCCGCAGCCATGTCGGCCAGAGCATCACATACACCGTCGTCCGCCGCGATCCGGTGTCGGGCGCCGAGCAGCTCCTGAGCGTCGCGGCCGTCCCGCGGCCGAATCCGCCGGAGGGCCAGGGCGCGCTGGGCATCAAGATCGGCGTGGCCATGCGGCCGGCCACCCTTCCCGAAGCGCTCTGGAGCGGGGTGCGCAGCACCGCCAGCGTCGTCATCATGACCTTCATGGTGCCGGCCGCCCTGATCCGCGAGGGCCGACCGATCGAAGACGCGGGGTTGATGGGCCCGGTCGGCATCGCCGTCACGACCGGCGACGTGGTGCGCACGGCTGCCGCGAACCAGACGCTCCAACCGATCCTTTTCTTCGTGGCCTTGTTGAGCGCCTCGGTCGGGCTCATCAACCTGTTCCCCATCCCTGGGCTGGATGGCGGACGGCTGATCTTCGTCCTGCTGGAAGCGATTCGCGGCCGACGCATCGAGCCGGCGCGCGAAGGATTGGTGCACCTGATCGGCTTCGGCCTGCTGTTGTTATTGACGGGCTTTCTGACCCTGCGGGATGTGACCGCGCTCATCACGGGCACGTTCCCGTCCATTGTCCCGTAGGATCGCGCGCGATGTATTGCAAGCGTTGCGGCGCTCGCCTGCAACAAGAGATGACTATCTGCCCCAACTGCGGCGCGCGGCAGCGTCGCCCGAGCCGCACGATTCGCTGCGCCCGTTGCCGGGGCCGCGCGACCGTCGAGATGACGGTCTGTCCGCATTGCGGCCGCGACCTGGTGCCGGCCGGGCCGCGCTGGGCGCTCTGGTTGCCGCTGCTCGCGCTGCTCGCCTTCCTGGCCTATCGCGGCTTCGACCGGCTGCCGATCGCCGCGTTGCGCCGACAAGCCGAAGCTGCCCAGACGCAACTGGCGGGCCTGGTCCAACTGCCTCCCACGCCCGCGCCGGCGATCACGTTGACCCAGGGCGCCGCGCTGGTGCGCAGCGTGCAGATCACCCCGTCGCCGTCCCTTACGCCCGTGCCAACGGCCACACCCACGCGCACCGCCACTCTCACGCCGGCGCCTACGCCTACCCCCACGGCCACCGCCGTGGCGCTCGAATACATCGTGCAACCCGGCGACTCGCTGGCGCTCATCGGCGAGAAGCTCGGCCTGCCCTGGCAGACGATCGCGGCCCTCAACCAGCTCAGCGAGTTTTCCATGATCCGGCCCGGCGACAAACTGCGCCTGCCCACGCCGACCCCTGCGCCCACCAGCCGCACGCCGACGCCGACCCATACCCCGTCCCCGGCCATCACCGACACGCCGACGCCGGTTGCAGCCCGGTCTCTGACACCCGGTATCACCGATACGCCGACGCCGGTTCCGGTCCAATCCCCGACGCCGGTGTTGGCGCCGACCAGCACCCCACCGCCGCCGCCCACCTTTACGCCGACGCCGACCGTCACGCCGGCGCCCGCGCTGCCCGCGCCGACCCTGCTCAATCCGGGGGATCAATCGGCCTATTCCGGCGACACCGCGCAGATCGTGCTGGAGTGGCAACTGCGCGATGGCCTGCCGCGCGGGGCGATCTATCGCCTGACGATCGCCTGGACCGAAAAGGGCGCGCCGACCACCTGGTCGTGGGATACCACGGCGACCAGCCTGCGGGTGGCGAGCTGGCTCTGGCAACGGGCCGATCAACCGGCGCGGCAATATACCTGGTGGGTCCAGGTGCTGCAACTGACGACCGATGGCAAGGGCGGCCAACTGGAGATCCCTTTGAGCCCACCCAGCGAAAAGCGAACGTTTTACTGGAACTGATAGCGATGTTGGAAGAATTGGATACCTTATTGCAACAACTGGCCGACGAAAGCCGGGCCGTGCGCACCATCAACCTGACGGGCCTTTCGGATCTGTCCCGGCCGCAGGCCGCGGCCGTCTATGCGGCGCTGGCAACCCTCAGCGCGCGCCGGCGCCTGGAAGTGATCGCCACGATGGCCGAGCAGGCCGAGGCGAACGTGCACCTCAACTTCCTGGCGATCATGCGCGAATGCCTGAACGATGCCGACGCCGGCGTGCGCAAGGCCGCCATTGACGGCCTGTGGGAGGATGAGCGACCCAATCTGATCGCGCCGCTGGTGCGGCTCCTGGCCGAAGATCCGGCGGTCGAAGTGCGGGCGGCCGCGGCCATTTCGCTGGCCCGTTTTGCGCTTCTCGGCGCCCTGGGCGAGATCGGCCAGGCGCATGCCGAACGCGTCGAAGCGGCCATGCGCGCGGCCTGGTTCCGCGCCGACGAGGCCCTCGAGGTGCGGCGTCGCGCGCTGGAGGGACTGGCGTACACCGCCGGCGAGGACATCAACGAGATCATCGAAACGGCCTACTACCACGACAACGACCTGATGCGCCAGAGCGCGCTCTTCGCCATGGGCCGCACGGCCGACCGGCGTTGGGCGAAGTACGTCCTGCGGGAGCTGGAAAGCCACGATCCGGGCATGCGCTACGAGGCCGCGGCCGCGGCCGGCGAGCTGGCGCTCAATGCCGCGGTCAAGCCGCTGATCCGCCTGCTCGAAGACGCCGACAGCGCGGTGCGCGAGACGGCCGCCTTGGCGCTCGGCAAGATCGGCGGCCCGGCTGCCCGTCGCGCGCTGGAGGCATGCCTGGCATCGGCCGATCAGCGCCTGGCCGAAGCGGCCGACGAGGCCCTCGACG
The DNA here is from genome assembly GCA_037445695.1 of Chloroflexota bacterium. Taxonomy (GTDB): domain Bacteria; phylum Chloroflexota; class Anaerolineae; order CG2-30-64-16; family CG2-30-64-16; genus CAKZKT01. The sequence goes on from JBBIKA010000063.1 coordinate 3,318, forward strand.
AGCTGATCTTCAACAGTGAGCCGTTGGACGCGCCCCTCTTCGATTATCGGCCGGGGTCGCGCGCGGTGCTGACCGACGAAGAGGATGACTTGGAGGACGAATTCGCCGACGAGTTCGCCGAGGATGAAGACGAAGACGAGTTCGCCGAGGATGAAGACGAAGACGAGTTCGCCGAGGATGAAGACGAAGACGAGTTCGCCGAGGACGAGTTCGACGTTTACGGTGCAGAAGAAGAGGACGACTGGTCGGACGAAGCAGAGTTCGACGAGGAGGCCGATTGGGCCGAGGACGAGGACACCGGGGACGAGTTCGAGGATGATGAAGCCTGGCCGCGGCGGCGTTGATCGCAACGACGCGTCGCCCGCCATGCTCATGCCATATTTCAAGCCGCCGGAGGCACATTGTCGCTGCTCATCAACATCTTCCTCACGGTGCTCCTGCCGCTGATCATCATCGTCGGCCTCGCGTATCTGTTGGGCCGCTATCGCTCGCTCGATCCGGCTCCGCTGGCCAGCACGGCGTTCTATGTGCTCAACCCCGCGCTGGTGTTCGTGACCATGTCTACGACGGCGATCACGGTAGATGTGCTGGGCCGGCTCTTCCTGCTGAAGGTCACCACCAACCTGCTGATCCTGTTGCTGGGGCGGGCCATCGGCGCCCAACTGAAGCTGGCGCCGGCGACCGTGAGCGCGCTGGCGCTGTCCACGGTCTTTTGTAACTCCGGCAACTTCGGCCTGTCGGTGACGGAGTTTGCCTTCGGCAAGGAGGCGGTGGCCCTGGCGCTCATCTGCTTCGTCACCGACAACCTGATGGTGAATTCGCTCGGCGTCTACCTGGCGGCGCGCGGCCAAGGCTCTGCGCGCGCGGCCGCGCAGCAGGTGTTCGGCAACCCGGCGCTCTACGCGTTGCCGCTGGGGCTGATCACCCATCAATTCGGCTGGGTCCCGCCGGTGCCCCTCGGCCGGGCGCTCGAGATGCTCAGCCGGGCCACGGTGCCGGTGATGCTGATCGTGCTGGGGATGCAACTGGCCGCACTGCCGTTCAAACGGAGCGATCTGGGGGTGATCGGCCTGGCTACCGTCTTGCGGCTGATCGTCGCGCCCATCATCGCCGCGCTCCTGGTCATCCCGTTCGGGTTGACGGGCCTGCCGCGGCAGGTGGGCATCCTGGAAGCGGCCGTGCCGACCGCGGTGATGTCGAACATCGTCGCCAGCCGCTACAATTCCGGGCCGAACATCGTGGCGGCCAGTGTCCTGGCCACCTCGCTGCTCAGTTTGATCACGATTACCGTGCTTCTCACGTTGTTGCATTAGAGGAACGCAGATGAGCAAATCGCGCCGACCACAGCTTCCGAAACCGTTGCCGGCGGCCGACCGTGACCCCGAAGAAGACGCCGAGGCGCGGGCCGAGCGCGTGCGGTCTCTGGTGGAAGAAGGCGCGCGCTTGTTGGCCGCCCGTCGCCCCGGCGAGGCGATCCCCAAGTTGGAGGAGGCGCTGAGCCTTGACCCGGCCAACGTCTCCGCGGCGATCAACCTGGGCGGGGCCTACATCTTGCAGGGGAAACACCGGCGCGCGATACCGGCCCTGGAGGCCGCCAGCCGGCTCGAACCCGACAACGCGATGGTGTGGAGCAACCTGGCCGCGGCCTATTTGGGCAAGCTGCCCCTCTCGACCCCCGAACAACAGGAGCGGGCCATCGCCGCCTATGAGCGCGCCCTGGCCATTGACCCCCAGGCGCCGAACGTGCACTATAACCTGGGCCTGATCTACCTGGAACGCAACGATCCCGAACGCGCCGCCCTCTGCTTTCACGCGGCGCTGCGCACCGACCCGCACGATCGGGACGCACAGTATTGGCTGGACCGCATCAAAGAAAGACAACAGGAAACGCCGGCCGCATCAGAAGACCGGGACAACGGTGAAACATGTTGAACTGGCACCAAAACCCTCAACGCGTTGCCTGGGTGATCCTGACGGTCAATTTCGTCCTGTGCTGCGCGACGGCGATCGCCGCGCCCCTGGGCGTGCGCAGCTTCGTCCTGAATGCCACCCGCCCGCTGCCGGCGTTCGTCGCGGCGACCAACGGCACGGTCCAGTACTTTTCGCCGTCCGCGGACGATCCATCGGCCGTGACCGACCGCCGGGCGATGGCCGAGAGCGGCCGCGTCGTCACCGATGCCAGCGCCCGCGCCCTGATCACCGTCCTGGCCAACAATCCGGACAGCCCGGTGCTCATCACGGTGCAGATGTACCAGGACACGGACGTGCGGCTGGTGAACGCCCGCGCGCCGCGCTTCCGCTGGAGCCAGAACCCCATCCGCCTGGCGTTCGACTTGCAGAAGGGCCGCGTGGCCGTGCTGGTGCAAAGCAGCGATGCCGGCCGGACGCAAGTCCAGGTCTCCACGCCGCACAGCCAGATCACGTTCGGCAACGGCGCGTATGACGTCTCGCTCGAAGGTGAAACGACCCAGGTGCGCACGCGCTTCGGCGCGGCCCAGGTGTTGGCCGCCAACCGCGAGGTCACCGCGCACACGGGCGAGCGGGTGAGCGTGGCAGCCGGCCAGCCGCCCGAACTGCCCACGCCGATGGCCCTCAACCTGGTGCTGAACGGCAAGCTGGAAGGCCGGCTTTCGCCGCCGTGGCAAGAGGTGGTCAAGGTGGCGCCCGGCCTGGTTCCGGGCCAGATCACGCAGGAGACGGTAGATCAACGCCAGGTGGTGCGCTTCAGCCGCAAGACCGAAGATGGCGCGCACAACGAGGTGGGGCTTAAGCAAGAGATCAACCGCGATGTGCAGGGCTACGACTCGCTCACCCTGCGCCTCGACCTGAAGGTGCTCTACCAGTCGGTGCCGGGGGGCGGCTATCTGGCCTCCGAATATCCGGTCATGGTGGACATCGCCTATACCGACATCTACGGCAAAGACCTGCACTGGTATCAGGGATTCTATTACCTGGACCTGCCGCGCGGAAGCACTTGGCTGCCGCCTACCGGCGAAAAAGTGTTGCAGGACATCTGGTTTTCCTACGAATCACCGAACCTGTTCGAGTTGTTGCGCGAGACGCGGCCGGCGCGCATCAACAGCATCACCATCTTTGCTTCGGGCCACGACTACAACAGCTTGATCTCCGATATTGCCCTGAACGTGCGGTGAGGCATGAAGCGCGTTGCCCGTCACCTGTCGTTTGTCGGCCGTCATGCCTCGCTCGTCGTTGCCTTGATCGTTTTCGTCCTTCTGGCGGCCTGGCAGCTTTCCCTGCCCGGCCTGCACTATGACGAAGCCAAGGAAGCCGGCCTGAACGCCATGCAACTGGTGTTGGGCCAACCCGTGACCGCGTTCCGCGGGGCGACGATCGAGGTAGGGCGCTGGCGCCTGCCGCTGATGGTGCAGGATTACATCGGCGCGCTGAACGTGATGCTGGCGGTGCCGTTCCTGGCGCTCGGCGGCCTCAACGTGAGCGCGCTGCGCAGCCTGCCGATCGCGATCGCGATAATGACCCTGGTCATCACGGCCGGGGTGGCGCGGCGGCTCGGTGGACCGCGCGCGGCCGCCGTGGCGGCCTGGCTTCTGGCCGTCAACCCCACCTTCGTTTTCTGGAGCCGCCAGGGGATCTTCGTGACCAATCTGACCGCCCTGTGCTTCATGGCGAGCCTGTGGACGGGGCTGCGCTGGTGGCGCGAGCGACGGCCGGCCGACCTCTGGTGGACTGCCTTCCTGTGGGGCCTGGGACTCTATGCCAAGCTGCTCTTCATCTGGGCCATCGGCGCGTTGACCGCGGTCATGCTTGTGCTCTGGGGCGCCGAATGGCTCCGAAGCCGGCGGGCGGCCGGGCCGCCCGACTCCGAAGGCGCACCGCGGCCCGGCGACCGGGCGGCCGGGCGATCCGGCGGGGTCTGGGCGATAGCGATCGGTTGTTTTCTGTTGCCGCTCATTCCGCTGATCGTGTTCAACTGGCAGACGGGCGGCACGCTGATCTCGATCTTCAGCAACCTGGGCCAATCGTATTACGGCGTGAACAACCGCGCCTATCTGCCGAACCTGGCGACGCGCGTGGGGCAACTGATCACGCTGTTGCGCGGGGATCACCTGTGGTATCTGGGCGAGGTCTACGCGAACCGCTGGGCGCCCTGGCTGGCGGCCGCCATGCTGGCGCTCGGCGGCCTGCTCGCCGCGTGGCCCCGGCCTCCGCGCACTCCGTCTCCGGGTCGCGTCACGCCGCTCCTCCCCGCCGCGCTGGTGGCGCTGATCGTCGCGCAGAGCGCGTTCACCGTGAGCGACCTTTTCATCACGCACTACGCGCTGCTCGTGCCGCTCGTGCCGCTGGGGATCGGGCTGGTGGTCGAGAGGCTCTACGCGCATGGTCGCGGGCGCTTCGGCCGTCTGGTGGTGGGGGCGGCGCTCCTGGCGCCGGTGGTGTGGTGGGGCGCAACCGATCTGGCCAACACGTTGCGCTACCATCGCATCCTGGCGATCTCCGGCGGCTACGCGGCCCACTCCGACGCCATCTACGCCCTGGCCGACTTCCTGGCCCGGCGTGAGCCCGCCGCGCCGCTGGCGCTCGATTGGGGCATAGATGCGCCTGTGCGCTTCCTGACGGCCGGCCGGGTCAATCCCGTGGAGGTGTTCGGCTATGAACGGCTGGACGGCCCCGACGCGGGCTTCGCGGGCCGCGTGGCGCCGTTCCTGGACAACCCGGACAACCTGTACGTGGCGCACGCCGGAGAGTTCGTGGTCTTTCGCGGCCGCGTCGAGGCGCTGAGAGCGTTGGCCGCCGGCCGGGGCCAACGCCTCCAGGAGCTCGCGCGCTTCGGCGAGCGCAGCGGCCGGCCGCTGTTCATCGTGTATCAGGCGCCGCGGTGAGCGCGCGGGGTTCAGTGCAAGATTTGCGAGAGAAACTGCCGGGTGCGTTCGTGCTGAGGATGGCCGAAGATCTGCTGGGGCGTCCCCTCTTCGATGATCTGGCCGCCGTCAATGAAGACCATGCGATCGGCCACGCTGCGCGCAAAGCCCATCTCGTGCGTCACAACCAGCATCGTCATCCCCGACTGGGCCAGCTCGATCATCACATCGAGCACCTCTTTGATCATCTCCGGATCGAGCGCGCTCGTCGGCTCGTCGAAGAGCATGATCTTGGGTTGCATCGCCAACGCGCGCGCGATCGCCACGCGCTGCTGCTGGCCGCCCGATAGCTGCGCGGGGTACTTGTGTGCCTGCTCGGGAATGCCCACCCGTTTGAGCAGGTCCATGGCGATCTGCTCGGCCTTCTCCTTCGGCCAGCGACGGACCCAGATGGGCGCCAGCGTGATGTTTTGTAGCACCGTCAGATGCGGGAACAGGTTGAACTGCTGAAACACCATGCCGATCTCGCTGCGGATCGCGGCGATATTGCGGATATCGTTCGTCAGCTCGATGCCGTCCACGATGATCGTGCCCCGCTGGTGTTCTTCTAGCCGGTTGATCGTGCGGATGAAGGTAGACTTGCCCGAGCCGGACGGGCCGAAGATCACCACGACCTCGCCAACCCGGACCGTCAGGTTGATGCCCCGCAACACGTGCAGCCGGTCGAACCACTTGTGCACATCGCGGCAGATGATGATCTCTTTGGCCTGGACTTCATCGGACATGGCGCGTACCTCGTTCGCGGTTGGTCGTCGGGCCGCCCGCAATGGGGGGCCCCAGCTATCGCTTGCCCACGCCGAGCGCGGCCTCAAGCCGATAGCTGGCGTACGACATTACATAGCTAAAGACAAAGAAGATGGCGGCAATGAACAGATATACTTCGGTCTGCCGGCCCAGCCATTCGGGTTGCGCCAGCACGCTCCGGCCGATGCTCAGCAGTTCCATCTGGGCGACGATCGCGGCCAGGGTGGTGTCCTTGAACAGGCTGATGAACAGGCCCACGTTGGGCGGAATGACCAGGCGCAACGCCTGGGGCAGGACAATCAGGAACGTCACCAGCGCGTTGTTGAGCCCCAACGCCTGGGCCGCTTCGATCTGGCCGGAAGGGATGGCCTGCAAGCCGCCGCGCACGTTTTCCGCCACATACGCGGCGCTGAAGAGGGTCATGCCGATGATGACGCGCGTCACGTTCGCGATCCGCATCTGGCCGGGCAAGAAGAGCGGCACCATGATCTGCGCCATGAACAGGATCGTCACCAGCGGCACCCCGCGCACCACCTCGATGTAGACCGTGCTCAGCAGCGCAACGACCGGCAGCCGGCTGCGTCTGCCCAGCGCCAACAAAACCCCCAGCGGAAAGGAGGCCACGATGCTGACGAGCGCGAGCATGAAGGTCAAGAGCAGCCCGCCCCACTGATGGGTGCCCACTTCGGGCAACCAGACGCTGCCGCGCAAGCCCTGCAACACCACCAGGGCCAACACGAAGCCCGCCAGCCACGCGAGCAACACCCACCGCGCCCAGGCCGAATGCCCGCGGCCCAGGGCAAAGCCGCCCGCGAGGGCGATCAGGTTGGCGCCGAGCCAGGCGCGGGTCGCCAGGCTGAAGGGCAAGACGAGCAAGACCGCGAACAGGACGGCCAGGCCGGTCCCCAACGTGCGCACCGTGCCCCCCCAGACGCCCGCCGAAAGTCCGAAGAGCAGCGACACCAGGACCAGACATAGCCACACCCGCCACGTTTGCTCCGGCGGAAACGGGCCGACCATGAACAGCCGCAGGTTTTGCGTGATCACCCCCCAGCGGGCGGCCGTGAAGGCCCAAATCACGATGCGGCTGCCGGCCGTGTAGATCAACCACACGGAGGCGAAGGTGAGCAACGTGTTGTACCACGAGCTGAACAGGTTTTTGCGCAGCCATCCCACGATGCCCACCGACGTCCTCGGCGGTCCTATGTCTTCGACCGATGCGGCCATCTCTCACTTCTCCAGGATCTGCACGTAACGATTGTAGATGTTCATGATCAGCGAAGTCAACAGGCTCATGGTCAGGTAGGTCGCCATGACCAGCGCGATGGCCGGCACCGGCTGGCCGGTCTGATTGAGGATCGTCTGGTTGACGGCGAACAGATCGGGAAAGCCGATGTACACGGCCAGGCTCGAGTTTTTGGTCAGATTGAGGTACTGGCTGATCAGGGGCGGCACGATCACGCGCATGGCCTGCGGAAAGATGACTAGCCGCAAAGTTTGTGTGCTGCTGAGTCCGAGCGCCTGCGCGGCCTCGATCTGCCCGCGGCGGACGGCCAGGATGCCCCCGCGCACCACCTCGGCGATGAAGCCGGCCGTGTAGAGCACCAGGCCCGACAGAATCGCGCTGAACTCGGGCGAGAGCGCGATGCCGCCCTGGAAGTTGAAGCGCTCCCGCACCGGCACCTGGGCCGTCAGGGGCGGCGTAGCCGACCACGCCCAGGCGAGCGCGGGGATCAGGATCAGCGCCGCCAGCGCGACCAGACGGCCGATCCAGGAGCGGGAAGCCGGCAAGCGGCCGCTCAGCTTCCAGAGCGCGCTCCCGAGCGCCAGGCCGGCGACCGCCCACAGCAACCAGGGCGCGAAAGCCGCCGTCGCGATCGGCCGCGGGATGAAGACCCCGCGCTGATTGGCATAAATCGGGCCGGGCAGTACCAGCGTTTGAGCCACGGGCGGCAACTGAAAGAAGACGCCGAAATAGATGAAGACCAATTGCACCAGCAAAGGGGTGTTGCGGATGATCTCGATGTAGACGGCCGCCAGGCGGGCCACCAACCAGTTCGTGGACAGCCGCGCGACTCCGATGATCACGCCCAGGAGGGTGGCCAACACGATGCCGATCCCGCTCACCACAAGCGTGTTGAGCAGGCCGACCAGGTAAGCCCGGCCATAGGTATCGGCGGGGCTATACGGAATGAGGCTTTCGCCGATCTCGAAGCCGGCCGTGTGCTGCAGGTAAGCGAACCCGATGACCATCCCTCGCTGCCGCATGGCCGCAGAGAAGTTGGACAGGAAAAAGGCGGCGCCGGCAACGACGATGAGGATGAAAGCGACCTGGCTGAAGACGCTGAGCACGCGCACGTCTCGCCAGAAAGGCACGGCTGAAGAATGTCGGTCCATGGCAAGGTTGGGGAAGGGTAGGGAAAAAGGGGTTTTGCGGCGGACGGCTGCGCCGCCCGCCGCAAAACCCACCCTACATCCTTAGCGATACGGCGGCGCGTAGAGCAGCCCGCCCTGCGTCCACGGCCGGTTCAGGCCGCGCGGGATGTTGAGCTTGGTCTGGGGGCCCAGGTTGCGGTCATAGATCTCGCCATAGTTGCCTACGGCCTTGATCACCTTGACCACCCAGTCTTTTTCCAGGCCCAGGCCCTTGTTCAGCTCACCTTCCACCCCCAGCAGACGCTTGACCACCGGATCGGTGCTCTTGAGCTTTTCGTCCACGTTCTGCGCGGTGATGCCCTGCTCCTCGGCCTCGAACGTCGCGAACACCACCCACTTGACGACGTTGAACCACTGATCGTCGCCCAGGGGCACGACCGGACCCAGCGGCTCCTTGGACATGGTCACGTCCATGATCTCGTGCTCGTCGGGGTTCTTGAAGACCGACCGCCGGGCGGCCAACTGCGACTTGTCGCTCGTGACGGCATCGCAACGACCTTCTTCATAGGCGGCGTAGGTGGGATCAATGTCCTGGAACACCACCGGCTTGAAATCCACGCCCGCGGCGCGCATCTGGTCGGTCAGGTTGAGTTCGGTGGTCGTGCCGGTCTGCACGCAGATCGTCGCGCCTTTCAGGTCTTTGAGCGTCTTGGCGCCCAGGCTCTTCCGCACCATCATGCCCTGGCCGTCGTAGAAGGTCGTGGGCGCGAAGAGGCCCCACGATGTATCCCGGCTCACGGTCCAGGTGGTGTTGCGGATGAGCACGTCAATCTCGCCGGTTTGCAGCGCCGGGCCGCGCTGGGCGGTGTTCAGGGGCCGGAACTCGATCGCCTTGGCATCGCCGAGCACGGCGACGGCCACCGCGCGGCAGAAGTCCGCGTCGAAGCCGATGAATTGGCCGGTTGTTTTGTCGAGGAAGCTGAAGCCCGGCAGGGCATCGTTCACACCGCAGATCAGCTTTCCGCGGCTTTTGACGAGGGCCAGGCGTCCGCCCGGCGCGGCCGGCGCCTTGGTTGCAGCAGGCGGCTGCGTCGGCTGTACGGCAGGGGCAGAAGTAGGAGTGGCTGCCGGCGTAGGAGCCGGCGCGGCAGCGCAGGCGGCGATGAGGTTGACCAGCAATAGAAGCGAGAGGGCAAGGGCGACCTTTTTCATGTTCATCCTCCTTCATGAAAGGATTGTGTCAATCCGTCGGTAGCGTCTTCGGGGGGATGATCAATCCATAGCCTGACCTCCTTTTGGCATGAGGCTTTTTATGGTGACCGATATTAAGATCGTATCATATCTGTACACACAAGTCAAATCATTTGTCCGACCGTGGGCCATCCACGAATGGGGCACGAATGCACGAATAGCCCGTTGCGTGATTCGTGCATTCGGGGTCGGATTCGGGGATGGCCTCCACCCCGCCACCGAAAGGCATATTTGGAATTGCCGTCCGACCCTCGACCGTGCCCACTCTACCGCGTGCGCGCCCAATACTGCAGGTTCGGCATGCCGAATTGCGGATAGTCGAACTGGATGCCCTCCTTCACCAGCAGCGTCCGGTCATAGTATTGCAGGGGGACGATGGCCACTTCTTCGTTGAGCAGGATCTTCTCCGCGGACTTATAAAGCTCCAGCCGCTTCCCTTCATCCGTTTCTATCAACGCCCGCGTCAACAGATCCTCGTAGGGCTTCGACGCCCAGCCGGTATACTGGAACACCGAGCGAGGGCGGAACACCACGTCGAGCAGCGCCGACGGATCGGCATAATCCATCACCCAGCCCATGCGGTAGAGGTTATAGGTACACTCGGCCGGAGTCTTCGTCGCCGCGGCGCGATTGGGCTTGTTGCAGTCGTCCAGCGCGCTCCGATAGACCGGCCACTTGCTGAGGGTCAAGCGCGTCGGAATGCCGGCCTGCTCCAGCATGGCGGCTACCGCCTTGAAGAGCAGCTCGTTGTTGCCCTCTTGATTGGTCCAGATCTCGACCGGCGGCGGGGGCTTATCTGGGCCGTAGCCGGCTTCGGCCAGGAAGCTCTGCGCAGCTTCCTGGCTGTACGGATAGCCGACGGCCGGGTTGCCTGCCTGCGAGCCGGGGATGTCGGGCGGCACGACCGCCTGCGCGGGGATGTGCCAGGGCTGTTTCAGTACATCCTCGATCAGCTTCCGGCGGTCCAGCGCGCTGGCGATCGCCTTGCGAAACGCGACGTTCTTCGTGGGGCCGGCCTGGGTGTTCAGGCCGATGTAACTGACCCCCGGCCGCACCAACACGCGCAGCTCTCTGGCCAGGGCCGGATCGGCCATCACCGCGGGCGTATCGGGAGCAGGAAACTCGGCGACGGCCAGCTCGCCCTGCCGGTAGAGCGCCAACTGGGCGGCCGGTTCGGGCACGATCCTGAACTCGAGGCGCTGCAACTTCACCTGGCCGGCATTCCAATAGGTCGGGTTGGCGCGCAAGACCAGGCGTTGGCCGGGCACGTTTTCGGCCACGAGATAAGGACCATTGGTGACCGGCCCGCCGGCCACCGTGCCCGTGATCTCCTTGCGCGTTGGGAAGAAGACCTGTGCAGTGAACAGCTTGGGGAAGAACGACGCGGGGCGCTCCAGAGAGATCTGTAACGTGTGATCGCCGACCGCCTTGACGCCGACCTTGCCGCAATCGGCCGTATTGCCGTTGGCGAAAGCCCTGGCGCCGACCACCGGCGCGATGTCGGTGAGAAGGTAGTAGTTATCGTTGCCGGTGGCCGGATCGAGGGCCAGGCACACGCCGTCCACGAAGTGTTGGGCCGTCACCGGCCGTCCGTCCGACCATTGCGCTGCGCTGCGCAGGGTGAGCGTGTACACCCGGCCGTCGGCCGAAACCTGATAGCCGGTGGCCGCAGCCGGCACCAGAGAGCCATCCGCGCGCAGGTTGTAAAGCCCCTCGTACAGTTGCTGCACCACCAGCGCCGAGGCGGCATCGGTCGCCTCGGGGGGATTGAGCGTGGCCGGCTCGGCCGAGAGCGGGTAGACCAGGGTATCGGCCGGCGCGCGGATGAGCGACACATAGGTCGGCGTGGGGACCGGCGTGGCCGTAACGACCACCGTCTGCACGACTTCGCGCGTCTCCACGACCACGCGCGTCTGCACCACCGGCACCGTCACCTCGACGGTGCCGGCCGGGGCGGTTGGCTCATGGGTGGCCTGTGGCCGACGTGCGGCGCAGCCCACGGCGAACAGGCCCAGGCCGGCCAGGATCGCAAGCGCAAGAACCCAACGTCTCATCAAGAAGCGACCTCCTGTGAATGGCCGCATCTTATCATTTTCTGGCGCGCGCTGTCAAGCCACCTTGCCGCAGGCCGCAACCTGGCCCAGCGAAGAGGGGACACCGATTTTGATGCCTTTATCGTCCGTTGGCAATCCGTCGTAAAAAAGGGGGAGCACATAGGCTCCCCCTCTCAACATCCCTCGCGTTCTATGGTTCTATTTAGGATGCGCCACGCATTCTGGGGTCCAAGGCGTCACGCAGGCCATCGCCAAGAAAGTTAAACGCAAACATAGTAATAGCCAGGGCCAATGCAGGAAAAACAGCTTGATTAGGATACGTGCGAACAACCTGTGCGCCATCGGCAATCATTGAGCCCCATGATGGTGTTGGTGGATTAACTCCCAAGCCGATAAAGGACAGAAAGGCTTCCGTGGTAATATACGAAGGTATTGCCAACGTCTCGGCGACCACGAGCGGCCCGATGATATTGGGCAAGATATGGCGGAACATGATCTGCAAGTTGGTCGCGCCGATGGTACGGGCAGCTTCTATGAACTCCTTTTGACGAATAGACAGAACCTGGCCACGAGTCAATCTGGCCATCGTTTCCCATGCCGTCAACCCTATTCCAACAAAAATAAACAACATACCACCCAACCGAGCGTCAATCTGGCTGATAGTATATATAAAAGTGCCTGGAGCCAACGATCTTGAGGTACTTCGAAAGAATGCCATCAGTAAAATAATGAACAGCAAACCCGGAAAGCCGTACAAGACATCCACAATTCGCATCATAATATTGTCTGTGCGGCCACCGACATATCCTGAAATGCTGCCGAAGGTAACTCCGATCAACAAACTAATGATCGGCCCGATCAAGGCTACAGTCAACGATACGCGAGCTCCGTAGATAATACGGCTAAACAAGTCGCGACCAACATAGTCGGCACCCAAAAGATAGTCATTACTGACTTTCGCGTATCCTTGCATGGATGGGAAAATCGTCAGGAACCAGCCTGGCACTTTATTGTTATCGGTGAGCACTTGATCGGCATAAGGCCGCGGCGCAATAACTGGAGCCAGAATTGCGGAGGCCCATAATATCAATATGAGCACGATTCCCAGCACTGCGGCCCGATTGCGCACCAGACGCCGCAACGCGTCTGCCCACAAGCTCTCGCTTCGCCTACTGCTCAACGTTGTTTGAATCTCTGTAGTATTTGCGGTCAAAGCAACTTCTCCTTACCGAATTATTGATATCGAATGCGCGGATCTAGAAAAGCGTACATGATGTCTACCACTAGATTGGCGATCACCAAGAAAAGCGCATACAGAAGAATAGTGCCCATGATCACCGGATAGTCACGATTGCCGATGCTGGTTACGAAATACTTACCCATGCCCGGAATCCCAAAGATCATCTCAGTAACAAAAGTACCAGTAACGAGTCCGGCAAACATAGGGCCCAAAATCGTAACTACAGGGATCATCGAGTTTTTCAGAGCATGACGCATAACTACCATCGGTTCAGTAAGCCCTTTGGCGCGCGCCGTACGAATGTAATCCTCTCGGACAACCTGCAATAGGCTGGCTCTAGTCAGCCGAGCAATAATCGCCGAACTTGTCAGACCCAGAGCTACGGCCGGCATAATCGCATACCGGAAAAATGAAATGCCCAGATTAGATGGTATAAATCCCAAAATATAAGGCGGTTTTGCTCCCCATCCGGTAGGTGGCAGCCACTTCAGGGTGACGCCAAATACCCAAACCAAAATCGGCCCCAGGACGATCACAGGCACAGAAACGCCAAAAATAGCGATGCTCATGCCTATATAATCCCAAAGTGTGTTCTGCTTCAGCGCAGCCAGAATGCCAAAGGGCACACCGATAATCAGAGCGACCAACAGCGCCATAAGGCCCAACTGCATGGATACTGGTAGCTGTTGGCGGAAAATATCATTCACTGTTCGGCTGCGCGAACTATAAGAAGGCCCGAAATTCATCCATTTAAGCCATTGGTCATCAGCTATCTGGATATTAATCAACGCATCATCCTGCAATGATGTGCCCGGCGGTACTGAAGACAAATAGGGCAACATGACATCCGACAAGTACCGCAAATACTGAAGCGGCAATGGATCGTCCAGATGATAGCGCGCGTTCAGATTCTCGAGCACCTCAGCCGGCACCGGCTTCTCGCGATCAAATGGCCCGCCGGGAACCGCGTGCATGAGAACAAAGGTGATGATCGAGATCGCTATGATAACCAGTACGTTCCAGAGAGATCGTCGTATGATATATTGAGTCATCTCGCAGCTCAACAAAATGGTATCGTTTACGTATGATAACAGCCATTCAATCAAGTGCCTGACATTTACCGAAGTAGATGTCAGGCACTTGCAACATCAAAGCCAAGATGAAATCAAGGCTTCCTCGCCTGAGCTCCACGACCACCATCCGTAATTGGGGGCAGCAGACAGACCTTTGTTTCTCCTACTGCCCCCGATACGGCCCCCCTACTTAGCAGTGTCCCACTTCTCAATATGCTCCAAACCACCAAGCACCGAGAAGGTGCGCTGGACATAGGGTTTGGTGACCGTAACGCGCGTGTACCAGTAGATAGGGATCATCACCGCGTCTTCGTAGACCAGGATCTGTTCAGCTTGCGCATAGAGATCAACGCGCTTCTTGGGATCCTGCTCCTTAGCGGCATCATCCACTAACTTCTCATACTTGTCATTCTTCCAGTTGAACCCACCGCCCTCCTTGGGGTTAGCCGAACCGCCGAAGCCCACATCTTCCTTCAAGAAGTTGTTGGCATCCGGATAATCCTGGCACCAACCCAGGCGCCAGATTTGTGGCGTGCCCTTCGGGTCACGAATGGTATTCAGGTAAACCTTCCACTCCTGATTGGCCAATTTCACATTCAGGCCGAGATTCGTCTTCCACATCTGCTGGATCGCCTCGGCAATCTTTTGATGTCCAGACGAAGTGTTGAACATCAAAGTAATGTCCAGCTTATCCGCCGTTGTACCCTTTTCCTTGAGGTAGGCATCCAGTTCTTGTTTCGCTTTCGCCGGATCGAACTTCACGCCCAGATCAGGATGAGTCTGCATGGTAGGCGCACCGGCCAAGCCAGGTCGAGAGAACCACTGAGCGGGCTCTTGCTCGCCCTTGGTCACATTTGCAATGAGGCTCTTACGATCAATGGCCATTGACAGAGCACGCCGTACGCGGGGGTCGTTTACCACAGGGGCCTTGGTGTTGAAACCATAGTAATACGTGCACAACACCGGCGCGATTTTCAACTCTTTGGACAGAGCTGAATCGGTCTTGACACGATCAATATCGGCTTGAGGCACACCCGCCGAATCGAGATTCCCCGCCTCATACTCAGCAAAAGCCGGTACCTCGTCCAACATCACCCAGGTGATCTCGTCGATCTTCGCTTGAGGAATGTCCGGCGAACCGGGCCAGAACGGATTCTTCACCAGGGTGATCGAAGCATCGTGCACCCATTCCTTCAAGGTATAGGGGCCATAACCCTGGAAGAAACCAGTCTCCGTCCACCGATCCTTACGAGCATCGGTGCAATCATCCCCTTCAATCAGCCATTGCGGCTGTGCATGAGCAACCCACATACCAGCGATGTTGGCATTGTATGCAGCAGCCTGTTTGAAGGTGATCTGCAACGTCCAATCATCTATGGCCTTTACCCCGACCTTAGCCGTATCGGTGATGGCCTTGGAGTTATACTCCTCTGCGCCTTCGATCACGAAGCTCAGGACATACGCATAATCCGAAGCGGTCTCCGGATTCAAGGTGCGCAGAATACCATAGACGAAGTCATGCGCTGTCACCAGGCGATCTTTGGTCTTGCCATCTTTATCCGGGCAAGTCTGCACCTTGACTACTTGCTTCTTGGTGGCATCCCACTTGACCCACGGCACGTCGTTGCGCAGATGGAAAGTGTAGACCTTACCATCAGCCGAGATATCCCACTTGGTTGCCATACCCGGCTTAAGGTCGGTCGTAACCTCATCTTGGCGCGTGAGCCCCACCGAGGTCAACTCGACGATTTGGACCGATGAGGTGTCCGTCGAAAGCGCCGGATCAATCGTCGGAATATCGCCCGGCCCCATGTTCAACCGCAAGGTCTTCGGGCCGGGGGCTTTCGGCGCCGGCGTCGGGGTGACGACCTTCTCCACCACCTTCTCGACGGTCTTCTCG
>JBBIKA010000064.1:0-18412 GCA_037445695.1 Chloroflexota bacterium
GGTGGCCCCCCCGCCACAACCGGCGGGTGCCCCCCCCCCCGCGGGGGCGGGCAGGGTGGGGGCCCGGGGGGGTTCTGGCGCGCGCCCCGCCGGCCCGCAAATCCCCGCCTTGATCTTTACGTGCGGCCGAACTGCCGCGCCAGCTCGGCCGCGCTCATGTGGATCACGGTGGGCCGGCCGTGCGGACAGGTGCGGGGGGACCGGCACGCCTCCAGCCGGCGCACCAGCTCCTGCATTTCGGCTTGGCTCAGCACCTGGCCGCCTTTGATCGCGGCCCGCTTGCAGATCGTCGTGATCAGCGCGGCCTCGCGCGTCGCGGCCACCACATCGTCGGCCTGCGCTAACCCGTCCAGGATCTCACCGATGGCGGCTCGGGGATCGTCGCGGCCGAGGATGGCCGGCAGGCTGCGCACCAGATAGCTGTTGCCGCCGAACGGCTCGATGGCGATCCCCAGATCGTTCAGCGCGTCGAGCGCCTCGGCCGCCAAGGCCGCCTGTTCGGGGCTCAGATCCACGATGAGCGGTTCCAACAGCGCTTGGATCGCCGGCTTTCGGTCGGCGCGCTCGGCCATGAACTGCTCGTAGAGCACCCGTTCGTGGGCCGCGTGCTGATCAATCAGGTACAGGCCGTCGGGCCCTTCGCAGAGGATATAAGTGGCGCCGAGCTGGCCGATCACGCGCAAGAGGGGCAGGAGGGCCGCGGGCTCCGGCCGATGGGTTGGCGGCTCGGCCGACCATGGGCCTGTGGCGGGCCGGTCCGCCGTCTCATCCGGCCCGGAGGCCGCGGCGCTGGCCTGGGGCATGGTCGGCCCCGGCCAGAGACGCTGTTGCTCCGTCCCCGCGGCGAGCAGGGCCGCGCGTCGTTCGCTCCAGTCCGGGCCGGAAGGCGCGGCCGGCGGCGCATCGTGCGGCGCGGCCCACGCGGCCGGCCCGCCGCCGGCCGGCGGGGTCCCCAGGTTCACCTGCGGAATGGGTGCATGGCTCACCAACGTGCGGCGCACGCTGCGTTGCACCGCGGCGAAGACGGCGGCCGTGTCGCGGAAGCGCACCTCGGCCTTCGTCGGATGGACGTTGACATCCACCTCGGCCGGGTCGAGCTCCAGAAAAATGACGCCCACCGGGTAGCGGCCGACGGGCAACAGCGTGTGATAGGCCTGGATCACGCCGTAGGCGATGGAGGCGTCCTGGAACCAGCGGCGGTTGACGAACAACGTGATGTAGCCTCGATTGGCCCGATGCAGCGCGGGCGCGCCGACGTAGCCCGTCACCTTCACCCCCCGCTCCAACGCCTCCACCCTGTCGGCTTCTTCTGCTATTTCCAGCATCTCCCTGGCCATCTCCAGGCCGTAGACCTTGAGCAGCACGTCGTACAGCTTGCCGCTGCCCGTGGATTGGAATACCAGCCGGCCGTCGCTGATCAGGCTGAAGCGGCGGTCGGGGTAGGCCAGCGCATAGCGCGCGATGATCTGCTGCGCGTGGCCGGCCTCGGTCGCGGGCTGCTTCAGGAACTTCAGCCGCGCCGGCACATTGGCGAAGAGATGCTCGACGGTGACGACCGTGCCGGGGGGGCCGCCGTGCGGCTCCTGGCCCACCAGCCGGCCCTCGGCCACGCGCACGAGCACGCCGACATCGGCCCCGCGGGCGCGCGTCATCAGCGTCACCTGGCTGACGGCCGCGATGCTGGCGAGCGCCTCCCCGCGGAAGCCCAGCGTGGTCAGGCGGGTCAGGTCATCGGCGGTGGCGATCTTGCTGGTGGCGTGGCGGGCGAAGGCGAGCGGCGCTTCGGCGGCCGGGATGCCGCAGCCGTCGTCCTGGACGCGCACCAGGCGCCGGCCGCCCTCGCGGATTTCCACGCGGATGTCGCGGGCGCCGGCATCGAGACTGTTTTCGACCAGTTCTTTGACGACCGAGGCCGGTCGTTCGATCACCTCGCCGGCGGCGATCTGGTTGGCGACTTCGGGCGGTAGGATACGAATCGGCATGACGAGATTGTACCATGAAATCCGGTCGGGCCCCAATGGTAACTGTTCACCGCGTTGTCCCTATTTGACAAACGCATCTGAAGGGACTATACTGACGCCTAGTCAATAAATGACCGATGGTCAGCCTTCCCCAGGTGACCGTCGGGCCGGGCCTTGCCGGGCTGGGCCGGCGGCAGCGGCGGCTGGGCGGATGCGGCCCTCCTCTGTCGTCGGCAGCCGATGATGCCGGGGTGCACCGTGGCGCCGATAGACCGTCGTGAGCAAGAGCGGGCACGTCGCCGTCAGGCGATCCTGGCGGCCGCGCGGGTGGTGTTCGCCCAGGACGGCTTTCACCGGGCGACCGTCGAGGCGATTGCCCGCCAGGCCGAAGTCGGCAAGGGCACCGTTTATCTGTATTTCGAGAGCAAAGAAGCGATCCTCGCGGAGCTTGTCCTGCAGGCGCTGGCCGAGCTGGTGACGCGGTTGCAGGCGGCCAGCGACGGCTATTCCGTGTTGCATCCCGACCAGAAGCTGCGGGCGATGGCGGATGCCTATCTGTCCTTCGCACAAAATGCCCCTGATTATTTCCGGTTGTTGACCGCCTTCGACCGCGGTGCTTTTGAAGAGGGCATCTCGGCCGAACGTCGCGCCCAGATTTTGGCCATGAGCGAGCGGGCGTTGGGCCTGGTGGCGCAAGCGCTGAGCGATGGGATGGCGCTGGGCATCTTCGCGGCAGCCGACCCCCGTCGGGCGGCCGGCGTGCTCTGGGCCACCCTCAACGGCGCGCTGATGCTCACGGCCCACCCCATGCGCCGCGCCATGATGCGCACCGACGTGGCCGGCCTGTATTACGCCGCGCTCGAGGTGTGCCTGCGCGGGCTGCAGTAAGCGGCCCCCACGTGTCTGGCACCTATTCACCATTCAGCAGGAGGCGATCTATGAAGGAAGTGGTCATCACCAATCCGTTGCGGACGGCCAACGGCAGCTTCGGCGGCGCCTTCAAGACGGTGCCCGCCTACGACCTGGCGAAGTACGTCATGCAGCGCGTCATTGCCGACGCGGGCATTGATCCGGGCATCCTGGACGAGGTCATCTTCGGCAACATCGGCCAGCCCTCCGAGGCGGCCAACATCGCACGCGTGGCGGCCATCTATGCCGGCATCCCCGAGCATGTGCCCGCCTATACCGTCCAGCGCAACTGCGCTTCGGCCATGCAGGCGATCACCAGCGCCTACAACGCGATCCAGGTCGGTGACGGCGATCTTTATCTGGTGGGCGGCACCGAAAACATGAGCCTGATCCCCTACGTGGTCAAGGGCGCGCGCTGGGGCCTGAAGCTGCGCCATACCGAGTTCACCGATGCCCTGTGGGAAGGGCTCACCGATCCGACCTGCAACCTGATTATGGGCGCCACGGCCGAGAACCTGGCCGAGCAATACAACATCAGCCGCGAGGCGCAAGATCAGTTCGCGGTGCAGAGCCACAAGAAGGCGTTCATGGCCACCCGCATGGGCAAGTTCAAGGACGAGATCGTGCCGGTCGAGGTGGTGAAGAAGGCCGCCGGCCAGGAGGTAGCCAAAGAGCTCATCACCCAGGACGAGAGCATCAATCCGGCGCTGACCGTCCAGAAGGCCGCCCTCTACCCGACCGTGTTCAAGAAAGGCGGCACCGTGACCCCGGCCAACGCCTGTCCGATGAACGACGGCGCGGCCGCCATGCTGGTCACCACGGCCGAGCGGGCGGAGAAGCTGGGCCTCAAGCCGATGGCGCGCATCCTGTCCTACGGCTATACCGGCGTCAACCCGGCCTATATGGGCATCGGCCCGGCCACCGCGCTGCCGAAGGCGTTGGCCCGCGCCGGCCTCAAATACGATCAGCTCGACCTGGTGGAGCTGAACGAGGCGTTCGCGGCGCAGGCGCTGGCCGTCGGGATCAAGATGGTGCAGGACGGCCACGGCTGGGACTGGGATAAGACGAACGTCAACGGCGGCGCGATCGCCCTGGGCCATCCGGTAGGCCAATCGGGCGCGCGGCTCGTCGTGACCCTGCTCCACGAGATGAAGCGACGCAACGCCCGCTACGGCGCGGCCACGCTGTGCGTCGGCGGCGGCCAGGGCGCCGCCCTGATCGTCGAACGCGTATGAATCTCCCGTTTGCCGATTTCCAACCCGAAAGGAGGAGCGCATGTACATCTTCAAAGCAGGGGTAGTAGGCGCCGGCACCATGGGCGGCGAGATCGCCCAGGTGATCAGCTTCAGCGGCCTGCCCGTGGTGCTGAAGGACATAGATCAGAAGATGCTGGACAGGGGCATGGAAACCATCCGCCGCATCTATCAGAGCCGGGTGGACAAGGGACGCATGAGCGCCGGCGAGATGGAGAGCAAGCTGGCGCTCATCGAACCGACCCTCACCTACGACAGCTTCAGCGACGTAGACATCGTCATCGAGGCCGTGCCGGAGAAGATGGCGATCAAGAAGCGGGTGTTGGCCGAGCTGGAAGAAGTGGTGCCGTCTACAACGATCTTCGCCAGCAACACCTCGGCGCTTTCCATCAGCGAGATGGCCGCCGCAACGAAGCGGCCGGCGAAGGTGATCGGCATGCACTTCTTCAACCCGGCGCACGTGATGAAGCTGGTCGAGGTGATCCCCGGCCTGGAGACCAGCCAGGAGACGATAGACGACGTCGTCGCGTTCACCGAGTCGCTGCGCAAGCTGCCCGTGGTCGTGCAGGAATGCCCCGGCTTCCTGGTCAACCGCCTGCTCATGCCCTATCTGAACGAAGCGACGTATTGTCTTCAGGAGGGCGCGGCGACCGCGACCGAGATTGATCAGGCCGTCGTGGCGTTCGGCATGCCGATGGGGCCCTTCACGTTGATGGACATGTTGGGCATTGACGTGTGCCAGTACGTGGGCGAATATCTCTACAGCGAATACGGCCCGCGCATGGAGCCGGCGCAGCTCTTCTACAAGCTGGTGGAGGCCGGCCGGCTGGGCGAGAAGGTCGGCAAGGGGTTCTACGGCTACGGCGGCGAATCGGACGAGCCCGTGCAACAGATGATCGCCAGCTTCGACCGTGATCCCAAGAGCGTCTTCAGCATCGAGCGGGTGATGTATCCGCTCATCAATGAGGCGGTGCTGGCGCTGCAGGAACACATCGCTTCCATCAACGACATAGACCTGGCGATGGTAGCCGGCACCGGCATGACCTATCACGGCGAGCGCAAGGGGCCGCTCGCCATCGCCGACATCATCGGCCTGGATACGGTGTTGGCCGGGCTGGAGCAGTTCCACGCGCAATACGGTGAACGCTTCCGGCCGGCCCGCCTGTTGCGCACCAAGGTCCGCGCCGGGCACCTGGGGATCAAGGTCGGCCGCGGGTTCCATGAGTACGCGTGAGAAGAGCCAGGGACGTGCCAGGCCCTTGGCGAGAAGTGTCTGGCACGTCCGTGAAGACGCGTGAAAGGAGCTTCCCATGGGAGAATATACCAACGTCCGAATCGCTCTGGAGGATCGCGTGGCGGTGTTGACGATAGACCATCCGCCTGCGAACGCGTTCAACCGGGCCACGTTGAACGATCTGGATGCCGCGTTCGACGAGCTGATCGCTAATGAGCAGGTCAAGGTGATCATCATCACGGGCGCGGGCGAGTTCGCGTTCGTAGCCGGCGCCGACATCAACGAGATCGCCGCGGTCAAAGATGCAGCCGAGGCGCGCGAGTTCATCTTGAAGGGACAGCGGCTCTTCGACAAGATCGAGGCATGCACCAAGCCGGTGATCGCGGCGATCAACGCGGTGGCGCTGGGCGGCGGCCTGGAGATGGCCATGGCCTGCCATATTCGCATCGTCGCCGACCGTGCCCGACTGGGCCAGCCGGAAAGCAACCTGGGCATCATCCCCGGCTGGGGCGGCACGCAGCGGCTCCCGCGCATCGTCGGTCCGGCCAAGGCCGCCGAGTTGATCCTCACGGGCGACCTGATCAACGCGCAGGAGGCGTTCCGCCTTGGCTTGGCCAACAAAGTGGTTCCGGCCGGCCAGGTATTGGCCGAGGCCAAGGGGCTGGCCCGCAAGCTGGCCGCCAAGAGCAAGCTGACCAACGAGGCCGCGCTGCGCGCCATTTACGGCGGCCTGAAGGTCTCGCTCAGCGAAGGCCTGGCCCTCGAGGCCGAGCAGTTCGGCAAGCTGATCGGCAGCCACGATACCACCGAAGGGGTCAGCGCGTTTCTGCAAAAGCGGCAGCCGAAGTTTACCGATAGCTGAGATGCCCCTCACGTGCCAGGCACTTTCCAAGTGCCTGGCACGTGAGCTAAATGCCCAAATCTATCAAAAGGGATCTTTTTCGAATGGACACTCGACCCAACGGCCCACAAATTGCGGTTTTTATAGATTTCGAAAACGTAGCCACCTCGGCTGAAGCCAACTTCGGCGATTTCGATGTGACCGCCGTGATGGATCTGCTGCGGACGCGCGGCCGCCTGCTCATCAAACGCGCCTACGGCGACTGGGGACGCTTTCATCGTTATCGCCGGGCCATGCTGGAGAACGGCATTGATCTCTTTCAACTTTATTCGGTCGGCGTGCAACAGAAGAACCGGGCGGACGTCCGCCTGGCCATTGATGCGCTGGAGACGGTCTTTACCCGGCCCAGCATTGACCTTTATGTGATCATCTCGGGCGACAGCGATTTCACGGAGCTGATTCACAAGCTGCGGGATCACGGGAAGTATACCATCGGCATCGGCTTGCGCGCGGCCACCAGCGACCTGCTGCGCCGGGCCTGCGACGAATTCATCTTCTACGAAACACTGGTCACCGAAGAGGCGGTGGATATCTCGGAGGAGCTGCGCCTGCCCGACCCGCGCGAGCTGTTGCGCCGGGCCCTCAGCGCAGCTGAACAAAAGGGCGAACTGCCCATCTATGCCGGCCGGTTGAAGCAGATCATGCTCAACCTGGATTCCTCTTTCAGCGAAGCCAACTACGGCTTTCAGCAGTTTCGGGCGTTCCTGGAAGCCTATCCCGACCTGGTGGCCATCGAAGAGCAGGGCTTGCAGCTCTTTGTCAGCATGCGAAAGCCGGCCCAGTCGGCCGTGACCCCGCCGCCCCTGGCCAAGCCGGCCGCTTCCGGTGTTCCCGCCTCAACCGTACTCGTGCCCGTCCAGGTTCCGGCGGCCGGTGGCGCGGCCGAGGGAGCAGGGTCGGGCTCCCGGCCGGCCGCGGCCCAGGCCGGTCGCGCTCAGAGCGAACTCGAACAGCGGTATCGCAGCTTCTTCCGCGAGGTCGGGCTGCGCGTGGTGGACGGCGCCACCCGACGCCGGGTGGCGGCCGATTTCCTGGCCACCGTCCGCAGCCATTCCGAGGCGTTGTCGCTCAGCGATGCGGCCGATCTGCTGCAGGACCGTTACGATGCAGAGAACGCGTTGCCCCTGAAGCTGGCCGTGCCCGACATGATGCGCCTGTTGATCACCAGCCTTGCGCTGCGCTTCGCAGGCGGCCAGCCGTGCAGCTACGCGCCGATCCTCCCGGTGGAGCTGCCCGCCCTTGACGATCTCGTGCGCGCCTGCGAGCGCGTTTACGTGTGGCGCCTGGTCGAAGGGGGGATGCCGATCGAAACCGTGCAGCTCACGCGCGTGCTCTATGATGCCGATACGGACAAGGATGCCGTGGCGGGGCTGTGTCGCGATCTGGTCGCCGAGGGGAAGATCGTGCCCCAGGGCGACGGCTACAGCATCGCGCCGGAGCAGATCGCCCGCCTGCTCCAGCGGCCCGAGCTGGCGTTGCCGGCCGGTCATCTGGCACGCGAGCCGTTGCCGGCCGGCGAGCCGATCTCGCTCTATACGGCCGAGAGCCTCTTCCGCGAAGGTTCGGAACTGCGCCAGAAGGATTTTGCCGGCAGCGCGCAGCGTTACCTACAGGCCGCCCGCATCCAGCTCGAGGCGCTGCGTATGCCGCAGGCGCGCGCCGGCTTCGACGACCTGAAGTGGTATCTGGCAAGTTACTGTTCGGTGAAGGCCGGCCACGCGTTCGTGTCGGGCAATTACAGCGAAGCGATCCCGTATTACCTGGCGTTCTTCGGCCTGGCCCAAGAGGCCGATTGCGTGTGGCCGCGCATCCAGCGGCTGGTCAACCCGATGGCCAGCTACTACTACGCGATCGCCGGCAAGCAGCTCGACGAAGCGGTGCCGGCCAACCTGGGCCGCTCGCCGGCCCATCAGGTGGCGCTCAAGCTCCACAATCACGCCAACCCCCAGGTCGCGGCGGCCTGGGAAGACCTGGTCCGGCGCCTGGCCGTCGTCAACCTGGGCCTTGTCCGCCGGATCTATCGGGAGGTCGCCGATCAGGCCGCCTCGTTGGCCCAGGCCGGCGGCGAGAACCTGGCCCGCGTGGAACACACCCGGGCGTTCCTGGCCGGGTTGATCGCCGAACGGGAGGGGGTGTAGGGGGAGGGGGATTAGGGATTGGGAATTGGGGATTAGGGGTTGGGGATTAGAGGAGGAGGTATGGACTTCTCTTTGAGCGGGGAACAGGAGATGGCCCGGGAGATGTTCCGGGAGTTTGCCGCCAGGGAGGTGGCCCGGGTGGCCGACCAGGCGGATCGGGAAGAAGCGTTGCCGCCGCGCCTCCTGAAGCGCGCGGCCGGCCAGGGGTTCATGGGGGTCATGGTGCCCGAGGAGCCCTATGGCGGCGCCGGCTTCGACTTTATGACCCTTACCCTTCTGCTCGAAGCTGTGGCCGCGGAGTGCGTCAGCACTGCGCTGACGCTCCACGTGCACAACACCTTGGCCCTGGGCACGATCCTGCGTCGCGGGGCCGCGGGCCTCAAGGAATGGCTGGTGCCCGAAATGGCCGCGGGCGAGCGCATCGGCGCGTTCGCCCTCACCGAAGCCGGCGCAGGGAGCGATCCGTCGCGCCTGCGCACGACGGCCGCCCGCCGGGGGGACGAGTATGTGCTGAACGGCGCCAAGACATGGGTGAGCAACGGGGGCATCGCGGGCGCCTTCGTGATCTTCGCGGCCACCGATCCCGCGGCCGGCGCCCGCGGCCTCAGCGCGTTCGTCGTGCCCCGCGAGGCCCCGGGCCTGGTGATCGGCGGCCGCGAGAAGACGCTGGGCGTGCGCGGGGCCAGCATCCACCGGCTCTACCTGAACGAGTGTCGCATCCCGGCCGATCACCTGTTGGCCGCGGAGGGCGAGGGGTACAAGATCGCGCTCGAGACGCTCGACTACGGCCGCGTGGGGCTGGCGGCCATCGCGGTCGGGTTGGCCCGCCGTGCGGTCGAGCTGGGGGTCAAGTTCGCCGGCGAACGCGTCCAGTTCGGCGGCCCCATCGGCAATAAGCAGGCGATCCAAGGTTACCTGGCCGATTGCGCCACCGAAGTGGCCGCGGCCGAGGGACTGGTGCGGCGGGCGGCCTGGCTGGCCGATCAGGGGCGGCCCTTCACGCAAGAGGCGGCCATGGCCAAGTTGTTCGCCAGCCGCATGGCCGGCAACGTCACCAACAAGGTCGTAC
This sequence comes from Chloroflexota bacterium, assembly GCA_037445695.1. Lineage (GTDB taxonomy): Bacteria > Chloroflexota > Anaerolineae > CG2-30-64-16 > CG2-30-64-16 > CAKZKT01. Next base: position 9,466 of record JBBIKA010000064.1, read on the forward strand.
AAGTGCACGGCGGCTACGGCTACATCATGGACTATCCGATCCAGCGCTACTATCGGGACGCGCGCGCCCTGGAGATCGCCGAGGGGACGACCCAGATCCAGCAGATCATCATCGCCGGCGGCCTGTTTGCCGGGACGGCCGTCAAGGTGCGGCCGTAGTAGGGGCGTGGCATGCCACGCCCCTACACCAGCCCCGTTGACGGGGCTTCCATAGCGTAGCCCGACCGTTATGAACGTGAAGAATTTATTCCGGCAATGGACGAGGCGTCCCGTTGCTGACGCCCGCACGACCATAAATGGCTCGTGCTACCGAGCAGCGCCCCGTCCCACGGGGAGGCTTCGCACTCAACGGGGCTAGCTCCGACGCCGACGCACTGGCCAGCCCGGTTCAGCGGGCGCTGCTGGGTAGCCCGGACGATTTATCGCCGGGCGGGCGCACGGGACGCACAGCGCGCGGGCGCAGACAATTACCGGTTTAATTTTTCAACATTCATGACGGTCGGGCGAGTAGCTACCAGCCCTGGTGTATAGGGAGGCCATATGGACTTCACACTTCCCAAGCCCCATCAGCTCTTCCGCAAGATGGTGCAGGAGTTTGCCGCGCAAGAGGTATTGCCCCGGGCCCGCCAGATGGATCGCCAGGGCTGGCCCGACATGGAGCTGGTGCGCAAGCTGGGCGAAAACGGGCTGCTGGGCGTGCCGTTCGCGCAGGAGTACGGCGGCGCCGGCTTGGGTGAGCTGGGCTATTGTCTGCTGATGGAGGCCATCGGCGCGGTGTGCACCAGCACGGCCACCATCATCGGCGCGCACATCGGCATCGGCGTCATGGCCATCTACCTGGGCGGCAACGAGGAGCAGAAGCGCCGCTTCTTGCCCGACCTGTGCGCCGGCCGCAAGATCGCGGCCTTTTGTTTGACCGAGCCGAACGCCGGTTCGGACGCGGCCTCGATCCAGACCCGTGCGGTCCGGGACGGCAACCGCTGGATCCTCAGCGGGTCGAAGATCTACATCACCAACGGCCCCATCGCCGATGTGATGACCGTCCTGGCCGTCACCGACCCTGCGCTCGGCGCGCGCGGGGGCGTGACCGCGTTCATCGTCGAAAAGGGCATGCCCGGCCTGTCGGTCGGCACCATCGAGCACAAGCTGGGCATTCGCGGCAGCGCCACCTCCGAGATCATCCTGGATGAGGTGGCCGTGCCGTCGGCCAATGTGTTGGGCCAGGTGGGCGCCGGCTTCATCACCTTCATGCAGACGCTGGATACCGGCCGGCTCGGCCTGGGCGCGGCGTGCCTGGGCGGCGCAGCGGCCGCGCTCGACCTGATGTGTCGCTATGCCGCGAGCCGGGTGCAGTTCGGCCGGCCCATCGCCGACAAGCAGTTGATCCAGTGGATGATTGCCGACACTGCCACCGAGATCGAGGCGCTGCGCTCCCTCGTCTATCGCACCGCGTGGATGGTGGACACCCATCAGCCCTATACCCGCGAGGCGGCCATGTGCAAGCTGTACGGCTCAGAGGTGGCCTCGCGCGCGATCAACCGCGCGCTGCAGGTGTACGGCGGCTGGGGCTACAGCCGCGATTTCGTTCTGGAACGGATGTGGCGCGATGCGCGCATTGCCGAGATCTTCGAGGGCACGAACGAGATCCAGCGCATCGTCATCGCCGAACAGGTGATGCGCCCCTACGGCGTGCGGGTGAGGCCGTAAAGGAGCTTACCATGCGCATCGTGGTATGTGTGAAACAAACATACGATCCGGCCACGGTCAAGATCTCGCGCAGTCGCGAGGAGTTCGACCTGCGCGGGGCGGTCAAGATCATGAACCCGGCCGATAAGCACGCGCTGGAGGCGGCGTTGCGCCTGCGCGAAGCGGCCGGCGGCGAGGTGGTCGCGTTGACGGTCGGCGACGCCGACGCCGAAGACGTGGGCCGCGAGGCCATTGCCATGGGCGCCGATCGCGCGTTGCTGATCGCCGGGCCGGAACTGGCCGCGGCCACCGGCCGGGCCGTGGCAAAGGCCCTGGCGGCGGGCATCGGCCATCTGGCGCCGGTAGACCTGGTCCTGGTCGGACAGGCGGCCGCAGTGGACGGCACCGGCGGCCTGGCCCCGCGGCTGGCGGCCGCGCTCGGCTGGCCCGTGGCGCTCGACGTGCTCCCCAGCCTTAGTCCGTCTTCTAGCCCCTCCCCCAATTTGGGGGGAGGGGTTGGGGTGGGGGCTGAGGTGGGGGCTGTGGAGGCTGTGGCCGTGGTGGACCCAGGCGTGGGCGAGGCCATTTCCCTGCCATTGCCGGCCGTGGTGGCGATCGTGGCCGGCGCCGAACGGCCGCGCTACCCGCAGCCGGCGCGCATCGCCAATGCCTGGGCGCCGGGCCTGCTCGCCATCTGCACCGCGTCGGATCTGGGCCTGACGGCCGAGGACCTGGCGCCGGATGTGGAGGTCGGGGGCCTGGTGTTGCCGCCGGAGCGCACGCGCGGCCAGGTGATCACCGGGCCGCTCGACGCGGCGGTTGACGAGTTGTGGACCGTCTTGCAGGCGCAGCGGCTGATTCCCGCGGCGGCCGCGTAGAGGAGGCGCACCATGAGCCTGGATCTGTCGTATTATGAAGCACTGATGGGCGTTGCGGCCGCTGGCGAGCAGCCGACGACTGCAACCGGCGGCGTTTGGGTCGTCGCGCTCGCCGGCCGGCTCGACGATGGCCTGTTGCGCCTGATCGGCAAGGGTCGCGTGTTGGCCGATGCCTTGGGCGCCTATGTGCACCTGCTCATGGCCGGCGAGGCCGAAGCCGCCGACGGGAATCGGGCCATCCAGGCCGGCGCCGATCGGGTGTGGCTGGCCCGCGGGACGCCTGCTCTGGCCGATCTGGTGGAGTTTTTCCGGCCGCGCGGCCCGCAGGTGGTGCTCTTCCCCTTTCGCGAAATTTCGCGTTTCGCCACGCGGTTGGGCCGGACGCTGGGGCCGGGCCTGGCGCAGGCGCTGAACGGCAGCCTGTGCGCTCGCGCCGCCGATCTGGAGGTGGATCCGATTTACCAGCGCGTGGTGGCGCATCAGCCGGTGCTGGATGATGCCGCCCGGCAGCGGGTGGCGCTGCTGGCATCGCCGGCCGTAGCCGTGGTGGATACGACGTTGTTGCCGGCGGCCTTCAATGAGCCGTGGCGCACCGGCACGATCGAGGACACGGGGTTGACCTGGCCGGCGCCTCCGCCCTCTCAACCCCTCCCCCAATTTGGGGGAGGGGTCAGGGGTGAGGGCCGGGGTGGGGGCGCCGCGCCCCTCACCCTGGCCAACGCGGCCGTGATCGTGGCCGGCGGCCTGGGCCTCAAGTCGGCCGAGGGCTTCGCGCTGGCGGCCCGCTTGGCGCAGGCGCTCGGCGCGGCCGTGGGGGGCGATATGGCCGCGCTCGACGCCGGCTGGATCAGCGAAGATCAGCTCATCGGATTGGCCGGCGCGCGCAGTTTCGCGAAATTTCGCGAAAGGGCCCCGCGGCTGTTCCTGGCGCTCGGCATGGACGGCGATACCGGCCTCTTTATGAGCATCCAGGATGCCGGGCTGGTGGTGGCCGTGCAACCCGATCCGTCCGCGCCGATCGCGGCCGTGGCCGACTACAATATCTACGCGGATCCGGTGGAGTTTGCGCGGGTTTTGCTGGGGAAGTTGCAAAGGTAATGCGACTTTCAGGGGTGAGGACCGTCCCTCTCCCGCAGGCGGGAGAGGGACGGGGATGAGGGCGCTAGAAGATCGGATCCATCGTCAGCGCCGGGTGGCCTTTCTCCGTCAGGTAGGCGAGGAGGCCGTCCACATCGGTGCAGATCGTCTCGTCGGCGATCTTGCTGATCAGATCGGGGTCCCCTTCGCGCTCGGCAACCCGCTGCAGTTCCTCGGCCATCGTCTGTTTGAGGATGCTCGACATCCAGACGACGCGCTTGAAGCCGCCGTCGGCCGAGATGAACTTGGGGCTGGTCAGGTAGTACTTGCCTACGCCCATGACGCCGGGCGTCTGCAGGCCACCGCCCGCCATGCCGGCCAGCGTGCTGAAGGTCATGCCGGCCGGGGTCATGCTGGTGTCCTCGCGGCTCACCACCATGACACCGTTCGCCTCCGGGATCAACATCACGATGCACTCGAAGCAGCCGCAGGCCGTCATCGGGCTGGTCATGATCGAGTACATCGCCACTTCCTGCACCGTGCCTTGGGATTTCTGCTGCGCGATCTCGTTCAGGCCGGCGTAGATCCCCTTGACCGGGTCAATGACCATGCCTTTGCGCACCGGCTGGTTGGGTCCGGTGGGGTTGATCTGGTAGGACGCCGCGCAGTCCAGGTAGTTGTACGCGCCGCATAGGCCTAGCCGTTGCGGGCTCACCAGGCACACATGCGTCGGCGCGAAGGACTGGCAGAGGGTGCAGGTGTAGAACTCCTCCACCGAGTCATCGGTCATGTCGGCCAGGCGGTTGTTGCGATAGTCATAGGCCTCGCGTGCCTTCTGGAGCCACTCGGCGTGGAGGGCCGGATCGGTGATGATCTTGACCTGCACCTTGTCCACGATGGCGCCGAAGTCGGACATGAAGCGGGCGTGCAGGATGTCGCCGAAGTGGCGGAGGTTGAAGCCCTTATCGGCGGCGGCCTGGCTGATGCGGATCCAGGTGATATCGCGCTGGCCGATGTGTTGGATGCCGCTCGCGCCGTTGATGAAGTAGTGGATCTGGCGTTCGAGCACCGGCTCGAAGTCCTTCTGCATCTTGCGGCCGGCTACCTCCACGACGATCCCCAAGTCCATCGCGCCGCCCACGGGCACATGGCTGAAGTCGGGGCCGATCACCTCGATCTTGCCGTCCTCCACCTGATCCATGTCCACCATGCGCAGGTACTCGAAGGCGCGGCTGTACTTGCCGCCGAACTCCACGCGCATGTCCTTCTTGCGCACCACCTCGCCCTCGAACGCGGAGCCGTAGGGCACCGGGATGGGCACTTCGGCCAGCTTGATCTTCACCCCGCGCACCTCGATGCACTTCTGCACCAGCTTTTCGGCCCGCTCCAGGTCGTCCTTGCCTTCGATCTCGTTGAACGGCATCGAGATGACGTGCTCGTAGGTGGTGACGCCGGTGGGCAGGATTTGCGGGATGCGCGTGTCGGCGATGACCGGGAAGCCGTAGTTGATGGCGCCGGCCGCGGCGGCATACTTCAGATCGTCTACCTCGCCCAGCGCCAGCACGAACGCGAAGACGCGCTGGCGGTTGTAGAGCAGGATATCCTTCGCCTGGCCGCCCTTCAGGCCGCCGAAGGTGAGGGCCGAGCGGGTGGCAAAGCCGATGGCGTAGATGGCCGAGAGGGTATCCAGGCCGAACGGCACGATATAGGTGTCGTAGCCCATCTCGACCCCTTCTTCCATGAGCTGGTGGATGATCGAGCGGCCGTTGACGTTGCCGGAGAGGAAGATCAGGATGTTGCGCTTTTGTAGCTCGCGCACGATCTTGACCGCCACTTCGTTGCTCTTGGCCGCGCCGACGATGGCCGCGAAGCCGGGCATGCGGCCGTCCACGAGCTGGATGCCCCAGGAGCGCAACTGGATGTCGTCAATCGGGCCGTTGAGTCGGCCGGTGCCGTTGCCGCCTTCGCCGGCGAATTCGGGGCTGGTGAAGCTGCCGCCCGTCGCATGGAAGCCGGGGATGACCCCGGGCTCCTCGCCGTAGACGAAGCGCACCGCCTCGATGATCTCGGCCGACAGCAGTGTCGCCATGCCGCAATCCAGCGTCTCGCCCAGATAGGGGGTCCAGCACTGCGGCGACGGGACGGGGTGCAACAGTTCCTTGGCATGTTCCAGCACGGGCGGCAGGTCGCCCAGCTTGGTCACCTCGCGGCCGGTCATGCCGAGGATGGTCGGCAGGTAGTAGGCCGTGTTGGGGAACGCCACCGGTGTTTCCGGCCCCAGCTCCTTCAATGCCTTGTTCAGGAGCGCTTCGGCTTCCTGTGTGATCAAATTCGCGCCGCGAATGGCGCGCGTAGCGATGTAACGCGACATGTGTGTGTTCCTCCGTCCTTGCTTGGGCGGGTATTGGGGATTGGGGATTGAATATCGGCATCCCCATCCACCATCCAATCCCTAATCCTTAATCCCTAATCCCTGATACCCCTTACCCATACAGCTCCGCCATCTGCTCTTCCAACGGTAGTTCGAAATAGGATTGCAGCGGCACGTCGCCCGACTGGCCGAAGCGATCGGGGTTGTAGGCCGGGAGCTTGAGCGCGGCGCGCTTCTTGTCAATGTGCTCCAGGGCGCGACGAACGACCTCGGCCGCATCGCTGACGAATTCCAGCTTGCCGCCGTATTGGGCTTCCCACCCCTTGGACATGATTTCGGTGACCTGGTCGGAGAATTCGACCGGCGAGCGGATGCCCATGATGACGTAGGCGCCGGAGGCCACGCAGTAGCTGGCGATGGCGAGCGCCTTTTCGCTCATCCATTCCGGCGCCAGGCCCACGGCCGGGATGTCGCTGATGTCGTCGCCCAGGCCGCCTTCGGTGGCCATCTGCGTCAAGACGGTGAGGATGCGGGAGTTGTCCACGCAGGAGCCCATGTGGAGGACCGGCGGGATGCCGATGGCCTCGCAGACCTCGCGCAGGCCAGGGCCGACCTTGGCGAGCCCGGCTTCGCCGCGCAGGAAGCCGTACTTGCCGGCCGCGATCGCGCCGCAGCCGGTCGTGACCACCAGGACGTCGTTCTTGAGCAGTTCGCTGATGATCTCCATGTGCTCCTTGTCCTGGGTCGCGCCCGGATTGTTGCAGCCGACATCGGCGGCCACCCCGCGGATGCGGCCGGTCATGATGGCTTCGTTGAGCGGCCGGAAAGAGGCCCGATAGTAGCCGCCCAGCATGTAGTTGAGATATTCATGGCTGAAGCCCGGCACAACCCGCTCCGAGATCTCCGGGATGCGGGTTTCCCCGCGATTTGGATAGTTCTCGATGGCCCGGCGAACGATAGCGCGCGCGATGTCCAGCGCGTGATGTTCGTTGAACTCGATGTGGGTGGCGCCGGTAATCTTCACTTTGGGGCTGGTGGTGATGATCTCCGTGTGGAAGTTCTTTGCCACGGTGGTCAGCGACTGCATGATGCATTGCACGTCCACGACCATCGCCTCGACCGCGCCGGTGAGGATGGCCAGCTCCTGGTGCAGGAAGTTGCCGGCCGAGGGGATGCCTTGGCGCACCATGATCTCGTTGGACGTGCAGCAGATGCCGGCCAGATTGATTCCCTTGGCGCCTTTGCTGCGGGCGAATTCGATCAGTTCGGGGTCCTGGACGGCAGCGACGATCATCTCGCTCAGGGTGGGTTCGTGGCCGTGGACGATGATGTTGACTTCGTCATCGCGCAAGACGCCCAGGTTCACCGCGCCGACGAGGGGGGCCGGGGTGCCGAACAGGATGTCGGAGATGTCGGTGGCCCACATCGAACCGCCCCAGCCGTCGGCCAGGGCCGTGCGCAGGGTGGCGGTCAGGATGTGTTCGGCATCTTGGTCGTCGCCCATGTGGGTGCGGTGGAGGATGTCCACCACTTCGCGATCAATGCCGCGCGGGACGATGCCGCGCTCCCGCCAGATCGCCTGGCGTTTGGCCGGCGCGGTGGAAATGTAGGAAAGTTCCCCGCGCTGTTGGCCGAATTCGCTGATGGCTTTGTTGGCCACGTCGAGCGCGATCTCGTTGATCTGGCGGCCCTTGGTGGGGATGTTGTGCTTGGCGGCGACGGCAAGCAGCTTGGCCTCGTCGCGGATGGTATAGCCGGGGGCCTCGTTCAGGGCGGCGGCGTAGAGCGTAAGCGCCAGATCGCGGCCGTGATCGGAGTGGGCGGCCGCGCCGGCGGCCACGGCGCGCGCGAAGTTGCGCGCGGCGATGGTGTCCACCGTGGCCCCGCAGACGCCGACCTGGCCGTCTTTGGTCAGGCGACACGGCCCCATGTAGCAGTTCTTGCAGCAGATGCCGGATTGGCCGCTGCCGATGGGGCACGGCTTCATGTCGCTGGCGCGCGCAAAGGCTGTGGTGATGCCTGCGCTCGCGGCGAATTCCAACACCTGGCAGGCGGCCGGGTCAATGCTCGGAGGGATAGTCACTTTCGCCATGGGTGGTTGCTCCTGGTAGTGAACGGGTAGACTAGCGCTTCGTCTTCAGGTCTCGTTCGTCGGTCCGGTACTGGCGCAGGCCCAGGCGGAACCAGGCCGGGTCGCGCTGGCCGGAAGCGACCGGGACGGCTTCGGCAATGACCCCGGCGCCGTCGGTCGAGATGGGATAGCCCGCCGTTTCCAGCGCGGCCGCGATCTGGTCCGGCGTGACCACGGCGGGGTCATAGGTGAGCGCGACCATGCGGAATGCGGAGCTGGCCACCACGTCCTGCACGCCGGCCATGTTGGTCAGGACGGCCCGCACTTTGAGCACATGGTGGTCGGCCCACATGGTGGGGATGTTGAACTGTAGCTTCTCCATAGTTGCTGACACGTCTCCTTTGAGCGAAATGGGTGGCGGCGCCGCAGTCGGTTGAGGCGGCGGTCGGCCTGGGCTTGCGGCCTGATCCTGGGTGGCTTGCAGCATTTGGGCGATCTCGCGGCGATGTTCGATGTAGAGAGCACAGAAATCGCAGGTGACGTGGAGCGGCGCGCAGCAACACGGCGAACCCTTGCACTGCTCCCAACAGGATTGATCGCTCAGGTACATCGCGCAGTCGGCGCATTGCACCAGCCATCCGTTGGGTCGCCCCTCGCCGGTTTTTGCGGTTAGCTCTTGTCGGATCTGCCAACAGCGTCGCACGTTCTGCTCCGCGCTAAAAGAAAACGCCCGCCCCTCGCGCGCGGCGAAACGGGCAGGCGTTCACCACCTGTGCCGAACCCAGGCCACCATCAGCCTGTGCTATATGTGACACTATTTATATACCGGAAGATGGCCGATCAAACAATGATGCACGTCATGTTT